>JAYTTY010000277.1:0-66041 GCA_043744795.1 Zavarzinella sp. | reverse complement strand
GAGTATGCGTGTCGCGGTGGGAAGGGGAACAAGCAGGCGTTCTATTGGGGCGACGTGTTGAACGGGGACAAGGCGAACCATGACGGGAACTATCCGTACGGGACGACAACAAAGGGGGAGTACAAAGAGAAGACGACGCCTGTTGGGACATACAAAGACAAGGCCCCACACCCTTGGGGATTGTGTGACATGAGTGGGAACGTCTTTGAGTGGTGTGAAAATTTGTACACTACCGGAGGCTCGGCCCGGGTGTTCCGGGGCGGGTGCTGGGGCAGCGACGCCGGGGACTGCCGGTCGGCGCTCCGTAACGGGGGCGCCCCGACGGTCCGCTTCAACGGCCTCGGCTTCCGACTTGCCTTAGTTCCCTAGTTTCGTTGGTCGGGGTCAGGTCAAGCAAGGGAAAGGGGCGTGGCGAACGTGGGGACCGTCGGAGCGTAGGCGGATGCCGGAGCGGAGTCAGTGCCCAAAGGCAACCTCACCCCCCGGCCCCCTCTCCGAAGCGGAGAGGGGGAGCAAGCAGGGCGTCGGCCGTTTTACGTAGGGCTAGCGTCTCGCTTGCCCGAATCTCACAGGCAAGCGGGATGCTTGCCCCACGTTCTGCGGCAGCTCTCATCTCTTTGCTCGCAGATCATGTGGCGACACGACAAATCCCTCAGCCCCGTTGACGCTTCCCCCCCGGCCGTTTAGGATTGAGCGTATGACATCCGTGCGGGCGATTACCGGCGTGACGCGGGCCATTATGGTGGCCGGTGTCGTCGTTACGGGAATCTAAGCTCCGGGCGGGTCTCCAAGATCATCGTCACCCCGGAGCCGACCGCTTCGGGGTTTTTTCGTTTCCCGGCCGACGGCGGCCGGGCGGGAAGGGAAAGGGCGTCATGCGAATCGCCGTGTACGACACCACGCTCCGCGACGGGAGCCAAGGCGAGGGGATCAACTTTTCCCTGAACGACAAGATCCAGCTCTCCGCGAAACTCGACGACCTCGGGGTGGACTACATCGAGGGGGGCTATCCCCTCTCGAACCCCAAAGACTTCGAGTATTTTCAGACGATGAAGACGAAGACGCTTAAGCACGCCAAAGTGGTCGCCTTCGGCATGACCCGCCGCAAGAACGCGGAAGCGGCGACGGACACTTGCATTAAGGCCCTGCTCGATGCACACACGCCTGTTGTCACCATCGTCGGCAAGACGTGGGACATGCACGTGCGCGAAATTCTGAACACGGACTTGGAAGAAAACCTGCGCATGATCGCGGACTCCGTCGCCTGCTGCAAGGCCGCCGGGCGGGAAGTGTTCTACGACGCCGAACATTTCTTCGACGGCTACAAGGCCAACCCCGAGTACGCCATCCGAACGCTGCAAGCCGCCGAGAAGGCCGGGGCCAGTTGCGTGATCTTGTGTGACACCAACGGCGGCACCATGCCGGAAGCCGTCGCCGAGCGCGTGCGGGCCGTGCGGGCGGCCGTGACGTGCGACGTGGGAATCCACACGCACAACGACTGCGAACTGGCCGTGGCCAACTCCCTCGCGGCCGTGCGGGAAGGGGCCACGCAAGTGCAAGGCACCATGAACGGCATCGGCGAGCGCTGCGGCAACGCGGACTTGGTGAGCGTCATCGCCAACTTGGCCATCAAGTACGGCCACGACGTGCTGCGCCCCGGCAGTCTGCAACGACTCACGGAAGCGTCCCGCTACGTGTACGAAGTGGCGAACCTGAACCTGCGCAGCGGCCAGGCGTTCGTCGGCGGCAGCGCCTTCGCCCACAAGGGGGGGATGCACACGCACGCCGTCGCCAAGAACCCGGTCAGCTACGAGCACATCAGCCCGGAAGTGGTGGGCAACGAGCGCCGCATTTTGGTCAGCGAACTGTCCGGGCAATCGACGATCTTGACGAAGACGACGAAGTACGACATCCAGCACGACAAGGCGACGATGCAGAAAATCCTCACGCAAGTGCAGGATTTGGAGAACGCCGGCTACGAATTTGAGGCGGCCGAGGCCTCCTTCGACTTGCTCGTAAAGAAGGCCATCGGCCAATACAAGCCGTGGTTCGAGCGACTGCACTACCGCGTGAACATCGAACAAAACCAAGACGGCTCCGCGGCGACGGAAGCGACCGTCAAAATCCGCGTCGGCGACGAAGTCCGCCACACCGCCAGCGACGGCGACGGCCCCGTGAACGCCCTCGACGGCGCCCTGCGGAAGGCGTTGCTTCCGGTCTTCCCGCAATTGCAGGATATGCAACTGCTGGACTACAAGGTGAGAGTGGTCAACGCCCGCGAAGGGACGGCCGCCCGCGTGCGCGTCATCATCGAAAGCCGCGACGGCGCCGACGTGTGGGGCACGGTGGGCGTGAGCGAAAACATCATCGAAGCAAGCTGGTTGGCCCTGGCCGACAGCGTGGAATACAAGCTGTTCAAGGACTCGGAAAGCAAAGAGTAAAGGCAGCAGAGCAGAGTTTCACGCAAAGCTCGCAAAGAGGCAAAGCTCGCAAAGAGAACAAAATGGATGAGAACGAAATCTCGAAAGTCATAGTAGACTCGGCTTTTCGGCTTCATACCAAACTTGGCCCGGGTTTGTTTGAACACGTTTACGAGCAGATTTTAGAATTTGAATTGGTCAAGCGGGGATTGGCCGTCAAGCATCAGGAGCCGATCCCCCTTGTGTACGACGAGATTAAATTGGACGCTGCGTTCAAGTGCGACTTGTTGGTGGATGACAAAGTCATCGTCGAGTTAAAATCCGTGACGAAATTGGCGGACATCCACAAGAAACAGTTGTTGACGTATTTGAAAATTTCAAATCTTCGGCTGGGTCTTCTCATCAACTTCAACGAGACTTTGATCAAAGACGGAATCGTGCGGATAGCCAACGGAATGCCCCGATGACCTCACCCCGCGGTTTAAATATTTTTCTTCCTTTGCGAGCTTTGCCTCTTTGCGAACTTTGCGTGAAACGTTTTTGGATGAATTATTATGCCGACTGAAATGGCTAAGGCCTACGACCCGCAGGAAGCCCAGGCCAAGTGGCTTGCCTTCTGGGATGAGTTGCAAATCGGCCACGCGGAGGCCGAGCCGTCGAAGACGCCATTCTCCATCGTCATCCCGCCGCCGAACGTGACGGGGGCGTTGCACATGGGGCACGCCCTGAACAACACGGTGCAGGACATCTTGATCCGCTGGCGGCGGATGCAGGGGTACAACGCCGAGTGGATGCCGGGGACGGACCACGCGGGGATTGCCACGCAGGCCGTGGTGGAAAAGCGGGTGTGGGCCGAGGAGAAGAAGACCCGGCACGACTTGGGCCGAGAGGAATTGGTGAGCCGTATTTGGAAGTGGAAAGACCAATACGAGAAGCGCATCCTCGGGCAACTCCGCGAACTCGGGGCGTCGGCCGACTGGCAGCGGACGCGCTTCACCCTCGACCCGATGTGCGCGAAGGCCGTGCGGGAGACCTTCTTCCGCATGTTCCGCGACGGGTATATCTACCGCGGCAAGCGGCTGGTGAACTGGGACACGCAACTGCAAACGTCCGTGGCCGACGACGAGACGGAAACTGAGGACACCAAGGGGGGCTTCTGGACGTTCAAGTATCCCGTGAAAGGGATGCCGGACACGTTCATCCGCTTCTCGACGACTCGGCCCGAGACCATGCTCGGCGACACCGCCGTGTGCGTGCATCCGAGCGACGAGCGCTACAAGACGCTGATCGGTCAACAGGTGACGATCCCGCTGGTGGGCCGGGACATCCCGATCATCGCGGACGCCCTGCTCGCCGACCCGACGCTCGGCACCGGCTGCGTGAAGGTGACGCCCGCCCACGACCCGAACGACTACGCCTGCTGGCAACGCAATCCGCACATCGGGATGATGAACATCCTGAACGCGGACGGCACCATCAACGAGAACGGCGGCAAGTACGCCGGGATGGAGCGATCAAAAGCCCGCGAGGCCGTGGTGGCCGCGATGGAGGAACTCGGGTTCTTCGAGGGCAAGGAAGACCGCGTGATCCCGCTGAAGTTCAGCAGTCGCAGCAAAACCCCCATTGAGCCGCTGCTGTCCGACCAGTGGTTCGTGAAGATGGCCGACCGCGACGACGGCAAGCCCGGCCTCGCCCAAATGGCGATGGACGCCGTGACCGACGGCCGGGTGGTGTTCACCCCAGAACGATACAAGGACACTTACCTCGCTTGGCTCGGTGAAAAACGCGACTGGTGCGTGAGCCGACAATTGTGGTGGGGGCACCGTATTCCAGTATGGCGTAAAGAGTATGCGTTGCACGATTCGCTGATTGCGGAAGCTGCAGCCGTGCAGTCGAAAAAGCAATGGTCATCAATTCTCCCTTTTGATGATCCTGCACTTACTCTTCGTGACAAGATCATCGACAAGATTAATGCCGGTGAACAGATCGTGGATGAAATTTCACGATCCGTCAGTCAAGGCACTTGGCAACTGGCTACATCAAAGCAAATTTTTGGAGTACCTACACCGGATCACGCCCATCCTGGGTTTACGTATTCAATTTGTTACTCTGGCGAAGATAACCAAGTTTTTGAGGCATTAGAACGTTCAGGTTACAAACAAGACGTTGACGTTCTCGACACTTGGTTCTCTTCCGCTCTCTGGCCTCACTCGACGTTCGGCTGGCCGGAGCAGACGGCCGAGTTGAAGCACTTCTACCCGACCAGCGTGCTTTGCACGACGCGGGACATCATTACCTTGTGGGTGGCTCGCATGGTGATTACTGGCCTGTACAACATGGGCGAGGTGCCGTTCCACAAAGTGTACATCCACCCGAAAGTGCTCGACGGTTTTGGCGAGGGCATGAGCAAAATGAAAGGCAACGGCGTTGACCCCGTTGACATCATTCGCCTCTATGGCGCCGACGCGACGCGGTTCGGTGTTGCATCGCTTGCCACGGAGACGCAAGACAGCCGGATGCCCGTCGTGAACATCTGCCCGCATTGCGGCACGAGCGTGCCCGTGAAGCAGGAGCACATGTACATGCGGACCAAGAAACTCGCCTGCCCGAGTTGCAAGAAGCCGTTCCGCCCCGGCGGGCCGTGGCCCGCGGACGACCCGGAGTTGCCGACCGCCAAGCAAGGGTCCGACCGCTTCGAGATCGGCCGCAACTTCGCCAACAAGTTGTGGAACGCGACCCGCTTCATCCTGATGAACTTGGACGGGTACACGCCGGCCACGCTCACGCCCGCGAACCTTCCGCTCGAAGACCGCTGGATTCTGTCCCGGCTGGCGACGACCGCGAAGGCGATCACGGACTGCTTGGAGGAATTCAAGTTCAGCGAAGTCACGCGCCTGCTGTACGACTTCTCGTGGTCCGAGTTTTGCGACTGGTACATCGAGATGGCCAAGGGCCGCATGAAGGACGAGACGGGCCGGGCAACGGTGCAGCAAGTCCTCGTCGGCGTGCTGGACGCCATCGTGCGGTTGGCCCAACCGATCATGCCGTTCCTCGCGGAATCGCTCTGGCAGTCACTCAACGAGGCGGCCGCCGTGCGCGGCTTCCCCGCCCCGATTTCCGCCGGCAACACCGTGACACGGGCCGCGTGGCCGACCTTCCCCGCCGATTGGCAGGACGCCGGCATGGAGACCCGCATCGCCCGCATGCAAGACTTGGTGCGCATCGTCCGCGACGTGCGCAACCGCTACAGCGTGGACGGCAAAACCCCGCTGCACGTGGCCGTGAAGTGTTCGGACGCGGTGGCGAAAGACTTCGACGCCCTCCAAGCGTTCATCGTGCGCTTGGCCGGCGTCGGCAACTTCACCGCCGGGCCGACGACCGCGAAGCCGAAACAGGCCGCCTCTCAGGTGACGGCCGACTTCGAATGTTACGTCTCGTTGGAAGGATTGATCGACCCGGCCGCCGAAGTGAAGCGGTTAGAGAAGCAACTGGCCGATAAGACGAAGTCGCTGGAGGGGACGGAAAAGAAACTCGCCAACGCGGATTTCGTCGCCCGCGCCCCGGCCGAGGTGCTGACGCAACAACGCGAACTGTTGGCCGAACTGACAAAGCAAATCGCCTCAATGAAGGAAACGATTGCGGAGCTGAAGAGTTAAATCAGAAAAGTTTCACGCAAAGCTCGCAAAGAGGCAAAGCTCGCAAAGAAGAGATGAAAAAAGTGTTTGTCAAACCCCATCGAGGTCACAAACACTTCTCCCATCTGTCTTCTTTGCGAGCTTTGCCTCTTTGCGAACTTTGCGTGAAACTCTTTTCTTTTACTTCCCTGCCGGCAACGGCCACACCAATGCTTCCGCTTCCGGCACTTGCCGCACTTTCGGGCCGCAGCCGAGGATGACGCCCTTGCCGTCGGCCGTCAGGATCGCCGTGTAAATCGGCCCCGTGTTCGTCTCCGTGCCGCTGACGAGTTTGCCGTCGGCCATGTTCCACACGGCCACATAGCCCCGGTTCTTCGGGGCCGGCCCCGCGCTGATTAAGAACTTCTCGTCAGGGGTCAGCCGCAGGGCGTACACGCCGCCGGGGTGGCTCTGGCCCGGCTCGCCCTTCACGGTCGGGTGGACGAATTCGCCGGTCACGGCCCCGGCGGCGACGTCCCACTTCTTGATGCGGCGGTCGCTCGACCCGCTGATGACGGTCTTGCCGTCCTTCGTGAAGATGGCCGTGAAGACTTGGTCTTGGTGCCCCTTCTCGTTGCCCTTGTCAGCGTAGCCCTTGAACTCCTTCACCATCGTGCCGGCGGCCACGTCCCAGAGTTTCATGGACTTGTCGAAGCTCGTCGTCAGAATTTGCTTGCCGTCGGGCGACCACGTCACCGAGTAAATGGCCGCCCCCGGCGCCGGCATCGAGTGGGCCTGCATCACCTTAAACGCCGCGTACTTTTCCGTCTCGAACACGCGCAGGACGCCATCGTGGCACCCGCTCGCCAAATACTTGCCGTCCGGGGAAAACGCGACGGCGTCCACCAAGTTCGGGTGCTGCATCACGTTTTTCACCGGGGCGGTCCCGGCGATCTTGAACTGCTTGACGGTCTTATCCGCGAGGCCGACGAACAAATCGCCCTTCTCGTTGAACGTCACCCCCGAGCCGACATCGGGGAGCGTCCACTGCTGCACCACGGCGCCGAAGTCGTCCGGCAGCGGTTGGCCCGACTGTTGCGTGACATTCCAAGCCGTCAGCAGCTTATCCTCGGTGAGACTCACTACCATGTTACCCGCCGGGTGGAACGCCAACGCCCGGATAACGCTCACGGCCGGGATCGTCGCCAACGGCTTGGCTTCGGCGAACTGGAACAGGCGAATGGTCTTGTCAGCCCCGCCCACGGCCACGGTCTGCCCGTTCTTGCTGACGGCGACCGCTAAGACTGGCCCCTCGGAGCCCTCGAATTTCTTCTCCTCGGCGCCGTTCCCCGTATTGAACGCCCGAACGATCAGTTCGTCCCCGCCGACGATGACGTGCGACCCGCTTGGGGCCACGGCCAATGCCCGCAACGGCTTCGGCGAAACCTGAATTACCTTCGGTTGCTGAATCGGCAACAACGCCCCTGTCTTGTCCGAACTGACGACGTACACGCCCTGTTGCGTCGGGGCGAAGGCCACGCCCGTCACCGGCCCGGAGTGTTCCACGGCTTGGATAAATTCGCCCTTGGCGGTATCCCACACGCGGGCGGTCTTGTCCGCGTGGCCAGTCACCAGTTTCGTCTTGTCCGCGCTGAAACTCAGACTGGTGGCGTCCGCGTCGATGGTCAGCGCCTCCTTGCCGTCCGCGACGTTGATGAGCTTCACCGTCTTG
This sequence comes from Zavarzinella sp., assembly GCA_043744795.1. GTDB lineage: Bacteria > Planctomycetota > Planctomycetia > Gemmatales > Gemmataceae > Zavarzinella. The sequence continues at coordinate 58,275 of JAYTTY010000277.1, read as the reverse complement.
TCGAGTGCGACGGCCAGTATGGCGAAGTCCCGGCTCACGGCAAACGCCCTCGGAACCGTCGGCAACGTGGCCACCGTGCGGGCCTCTTTGCCGGCGGACAGGTCGAATAACTTTACAGTCTTGTCGGCGGTCAGCGCGAGAATCTGATTCGCCGTCGTGTGGTACATGATGCCGATGACGGCGCCGCCGGGAATTTTGAAACTGGCCGTCGGCTTCACGTCCCCGCCGTCCTTCGGCTCCTTCGCGTCCTTCGCGGGGGGCTTCGGCTTGACGATGGGGTACGCCCAAAGGTTGGCGGCGCCTTCCTCGTCCACCGTGAGGAACGAAGCACCCGTCGGGTGCGCGGCGATGGCGACCACTTTTTTCGGGTGGGCCGGCAACGTGTCCACAATTTTGCCGTCCGTGCGATTCCACAAGATGACTTTTCCGTCAGGTTGGCCGATGGCGACGACACTCCCGTTCGGCCAAACGGCCACGCAGGAGACGGCGGCCGAGGCGGTGAATTCTTTGCCGACGGCTCCCGAACTCGTGCTGACCGATTTCACCACCTTGTCCGCTCCGACGGTGATGAGGAAACTGCCGTCGGCCCCCAGATGGATTTGCGTGATGGCGTCCGCGTGCGGCGGCAACGGTTTGGCCAGGCCGGTCGGCGCCTGCCAGAATTTCAACTTGCCGTCGTCGTGGATCGTGTATGGCGCATTCCCCGGCGACAGGGCGAAGCCGGTCAGCGCGCCCTTCGATGTCCCGATGCTGGCGGTGATCTTGCCGTCGGCCGTGTTGACCCAGCGCAGGAAGCCGTCGCTGGAAGCGCTGACAAATTGTTGGCCGTTCGCGGTGAACGCCCCCCCGGCCCCGTCGCCGCGGACGGGCGGCACGGCTTGGAGTTGCTTCCCGTCCGCGGCCTGCCACAAGCGGACGCTTCCGTCCTTCCCCACGCCGCCAAGAGTTTTTCCGTCCGTAGAAACTCCCGCCGCGGCCACGGGCGCCGCGTGCGCGTACTCCCGCACGGCCTTGGGGGACGGGATGTCCCAAAGAAACAAATTGTTGTCCGACCCGCCGGTGGCCATCAATTCCCCGGACGGGTTCACGGCCACGCTCAACACCAAACTCTGGTGCCCGGTCGTCCCGCCGTAATTCCGCAGTTGCTTTCCCGTGACGGCGTCCCACAGGCGCACCGTGCGGTCAAAACTGGCGGTGGCGATGACCTTGCCGTCCGGCGTTTGGCCCACGGAGTACACGGCGTCCGTGTGCCCCTTAAAGACGCCGGTCGGCTCCTTGTCTTGGGACGTGGACGCCGGCGCGCCCGTCAACCCGGCCAAGAGGGCGGCGGCGGTGATTCGTCGAATGTTGGACATGGCGTGGTCTCGGGAAATGAGTGGCCGGCGGCGGGAGGGGGAATTATCGCACGGCCGAGAATGCGGGTCAACCCGTCGGCCGGCGCAAGTGGGAAATCGGCCCCGGCGGACACGATCAGCCAAAACGGCATTCTCCCCGTCATTCAGATTATGCCGGCTACCTGTTGCACTCCGCGCGAAGGGACGGTAAACTTTACTTTACTTCCGCGCCCCCTTTTCATTACTCGCACATGAATATGGCCATGCCTAGCCTCATCCTGACCAAGACGCCCGACGGGTCCACCGCCGGCGACAAGCACATCCTGGGCAAGGACCCGACCATGATTGGCCGCGCCCCCGAAAAATGCAAGGTCGTGCTGCCGGCCAACGCGGTCAGCCGGGAACACGCGCGCATTCTTAACGTAAACAACCAATTCTTCATCGAAGACTTGGGGAGCCGGAACAGCACCTTCCTGAACAACAAGAAGGTGGAGGGCCGGTCGAGTAGTCCGCTGAAGCACGGGGACAACATCAAGATTTGCGATTTCCTCTTCACCTTCCGGGACGAGAACTACAAGGGGGACGGGCTGGACGACCTCTTGGGCGGCCCGAAAGGGCCGCCGGTACCCCCGGACGACATCGATGACGACTCGACCTCCCACACGACGGTGGAGGCGAGTTTCCAGCGCGTGCCCGTCCAGCAGTTCCTCGACACGCAGCCGAGCGAAAAACTGCGGGCCGTGCTGGACATCAGCACGGCCCTGAGCAAGACGCTGGACATGGAAGCCCTGATGCCGCAGATCGCGGACGAGTTGTTCAAGGTGTTCAAGCAGGCGGACCGCTGCTTCATCATCGAACAGGACGCCGCCGGCAAGCTGATCCCCAAGGTGTCCAAGAGCCGCCGGCCGGGCGCGAGTGAGCGGTTCAGCCGGACCATCGTGAAGAAGTGTACGGAGACGCTGGAGTCTTACCTGAGCGAAGACGCCTCCTCCGACGCCAACATGGGCCTGGCCCAGTCAATCGCGGACTTCAAGATTCGGTCCGTCATGTGCGTCGCCCTCGCCTCGCAGGACGGCCGGGCCTTGGGCGTCATCCAGTTGGACAGCCAAGACCGGACCAAGAAGTTCACCAAAGACGACTTGAAACTGCTCGTGTGCGTGGCCGCCCAAGCCTCCATCGCGCTGGAGAACGCCCGGCTGCACGCGACCGTCCTCAACCAGCAAAAATTGGAAGAAGAGAACAAGGCCGCCTCCAAAGTGCAGATGGGGTTCCTGCCGCAGTCTTTCCCGCTGCTTCCGGGGTACGAGTTCTTTTCCTTCTACCTCGCGGCAAGGACCGTCGGCGGGGACTACTACGACTTCATCACCCTGCCGAACGGCCGCCAAGTGGTCCTGCTCGGGGACGTGTCCGGCAAGGGCGTTCCGGCCGCCCTGCTAATGGCCCGGCTCAGCGGCGAGGCCCGCGTGTCCATGCTCACGCAGTCGGGCGTGGCCCGGGCCATCTCGCACTTGAACGAACAACTGATGCAGGCGAACCTGGAAGACCGCTACGTGACGCTGTCGGCCGCCATCATCGACCCGGCCACGCACGAGGTGGAACTGGTCAGCGCCGGGCACCTGTCCCCGTTCGTGTACCGCGCGGCCGAAAACAAATTCGTCAAGGTGTTCGACAAGGACTCCGGCGACTTCCCCATCGGCTGGGTGCCGAACCACGTATACACGGCCCATAAAGTGAAACTGGAGGCCGGCGACAGCCTGATCGTCTACACGGACGGCATCGAGGACGCCCAGCCGAACACCGGGCAGCGGTTCTTGGAAGACGGCGTGGTTAAAACGGTGGAGGACGCCCTTGCCCGCGGCCTCCGGCTGAGCGCCCGCGACTTGGGGACCACGGTGGTCGAGGCGGTCAAGCGCCACGTCGGCGCGCACCCGCAGTTCGACGACATCGCCTTGGTGTGCTACGGCCGGGTGCCGGCCGGGGCGGAAGATTACGCGGCGCCCACCGGCCACGGCGAATCCGACACGCCGGTCTGACGCCCCCGCCCAACAGGAGTATGACCCGCATGAGCGGAACGACGACCACGCCGGAGCGGCGGACCAAGGACGAGACGAGGGTTAAAAAGCAGCCGCCGTACAACGTGATCCTGCACGACGACGACGACCACTCGTTCCAGTACGTGATCTACATGCTGAAGGAGTTGTTCGCCCACCCCGAGGAGAAGGGCTTCCTCCTCGCCAAGGAAGTCCACGAGTCCGGCCGGGTGATCGTCTGCACGACGTCGATGGAGCGGGCCGAGTTCAAGCAGGATCAAATCCACGCCTTCGGCCCCGACCCGACCATCCCCCGGTGCGCGGGCTCCATGACCGCCACCATCGAGCCGGCCGAGTAGTCCCACTCCTAATCCAAAGCCGCCATGACCATTCAATCGCCACCAGCCGAATTCCTGCCGACCGCCGCCGCCCGCTTGGTCATGACAGTCGAGGAAGTGACCGATCCGGGCGAATTGGCGGCCAGCCAATTGCAACGGGCGCGGTTTAAACAAAACTGGGACTGGTTTACGTTGCGCGCGGTCAACATTTACCGCCAACACCGGGGCAAATACTTGTGTGTCGCCGGTCAAGAACTGTTCGTTGGGGACACGCCGGACGAGGCTATCTACGCCGCGAAAGCCGCGCACCCGGCCGACGACGGCCGCTTCACCCGATTCGTCCCGCAAGACATGGCATTCCGTATTTATGAGAATTGACGGCCTGTGGTATCTGTGTGACGACGGCGTCATTCGCCCGGTGATCCGAGGTGAAGTGCGTGCCGCCGACCACTCTTGGCGATCAGTGGCGTTCCTCGTCGATTCCGGCGCAGATTGCACGGCGTTCAGTCACGACGTGATGAGAGACTTGGCGTTGGAACCTGTTTCCGAAGCAAGTCACCTGAGTGGCGTGGGCGGGGCGGCCGCCGCCCATTTTTTTCGATCCGCCGTTCGGGTGCCGTACAGTGCAACAGGGAACGCCGTCTTCAACGGCTTGTTCGCCGGGTTTGTCGCGGACGGCGGTTTGGACATGAGCGTACTCGGGCGAGACATATTAAACTTGTTCGCCGTCATTTTGGACCGGCCGGGCGAGGTCGTCAGTCTGTTGAGCCAATCGCACCGTTACGCGGTCACGTCAAAATAGGCGGCGGCCACTCCCGATGGACCGCCGCCGGATCGCTTACTTCTTCGGCTCGACCACCGTCACGCTTTTGATGAAGATGTCTTCCAGCGGGGCGTCGGTGGCGAACATGCCCTTGCGGCCCGTCTCGCTGGAGCGGATCTTGTCCACCACTTCCATCCCCTCGATCACGCGGCCGAAAACGGCGTACTGGCCCTTGTCCAAGAACGGGTTGTCCACCACGTTGATGAAGAACTGCGACGTGGCGCTGTCGAGGACGTTCGTGCGGGCCATGGCGAGGCTGCCGCGGACGTTCAGCAGGCCATTGCCGGACTCGTTCTTGATTTGGTCCTTCGTCTTGCGCTGCTTCTGGTCGGCGTCGTACCCGCCGCCTTGGACCATGAAGTTCTCAATCACGCGGTGGAAGGTCAGCCCGTCGTAGTGCTTGTCCTTCACGTAGGCGAGGAAGTTCTTAACGGAGATCGGGGCCTTTTCCTCGTTCAGTTCGATCTTGATGGTGCCCTTGGACGTTTCCATCTCGACGACGGGGTTGGCGGCGCTCATGGCGGTGGTCACTCCTGCGAGGGCCATCAGGCCCAGAACAAATTTGGCGGACATGGAAGGTCTCCTGGTGAGGCGGCCTATTCTATAAAGAGGGCCGATAAATGGCATTCCGGGCGCTTGCCCGCTTGACACGGCCCGCCGGAAGAGGGAATATCAACCTTCCTCTCACTCTCACTCGCACCGAATTCGAGGGGCCGCCATGCCCGTCCTCCACCTCACCGAAGCGGACGTCCGGGACTTGCTGACCATGGAACTCGCCGCCGATGCGGTCGAGGCCGGCTTCCGCAAAATGGCCTTGGAAGAGGCCTTCACCATGCCCCGGTCGCGGTGTCAGACCGACCACGCCATGCTCCACGTCCTGCCGGCCGCGTGCAAGACGATGGGCGTGATCGGGTTCAAGGCCTATGTGACCACGAAGGCCCGGCAGACGTTCCACGTCACGTTGTACGACGGCAAGACCGGGGAACTGCTCGCCCTGATTCAAGCCGATTGGCTGGGCCAAATACGCACGGGGGCCGCCTCGGCCGTCGCCACGAAGCATTTGGCCCGGCCCGACGCCAAGCGGGCGGCGATCATCGGGGCGGGCAAACAGGCCCGCACGCAACTGCTCGGCGTGGCCCACGCGCGCAACCTGACCCATGCCTGCGTGTTCAGCCCCAACGAGGCGAGCCGGGCGGCGTTCGCGAAAGAGATGTCGGCCGTCTGCCCCTTCCCCGTGACCGCGTGCCCAACCGCCGAAGAGGCCGTCCGAGATGCCGACGTCATCTGCACGGCCACCACGGCCCGCGAGCCGGTATTAAAGGGCGAATGGCTGTCACCAGGACAACACTTGAACATCGTCGGGTCGAACTTCGTCGCCAAGGCCGAGATTGACGCCGAGGTCATCAAGCGGGCTTCCGTGGTGACGATCGACAGCAAAGACCAAGGGAAGTTGGAGGCCGGCGACTTAGTCCCGGCCCTCGACGCCGGCATTCTGGAGTGGTACGACGTGGTGGAACTCGGCCGCGTCGTGGCCCTGCGGACCCCGGGGCGGAAAAGCCCCGAGGAAATCACCCTCTTCAAGTCGCTGGGCATCGGCTTGGAAGACATTGCCGTGGGCATCAAACTTTACGAGAAGGCCAAGGCCGACGGCCGCGGCCTGTGGCTGGACCTTTAATACCCGGCCGCCTTCCCGGCGATCCGAATGTCGGCGGCCCCGTCGTAGAGGCCGGTCTTGGGGTCGATCCAAATGCTGTGGGCGTCGCCCTGTTTGCTTTTCACCACTTTGTGCCCTTTGGCCATCAAACCCTCGATCAAGGTCTTGTCGGCGAACTCGGCCCCGATTTGGTCCGGGAACCATTGATGGTGCTGTCGCGGGGCATCGACGGCAGATTGAATGTCCATGCCGAAGTCGATCACGTTCACGGTCACGCACAGCACCGTGTTAATGATCGTCCGCCCGCCGGGGCTGCCCGTCACGAGCAGCAGTTTTCCGTCCTTGAAAACGAAGGTCGGCGTCTGCGAACTCAGCATCATAGTCGTTCAGTGAGAAGGCGGTTGCCCTATTCAGAACGAAGCCGTCTTGGGCAAGCTTGACGGCCGGGTCCACCAAATCCTTCCACGGCAGTTTGCCGAACTTCTTGTGGGCGTATTCCAACCCGCGCACCGTGCCCGGCACGCCGACGGCCTTCTGGTTGAGCCAGTCAGTCGTCGTGGCGAACGCGTCCTTCTCGCACAATTTTGGGGCCGTCTCCCGGTAGTCGATCATGACGGGTTTGCCGGTTTTGGGGGCGACCATCATGAAGCCGCCGCCGCCGATATTTCCGGCCGCCGGGTGCGTGACGGCCATCGCGAACGCCACGGCCACCGAGCAGTCCACGGCGTTGCCCCCCTTCTTCAAGATCGCCACGCCGACGTCGGCCGCGTCCGGGGAGACGCAGACGACCATGCCGTTCTTTCCGACCGTGGCGGTTCGCTTTTCTTGGGCGGGGCCGGTTGAGACGGCCAGCAGGATTGTGGCGACCATGCCGAGGAGGCGTGCCATCCGGAACTCCGATAAGGTGCGGCGAATGCGTTGTGCCATTTAACCGACCGGCCTTCCTCCCCGCCAGAGCGGCGGGCCATTAAGTCGGGCGACCGGCCCGACGATGACCTACCGTAGTTCTTGCCACAGACCGGCAGCGAGAAAGGACTCTTGCCATGAAGCCAAAGCGACCAGTGTTAAGCCTTACCGGACTCGAACGCCGGGACACCCCGGCGACGATCAGCCTCACGCAGGGGCAATTGTTGGTGTCCGGGTCGGACGCGGCCAACACCATCCGCGTGTATTACTACGGGGCTTCCCACAACCAAGTCGCCGTCATCAACAAAACTGGCGGGACTCAAGAGTTCAAGATTTACCCGAAGTCGCAGATCCAATCGGTCAAGCTCCTCGGCAACGGCGGCGACGACTCGCTGGTGAATGACACGTCGATCCCGTCCACTCTGACCGGCGGGGCCGGCGGCGACTCCCTGTGGGGCGGGAGCGGGAAGGATGTCCTGAACGGCGAAGGCGGCGACGACCAGCTTTCCGGCCGCGGCGGGAACGATAGCCTCAACGGCGGGAGCGGGGACGACGCCGTCTACGGCGGCGCCGGGAATGACACGCTCGGCGGCGGCGCCGGCGCGGACAGGCTCGTCGGCGGGGACGGTAATGACCTCGCCGACGGCAACGACGGCAACGACTCGATATGGGGCAGCGTCGGGAATGACACCCTCTACGGCAACCTCGGCGACGACCTCATTTTCGGCGGCACCGGGGCCGACTTGCTGGGCGGCAACGACGGCAACGACACCGTGAACGGGGACGCCGGGGACGACTCCATCGCCGGCGGCGCCGGCGGTGACCGACTCGACGGCGGCGCGGGCAATGACCGCATCTCCGGGGACTTGGGGAACGACCTCATCACCGGCGGGGCCGGCAACGACGCCATTGACGGCGGCGACGGGAACGACTCCATTGCCGGCGGCGACGGGGACGACACGCTGACGGGTCAGGCCGGCGCGGACCAACTCAACGGCGAAGACGGGAACGATTCGATCGTCGGCGGGGCCGGCAACGACAGCCTCTGGGGCATGGCCGGCAACGACGCGCTCGACGGCGGCATCGGGCTGGATTGGCTCGTCGGCGGGCTGGGCACGAACACGCTGGACGGCAAAGTCGGCGCGACGGCCCTGCACGTGTGACTCACGGACTCGGGCGCGGCCGGCGTCCCACGAATTGCAGTTGGAGCCGCGCCCGGTTTTTCTCAGCCGTCACGTTGATCTCGACGCGGTCCAGTTCGGTGAGCATGGGACTAAGGCCTTTCAGCAGCCGGGCGGTTGACGCTTGCTGTTTCGGGTCGGCGGTCAGTTTCTCCACCACTTGCTCCGCGTTGCCGTCGAGGTACTGGCCCCACGCCCGGCCAGACATGCGGATGAGTGGATTGAGGTCGCGTGATTTCGTGTCGGCCGCCGGCACCCGGTACTCGCCAATCATGCGCGGGTGAGAGGCCAAAATCACCGCCCCGTCGCGGACGGCGTAACACGGCTCGACGCCCGGCGGGAACGACGGGTGGGCCACCTTTTTGACGGACACGCCGCCGACTTTCACAGCGCTCACCTTATACGCCGCGTCTGTCAGGGACAGAAACCGCACAAGGAAGTCGAGGCCGTCCGTCGCCAGTTTGGCCGACGCGACCGCGTCGGCGGGGTCGAGCGGCAGGGCAACCGCCAGCGCTGGGACCGCCGTCTTCTCTTGCGGCGGGCTGACCCACACCGCGACCTCCGGCCCGAACGCGCGCAGCAGCGTTTCCCACTCGATGGTCTCGCCGAGCGGTTGGACGGCCGCCAGCACGGCGTCCCGCATTTTCTTGTGGTCCCCCTCGGGGACGACGGCCTTCAGGAACTCGTCCGCCTTGGCCAACTGGAACGGCAACACCATGGCGAACAAGGCCTCTTCCGGCAGTCGGTCCCAACTGTTCAGCGGCCGGCCGAAGCCGGCCAGCAATGTCCGCACCGCGGCCGGCAGGCGGGCCGTGTCACACCCAACCGCCAAGCCAAATGTCCAATCGGGCGAGCGACGGGCGTACACCGCGATCTGATCGACGGCTTTCCACGACTGGGCGAACAAGTCCAAGACCGTCCGTTGGCCCGGTTTCCCCGCTTGGGCTTCGGCTTCCACCTCGCGGTCGAAACTCCGCGGGTTCACCAACAAGGCCAGCGGGGAGTCGGCCAACCCAAGGTTTTTGAACTGCGTCGCGGCCACCGCCTTCGCGGGCGAAGTGAGACGGCGGTCGAGGGTGTCCCGCAACAGACTTTCGTTCGACGTAAAGATCAGCAAACCGTCGCCGAGCCAATAGAACTCGGCGGCGGCGGCGGGGTCCGCCTTCGCCCGTTTCCAGTACGGGGACTTGTGCTTCACTTCTTCGACGGCCCGGAGGTCGCCGCCGCGAATTTGCAGTTGATTGATCCGGTCCACAATCTCGGCGAGCGGTTTGGCCCGCTCTGTGTGCAAGATCAACAAGCCGGCTTCCGTTTCGGGTTTTGAGTCGGCCGGCTTCCGGTAAATGAGCGCCAGCGTCCCGCCGAAGGCGAGGTCCATCAGATCCGCGTCCGTCGTCCCGAGTTGCCGGACGAGTTGATCCTTCGCCGTCAACAATTTCACGACATCGGGGTGCGAAGACAGCTCCTTCACCACCGCCGATTGCCAGAAGGCTTTCGCCACCGTGGAATCGGCGGGGGACCGCAACCCCGTGTCGGCCCGGTGCGCGACGAGACAAAACGTGTAATCGTCCGGCACGAGCGGGAGCAGGTCGGCCGGCGTCGTGCCGCGGGCGCCAGACGCGAAGGCGCCGAGGGTGAGACCGACGGAAAGGAACAGGAATCGCATCATGGTCAATTCTTGAGGGGCGCGTCCGCGGCGGAAAATGTTTCGGCGGAGCGGAACAGCATCGTCACGGCCCGGCGGGCCGAGGCGGCCAACGGCTTCACGCCGGTCTTGAGGCCGTCGCCCGCGTCGGCGAGGCGGCCCCACGCCGGGTCGGCTTGGGTCATCGGTTCGACTTTTGGCAACACAATCGGCGGAAGGGTCACGTCCGGCCGGGCGGGGATGACTTTGTCACTGAGCGACGCCATCGCCGAGCGGGCGTCCGAGAGGGAGGCGTCGAATTCGACCCCTTCTTTCGCACTCGGCCCCGCCGCGACAATGGCGATCACCGGGGTGTTGATTGGCGTCGGTTCCCTTGCCGGCCAAAAGGCCACTCCGATGACTGCGGCCGCCGTGGCGGCAACGGTCGCCGCCGTCCACCGTTGAAAGCGCCGACGAGTGCGGTCCCGCCGGACGGCCCGTTCCGTCTTGGCGGTCAGTTCAACCGGGACGATCACGGCGGGGGCCGGACGCCGGATTAGCCGTGCCAATTGCCATTCTTCCCGGCACGCGCGGCAGTCCACGCGGTGGCAAACCACGGCGGCGGATTCCGTGACCGCCTCGCCGTCCAAGAACTGGTGAAGGGCGGCGATGGCTTCGCCGCAGTCGGGTCGTTGGAGGTCGATTTCGGGATCGGTCGGGGTCATTGGTCGCCGGCGGTTTTGGTTGAGTTCATGTCGTCGGGGACCATGCCCCGTTTTCTCAGGTGGCCCAGCACTTCCAGCCGCGTGCGGTGCAGCCACGTCTTGACGGTGCCCACGGGCCGGCCGTGGGCTGCCGCGATTTCCTCGTAGGACATCCCGCGGTCGTGGAACATCACGAACACGCTGCGGAACTCCGGCCGCACCTGCGCCAACGCCGCCTGAATTTCCGACGCGAGTTCGGCGGCGTCGTCCCGAACGTCCTTGCCGGGGGTCTCTTGGAGGTAATCGACCAACTCCGGCCGCTTGGCCCGCCGCGAGATGCACGTCCGGCAGCGGTTGAAGGCGATCCGCAAGATCCACGGCCGCAACGGCCGCCCGGCGTCCCACCGCGTCAGGCTGCGGAACACGCGGACAAACGTCTCCTGCGTCACGTCTTCCGCGTCCTGCCGGTGGGTCAGCACCCGCATGCAGAGGCCGAACACGTCGGACTCGTACCGGGCAATCAAACTCCGCACGGAGGCCAAATCCCCGGCGAGGCAGCGTCTCACGAGACTCGGGTCGTCGTCGGTCACGCGGCCTTCCTACCAACTATACCCGGGGCGGCCCGGCGGGGTTTCATGCAGTGTGGTTCGGAATTCGCCCGGCGATCTTGCGGGCGGTTTCGCCGTTCCGGCCAACGAGGGGGAACTTGGCCGGGCGGTTTCTATCTTACCAAGGTCGCCGGAACCGCGCGGGAGATGCAGGAATGCTGTCCGTGGCCGAAGCCTTGGCCGCCGTGATGGACAAAACAAGCCCCCTGCCGGCCGAGAATACCGTCTTGCGCCCGGAAGTACTCGGCCGAATCCTTGGCGAAGCCGTTCACAGCGACCTCGATTCGCCGCCGTTCGCCAAAGTGCTCCGCGACGGGTACGCCGTCCGCGTCGCCGATGTCTCCGCCGACGGGGCAACGCTCCGCGTGGCCGGAGAAGTCCCGGCCGGGGCGGATTCCGGCATCACGTTACAGCCGGGCGAGGCCGTCCGTATTTTCACCGGCGCCCCCCTGCCCCGACACGCCGACGCCGTGGTGATGCAAGAAGTCTGCGCCCGTGACGGCGCCCACGTTCGGGTTCCCGGCGGCTTGAAGCCCGGCCAGTACATTCTCCCGCAAGCCGCGGAATACCGCTCGGGCGAAGTAATCCTCCCGACCGGGGCCACGTTGGGGCCGCAAGAACTCGGCCTCCTCGCGGCGTTGGGCCGAATCGCGGCGTTCTTACGCCCCGTTCCCAAAGTGGCTGTCCTTTCATCTGGCCGCGAGATCGTGGAGCCGCCGACGCAACCCACGGGCGCCCAGATCCGCAACAGTAACGGACCGATGTTGCTGGCCCAAGCATGGCGGGCCGGCACCAGCCCCGAGTACCTTGGCATCGCCCGGGACGATCAACGCGAACTGGCCGACCGTGTCCGGGCCGGCTTGGACAAGGCGGACATCACCATCGTCTCCGGCGGCGTTTCCGTGGGGGACTACGACTGCCTGCCTTTCGTCCTGAAGGATTTGGCGGTCGAAACCCACTTCCATCAAGTGGCGATGAAACCCGGTAAGCCGGTGCTGTTCGGGTCACGGGACGGCAAACTCCTGTTCGGTTTGCCCGGCAACCCGCTCGGGGCATTCATGGGCTTTGAATTGTTCGTCCGGCCGGCCATCGACCGCTTGCGGGGCGGACAATCCGCCGAGTTGCCGTGGGCATCGCTGCCGTTGGCCGACGCCTTTTCGACCGCGAATGACCGACCGACTTACTTCCCGGCCAAACTGACGACCGCGGGCGGCGCTTTGAGCGTTCACCCGAATGGCGGGATGAACTCGGCGAATCTCCACTCCCTCACCGGGGCGGACGCGATCATTGCCGTGCCGGCCGGCGCCATTCATTTGACGGCCGGCGAGCCTGTCAATACGCTCCGACTGGCCCGTTGACTTACTTGTCAAGGATGACCGGATGACCCCGCTCCCCCGCGTCTGGCTTCCCGCTTTTCTCAGCGGGTTAATCACTTACCTGTGCTACTTCCCCGCCAACCTCGGCTTTCTCGCGTGGGTCGCGCTCGTCCCGTGGTTCGCGCTCATGACGGCCGAGCGGCCCCGCGCGCGCGGGATTTACGCGGCCTGCTTCGTCGGCAGTCTGTTGAGCAACCTCGGGTCGATCCAGTGGATTCGCGTGGCCCACCCGGCGATGTACGGCTCGTGGGTCGGGCTGGCCCTCTTCTGTGCGTTGGCTTCACTCGCGGCGCTCTTCATCGCCCGCCGGCTGACGCGGGCCGGGCTGCCCGTTTGGCTGGCCGGGGCGGTCGCCCTCGTCGCCGTGGATTACGCCAAGTGCCACTTCCCCTCGGGCTACACTTGGCTGGAGCCGTTGGGGCTGTGGCGGCCCATCGGCTTCGGCTGGTATTTCATTGGGCACTCCCAGCACGACTTCCTGCCGCTGATTCAACTCGCGGACCTGACGGGCGTGTACGGCATCACATTCGTCGTCGTCCTCGTCAACGGCGTTCTCTTCACGCTCGTCTCGCGGGCGGGGTCGTTTCGCCTTGCATTCCGAATCGACGAACCCCCACAGACGCCGCGTCGCCTCGGCTCGACCGTGGCCGTTTCCCTGCTCGTCGGCTGCCTCGCCTACGGCTACTGGCGCCTCAGTCACGCGCCGTTCGCGGACGGCCCGGAAATCGCCCTCATCCAAGGGAACTTGCCGCAGGACGTGAAGAACGAACACGGCGACGACATGGTCGTCCACTTCGAAGAGCTTTGCGACGAGGCAGTCAAAGGTTCCCCGACCCCTGAACTGGTCGTCTGGCCCGAAACGGCCTTCGCGTGGAACTGGCACGACGCGTCGACGGGCGTCGATGTGAGGCAAGTCCCCCCGCAGTTCCGGCGGTACATCAACATGAGCCGGCAGATCGCCAAGGAAGGGGCCACCCGCTGGCCGGTGGCGATGCTCTACGGCATGAACCGCGTGGAGTGGGAGTCCCCGGAACGGGCGTGGCGGTACAACTCGGCCATCTTCGTTGATGTGAATGGGACGCCGCGGGACACCTACGACAAGATTCACCTCGTCCCGTTCGGCGAGTACGTGCCGTTCCGCGAGACGCTTCCCTTCCTGTCCGCCCTCACCCCCTACGATGGGGACTACAGTTGCCGGCCGGGGCAACGGTTCACGAAGTTTCCTCTAGAAGCCGCGTCGGGATCGTACACCTTCGGCTGCCTGATCTGTTACGAGGATTCGGACCCCGCGCTGGCCCGGCGGTACGTCGCCGGCCCGGAGCCGGTCAACTTCCTGGTGAACATTTCCAACGACGGTTGGTTCGACGGGACGGAGGAACACGAACAACACTTAGCCATCTCCCGCTTCCGGGCGGTGGAGGCGCGGCGGTCCGTCGTCCGCTCCGTGAACATGGGCATCTCGGCGATCATCGACCCGGCCGGCCGCGTCGTCGCCCTGCCGAGCGCTTCGTGGGGCGATTCCAAAAAGCTGACGGCCATCGTCCGCGGGCGGGTGCCCATCGGCACGCAATTCTCCCCGTACGCGGTCGTCGGGGATTGGTTCCCGATCGGATGTTGGTTGGTCATTCTTGGTCTTGTTGCCCGCCGACTCTTTCGACCTCGTCGCCAAGTCGTTTCGTAACACTTGTGCGGTTTGCACCGTTTGCGAGACGGCGCGCGCCCGTGATTCTCGCCCCTTTCTTTACTGAACATATTTACACATCCCATCACCTGCCATATTCCCCTTGAGGCATAGGACTTCGCGTCAGGACGCCGTTCAACCCGTTTCACCCCACCGGGAAAGGCACGGCCATGTCTGTCAAGTATTTGTTCATCGACATGAACAGTTATTTCGCCTCCGTCGAGCAGCAACTCAACCCGGCGCTGCGGGGGCGGCCCGTCGTCGTCGCCCCGGTGGACTCGGACAACACCTGTTGCATCTCCGCGAGCCGGGAGACGAAAAGGTTCGGCATCAAGACCGGCACGCGCATCAGCGACGCCCGCCGCTTGTGCCCCGGTCTTGTGGTGATCTCGGTGAAGTCGCACGCATACATCGACATGCACCACAAAATCGTGGACGCGGTCGCGTCCGTGTTGCCGGTGTCGGCCGTGCTGTCCGTGGACGAAATGGTGTGCCGCCTCTGGGGGGACCACGCGACGGTGGCCGCCGGGACGGCGGTGGCGAAGGCCGTCAAGCGGGCGATCTTTGAACAAGCCGGCGAGTGGATGAGTTGCTCCGTCGGCCTCGCCCCCAACCGGCTCTTGGCCAAGGTGGCCTCGGACATGCACAAGCCGGACGGCCTGACCGTCATCCGCAAGGAAGACCTGCCCGGCCGACTGCACGGGTTGGTTCTGCGAGACTTCCCCGGCGTCGGCCCGCGCATGGAGCGGCGACTGAACAACGCCGGCATCGCGACCGTGGAGCAATTCACGAATCTGTCGGAAAAGGACTTGGCACGCGTCTGGGGCAGCAAACTCCTCGGCGGCATGTGGTATCACCGTTTGCGGGGCGAAGACGTGCCGGACTCGCCGACCCGCACACGCTCCTTGGGGCACTCGAAGGTGTTAAGCCCGGCCGAGCGCAACCACCGGGCCGCCCGCGCGATCCTTGTCCGCCTCACGCACAAGGCCGCCGCCCGCCTGCGGCACGTCGGCTATTACGCCGGCTCCGTGAGCGTGTCGGTCTCTTACGAGGAGAAGACCCGTTGGGCGGCCGGCCACCGTATCCCCGCCTGCCGGGACACGCTGACGATCCTCCGTTACATCACGGACATGTGGGACGACCGGGCGACGGGTACGCCCAAGAAGGTCGGCCTGGTATTGGGGGACATGGTGCAAGAGGCGAACGTGACGAAGTCCCTGTTCGACACCGACGAGCGGTTGGAAGAGTTGTCCAAGGCGATGGACGAGGCGAACACCCTTTTCGGCAAGTACGCCGTCCACTTCGGCGGGATGTTCGGCCTCAAGGAGGCCGTGACGACGCGCATCGCCTTCGGAGCGGTGCCGGACCGGGAGTTGGCGGACTGTTGACCGCTTACTCCCCCAGCGTCACGCGCAACTTTTGCCCGTAGCGCGGCGGCGTGTCGTTCGGGCCGAGGTCGATGGAGACGATGCACTCCAAGATGCGGTCGTCGGACGCCTGGAACAGGTCGGACCCGTTCCCGCCGCCGGCCCGCTTGGCCAAGTACTGGTCGCTGATCCGCAGAACCTTCCCCTTCCACGCCAGCGTCGGGTCGGCGTCATCCTCGATGCGGCCGGCGGTGCCCTTGGCGACGCGGCGGGCGAACTCCTGGTTCACTTCGCACCGGAGGATCAGGGGCGTGTTCTTGATGAACCAGAAGGCGGGTTCGCGGGTCGCCGGCCCGAACATCATCCCCTCCGAGGCGAAGCTGCGGATAATGCGCCCGTCGGCCGGCGCCGTGCAAAAATACTGCTCGGCGGCGTACTTGGCTTGGTCCAACTTGTTCTCGGCCGCCTTCACGCCGGCCTCGGCCAAATCCACAAGATACTTGGGGTTGTGGTCTTTCAGCCCTTTCACCTTCCAGCGGGCCGCTTCAATCCTATACTCCGCCGCTTTGAGCAGCGCTTCTTTCTCGTCAAGTTCCGCCTTGATCACCGTCGTCATGTTCATTAAGCCCGCCGCGCGCTTCCCTTCTTCAAAAGCGAACTTTTTCGCGTTCACTTCTTCTGTACTGGCCGACAGTTCGTTGTTGGCGGCATTCACCTGGGGTTCCTGCCCCTTGACGGCCGCCTCGGCTTTGGCCTTCTCCTGCTTGGCCGCTTCGATTCCGGCCTCGGCCTCCGCGATTTTGAGTTGAACGTAGCGGGCGTCGAGTTCGAGGAGCGGTTGCCCGGCGCGAACCGTGTCCCCCTCGGCGACAAGCACTTTCGTCACCTTGCACGGCTGCGGGAAGTTGTCCGGGTAAACTCGGACGATGGCATCCATCGTGTCCCCATATCCGATTAACACCATCTTCTTCCCGTTCGACGGGCGCGCCGGCTCCGGGGCGGGCGCGCCCGCCCCCTTGTCCGCGACTTCCTTGGCGGCCGTGAGGAAGCCGACGATGAGGGCGACGGCGCCGACCGAGTAGGCGACGGTCAGGATGCGGCGTTTCATGAGTGGCTCCTCCATGCTTCCGGCTGCGTCGGGATGTCGGACTCTGACATGCGGCCGTCTTCCAAGTGATACGACACGTCAACGTGTTCGAGCAAGCGGTGGTCGTGAGAGACGACGATGATCGTGGAGTCGTACTCGTGGGAGGCCTGCTGGAGCAGGTCGATCACCACTTGCCCGCTCCCCCAGTCGAGGGCGCTGGTCGGCTCGTCCGCGAAGCAGAAGCGCGGCCGCTTGATGAGCGCCCGGCCGATGGCCACCCGCTGCTTCTCGCCCCCGGACAGTTGGGACGGCTTCTTGTTTTCCTTGCCGGCGAGGCCGAGCAGTTTCAGCATCTCGTCGGCCCGCCGGCGGGCTTCCTTGCCGGGGACGGAATTGCCCCAGCGCAGGATAATCTCGAGCTGTTGCCGGGCGGTGAGGGCCGGGAATAAATTGTACCCTTGGAAGATGAACCCGCAGTTCCGCAGCCGAAACTGCTCGCGCTGGCGGGGTGAGAGTTTCCACACGTCCACGTCCCGGCCGTCTTCACGGGCGATCACCCTGCCGCCGTCGGGCTTCAACAGGCCGGACATGACGGCCAACAGCGTGGACTTGCCGGACCCGCTCGGCCCCATGAGCAGCGCCACTTGCCCGCGCCGCAGGTCGATGCTCACGTCGTCGACCACGTTCCGGACTTTGCCGCCGTCGGTGAAGGCCCGGGACAGGGAAATGCCGCGGAGGGTCACGTCGTCGTCAGGCACGGTCATCAGAACTCCCACAGGGGAAACCGCCGGCCGCCCGCCTCAGCGGAGCAAACTCATCGGCTCGATGGTACGCACGGACCGCAGGGCAATCAACCCGGCGAACATGGCCATGACGAGCGTAATGACGCCCGCCCCAGCCAACAGTTGCCACGGCAACGGAATGAACACATTGAGCAACTTGCCCGCCCACGCCAGCGCCAACACACACGGGTAGGCGAAGATCACGCCGAACAGGCCGATCCAAAACGTCTGGATCAAGACGGTCATGGTGAGCCGCCAGCGCGGAATGCCCATCGCCAAGAGGATGGCGAACTCCTTCGCCGAGGCCACCGTGGCCGCGTACAGCGTTTGGCTGGTGACGACCGCCCCGACGAGCAGGCCGAGCAGGGCCGTGTACCCGAGGGCGATGCCGGCTTTGGTCTTGATGAGCCAGTGCAGCCGGGACCGCAGGGAGAACTGGTCCGCGGAGAACACGGACATGTCGTGGCGGTCCTTAAACTCCTCGTTCAAGTCGGCGGCCAGCCCGGGGGCGTCGTCCGGGTTGTGGCACCGGATCAGCAAGTACGTCGCGTGCTCCTTGGGGATGACGCCCCGGAGGACGGTGGCGGCCGTGGGCCGGGAACAGAACACATAGGCCCCGGCCAAACTTTTCAACCCGGTGGTCTCGCCGACGATGTGGACGCGGTGCTTGCTGATCTCGGCGTAGTCGCCGATTTTGACGCCGAGCCGGTCCATCTCGGCCCGGTCAACGACGACGGAAAACGGCTCCGTGAGGGCCAGTCGCAGTTCGGGCGTCAGTTCGGAAATCGCCCCGAGACTGTCGTCCTCCAAACTGGACCCGATCAGGATGCACAACTCGGAAGCCCCGTCCGGCTTGATCCACGACGCGAACGACTGGTAGTAATGCTCGACGGACGCCACGCGCGGGTCGCCCGCGACACGGGATATTTGAGACAGCGGGATCGGCCGGCCCAAGTCCACGCTCAAAACTTCGGGCGACCCCACCCACACGTCGGCCCGCGTGTGGTCCACGGGGATGCTGGTGATCTTGAACAGGCCGAGCAGAAGGCCGCACTGGAGCGCGATCAGGACGGCCGAAAAGGCCACCGCCCCGATGCCGGGGAGGTAGCGCGGTCGCTCGTGCCAGATGGTCGCCAGTGAGTAATTCATGTCCCTGAAAACTCGCTCCGTCTGTTTCGCCGCCCGCCGGCGGTCTTCCGTGCCTAATCCTTAGCTTCCAACGGACCGTCGCAGACGAATTTACACGAAGAACCGTCAGGAAGCGACGGCGAACAATCCGCACGGGATGATTGATCGAGACATTTTACCCAGAATTCCCAGTCGCGGCGCGGAAAACAGCCGCCGCTGTCGAGAAGTTAAGGCCGCCCGCCCCAAGTCATTCGAAGAGTTTGCTGACGGACTCGTTCTCGTGGATGCGCACGATCGCGTCCGCGAGGAGTTGATCGACACTGAGGACTTGGATTTTGTCGATGGCTTTCTCGGGCGTCAGCGGGATCGAGTCCGTGATGACGACGCTCTTCACCGGCGAGTTCTTGAGGTTGGCAATGGCGTTGCCGCACAGGATGCCGTGGGTGGAGAAGACGTGGATTTCCTTCGCCCCGTTGGCCTCGGCGATCTTGGCGGCCCCTGTGATGCTGCCGGCGGTGGAGATCATGTCGTCGACCATGATGGTGATCTTCCCCTTGAGGCTGGCGCCGATCAGGTTTGCCTGTTCGACTTTCGTCGCGGTGGTGCGCCGCTTGTCCACGATGGCCAGCTCCCCGCCCAGCCGCTTTTGGTAGAGCAGCGTGGCCTTCACCCGCCCCTCGTCCGGGCTGAGGAAGACCACGTCGTTCATGTTCAGGCCCATCTTGCGGATGTGCTTGATGAAGATGGGGGCGGCGATCAGGTGGTCCACCGGGATGTCGAAGAAGCCCTGAATCTGCGGGGCGTGCAAGTCGAGCGTCAGGACGCGGTGGGCGCCGGCGGCCACCAGCAAGTTGGCGACGAGCTTGGCCGAGATGGGGACGCGGCCCTGGTCCTTGCGGTCTTGGCGGGCGTAGCCGTAGTACGGCATGACGACGGTGATGCGGTACGGGCTGGACCGCTTGAAGGCGTCCAGGATGACGAGAAGCTCCAGCAAGTTCTCGTTGACCGGCGTGCAGGTGGACTGGACGATGAACACGTCCCGGCCGCGCACGTCCTCCTCGATGCGGACGGACGTTTCGCTGTCGGGGAAGCTCTCCACCTTCATGTTGCCGAGGCCGCCGTCGACGAGGCGGGCGATCTTTTCGGCCAAGGGGGCGTTGGCCCGGCCGCTGAACACCCGCATCTTGTTACTGGACATGCCGCGCTTCCCCGTCGAGTCGTCGAAAAATATGGCCGGCCGCGTGAGTCATCTTACGGCCAAGCCGCCCATTTCCCATTCGGGCGAACAGGCCGCCGCCGGAAATTATCGGGGAAGAAAAGAAGGGCGTGCAATCGCCCGGCCGATCACTTATGATGTCATGAAGGGTTTTGATTCCGTCATTCCCTCCCGCCACACAGCCACGCCTCCATGCGTTTTCTGTTGACTGCCATTTTGACCTGTCTTCCCGCTTCGTTTCTGTTCGCGGAACCGACGCCGGCCCCCGCACCGACCGTTACGTTTGAGCGGGACGTGCAGCCAATCCTGATGCGCTACGGCTGCAACTCCGGCCCGTGCCACGGCAAGGCGCGCGGGCAGAACGGGTTCGCCCTGTCCCTGTTGGGCTACGACAGCGACTTCGATTTCGCGGCAATCACGGCTGAGGCGAAGGGGCGGCGTCTTTTCCCCGCCGCCCCGGAGAGCAGTTTGTTCCTCCGCAAAGCCTCCGGCCAAGTCGCGCACGGCGGCGGGAAGAAAATCGCCGCCGACAGCCCCGAATATCAAAAGCTCCTGCGGTGGGTGACGGCCGGAACCCCGCGGACGCGCCCCGGCACGCCGATGGTCGAACGCATTACCCTTGAACCGAGCGACGTGTCGATGGCCTTTCGCCAGGATCGGCAATTGCGGGTGTCGGCGACTTACGCGGACGGCACGAAGGAAGACGTGACGCACCTAAGCACTTTCCAATCGAACGACGCCGTCTACGCGAGTGTGACCGCGAATGGCCTCATCCGGAGCGGGCCGCTGCCCGGCGAGGCGGCCATCATGGCGCGGTACACGGAGAAGTTCGCCGTCTGCAACGTCTTGGTGCCCCGGCCAGAAGTCGTCCCCGCCGAGCGATACGCGAAACTGCCGCGAAACAACTTCATTGATGGCCATGTGTGGGACAAGTTGCAGCGGCTCAACCTGAAACCTTCTGCTCCAGCCGACGAAGCGACGTTCCACCGCCGCGTTTATCTCGACATCATTGGCCGGCTGCCCACGCCCGAAGAAACGCGGGCGTACTTGACGAACCCGGCCGCGGACAAGCGCACTCCACTGATCGACCACTTGCTGGACCGGCCCGAGTACGCCGACTGGTGGGCGAACAAGTGGGCCGACCTGCTGCGGCCGAACCCGTACCGCGTCGGCATCAAGGCGGTCTTCAATCTCGACGCGTGGCTCCGCGAGACCTTCCGGCAGAACAAGCCTTACGATGTGTTCGTCCGCGAGTTGCTGACCGCCCGCGGTAGTACGTTCCGCAACGGGGCCGCCGTTGTCTTTCGCGACCGCCGCGAGCCGGACGAGTTGACCACGATGATGAGCCAGCTCTTTCTGGGCGTGCGGCTCGATTGTGCCCGGTGCCACCATCACCCGTTCGAGATTTGGGGCCAGAACGACTTCTACTCGATGGCGGCTTTCTTCGGCCGGCTCAGCCATCAAGGCAACGGCATCTCCCCGCCGATTTCCGGCGGTGAAGAAGTGATCGTCCTCGGCGGCGTGCGGGAGGTGAAGCACCCGCTGACCGGGAAAGCGATGGCCCCGAAGCCGCTCTTCGGCTCGGCCCCCGTGGCCGCGGACGACGACCCCCGGCAGGTATTCGCCAAATGGGTAACGGCCCCGGAGAACCCGTACTTTGCCAAGGTGATCGTCAACCGCGTGTGGGCCGACTTTATGGGCCGCGGCATCGTGGACCCGGTGGACGACCTGCGGGCCACCAACCCGCCAAGCAACGGGCCGCTGCTGGACGCCTTGGCCGCGGACTTCCGCAAGAACGGGCACGACCTGAAGAAACTGATCCGCACCATTGTGACCTCGAACGCCTACGCCCTCTCGACGGCGCCCAACGAGACCAACGGTGGCGACCAGCGCAATTATTCGCGGCACTACCGGCAACGGCTCCGGGCCGAAGTCTTGCTCGACGCCGCCAGCGACATCACCGGAGTAAACGAACATTTCGACGGCATGCCGCCGGGCACGCGGGCGATGCAGGCGTGGACGGTGCGCATGAACTCGCTGTTCCTCGACAGCTTCGGCCGGCCGGACCCGAACCAAGACCCGCCGTGCGAGCGGACGACCGACACCAGCGTCGTGCAAAGTTTGCACCTGATGAACTCGCCGGCCCTGCACCAAAAGATCACCGCCGACGACGGCCGGGCCGCCAAACTGGCCGCGGGCAAGACCCCGCCTGCCGAGATTGTGACCGAACTGTACGTGGCCATCTACGGACGGATGCCGACCGATGCGGAGCGGGCGAAGGCCGTCGCCCGGTTTGAAAAGCCGGGCGACAACCGCCGGACGGCCGCCGAAGACTTGATGTGGGCGCTGTTGAACACGCCCGAATTCGTGTTCAATAATTGACTGGGAGGAACGAGACATGACCCGCCGGACGAACTGCGAAGGCGTCTCCCGCCGCGACTGCCTGCAACTCGGGCTTGGCTCGCTGCTGGGCGGCGGCCTTGTGGCCGCGCTCCGGTCGCGGGCGACCGCCAAGGACAGCTCGGCCCCGCCCCGGCAGGCCAAGAGTTGCATCCTGATTTGGATGGACGGCGGGCCGTCGCACTACGAGACTTTCGACCCGAAGCCGGCCGCCCCCGTGGAGTTCCGCGGCGAGTTCAAGGCCGTGAACACCAAAGTCGCGGGGATGCAGTTCGCCGAACACATGACAAAGCTCGGGGCCATCGGCGACCAACTCGCCGTCGTCCGCTCGATCCGGCACGACCAAGGGAATCACGGGGCCGGCAACCACTACATGATGACCGGCGCCCCGCCGCGGATCCCGGTCGGGTGCGGGGCCTTCGTCAGTTACCACCCGTCCCTCGGGTCCGTGACGGCGGCCGAAGTCGGCGCCCCGGCCGGGCTGCCCGCGTACTTCAGCATCCCGGACATGACGCGCTCCGGCGGGCCGAATTTCCTGGGGGCCAAGTACGCCCCGTTTGTCGTCCCGGACAACCCCAACAGCGCCGACTTCCGCGTCCGCGACGTGGCCCTGCCCCGCGGCCTCACCGGCGAGCGGTTCGCCGGCCGGTCCGACATCCGGGCCGAGGTGGACACCTTCAAGCGGTATCTGGACGAATCCGTCGCCGACCCGGCGATGGGCCTCGATCAACACTACCGGCAAGCCTACGACCTGATGCAGTCCAAGGAGGCGCAGGCCGCTTTCGACATCAAGCGCGAGACCGACCGCGTGCGGGACGCCTACGGCCGCAACACGTTCGGCCAGCGGGCGCTCTTGGCCCGGCGCCTGGTCGAGGCGGGCGTGCCGTTCATCACGCTCAACGACGGCGGGTGGGACCACCACACGAAACTCTTCGAGACCTTGAAAAAGCGCCTCCCGACGTGGGACCAGACGGTCGCCGCCCTGATCGACGACCTGCGGCAACGCGGCCTGTTGGAGACGACGCTGGTGATCGCCCTCGGGGAGTTCGGCCGGACGCCGCAGATCAACAAGGACTCCGGGCGAGACCACTGGTCGAACGCCATGAGCGTCCTGATGGCCGGCGGCGGCACCCCCGGCGGCCAAGTCGTCGGGGCGACGGACGCCAAGGGCTTCGCGGCCGTGGACCGCGTCCTCAGCCCGGAGAACTTCGCCTCCACCATCTACGCGAAACTCGGCATCGACCCCGGCAAGATTCTCTACGCCCCCAGCAGCCGGCCCGTGCATTTGGTCAGCGACCCGACGCCGATCAAAGAACTGATGGGTTGACCGCCCAAATGCGCTTCTCTCTTTTGTCGTTACTCGCCGGCCCGCTGGTCAGCTTCGCGGCCCCGCCGACCGTCACCTACCTCTACCCGAGCGGGGGCCAAGTCGGCTCAACGGTCGAAGTCACGGCCGGCGGGGCCTTCCCGAAATGGCCCGTCAGCGGCTGGTGTTCCGACCCCAAGATCGAAATCACCTCGCTGAAGGACAAGGGCAAGTTCACCGTCAAAATCCCGGCCGGCGTGACGCCCAAGCCCGTGTGGATTCGCCTTCACGACGCGGACGGCGCCTCAGCCCCGCGGCCGTTTCTTCTCGGCAGGTTGACGGAAGTCGCCGAGAAGGAACCGAACGACGAAGTCACCAAGGCCCAGCAAGTCACCGGGAACGCGGTGGTCAACGGGCGGCTTGACAAGAACGGGGACGTGGACATCTTCCGGGTGTCGGCCAAGAAGGGCCAAACGCTGATCGCCTCCATCATGGCCAACGAGGTGTTGGCCTCGCCCGTGGACATGGTGGTCCAAGTCCTCTCGGCCGACGGCTCCGTCCTCGCCCAAGACCACGACACGCACGGCTTGGACCCGCAGGTTGCCTTCCCCGTCCCAAATGACGGCGAATACCTCGTGCGCGTGTTCGGCTTCCCGGCCGTCGCCGATTCAGGCATCCGCCTATCCGGCAACGACACCTACATCTACCGACTGACGCTCACCACGGGGCCGTGCCCCGATCACCCGGTTCCGCTGGCCGTTTCGGAAACCACCCCCGGCCGCGTGAAAATCGCCGGGTGGAACATCCCCGCGGACTTTGGCGACCTCGCCGCCACCGACGGGTGGGCCGACGATCCGCGGTTGCCGGTCGCCGTGCCCGTGCGTCTCGTGTCGGACCTGACGACGTTCACCCGGCAGTTCATCAAAGAAGACGAAGTCCACACACACGCCTTTGAGGGCAAAAAGGGTCAGCCGCTGCACGTCTCGGCCCAATCCCGGCAACTCGGCTTGGCCGTGACGCCGATGATTCGCGTCCGCAAGCCAAGCGGAATGGCGATCGCCCAAGCCGCCCCGCCGCAAATCAACACGGACAGCGAACTGAGGTTTACCCCGGACGCGGACGGCCCGTTTACCGTCGAAGTGCGGGACCAGTTCGGGGCCTTCGGGCTTCGATCCGCCTATTTGCTCCGCGTCCGTCCGCCCGTGCCGGACTTCGAGGCGACCGTCGCGGCCGACCGGATTTCCGTCAAGCCCGGCGCGACAGTCGATGTGGTTGTCACGGTCATTCGCAAAGACGGCTTCACCGGCGACGTACTCGCGGAGGCGGAAGGCTTGCCCGCCGGCGTCACGCTGAAGGCTGCCCCGCCCAAGGGAAAAGGAGACGGCAAGACGCTGACACTACAGATCGCCGCGGAGCCGACCGCGAAGTCCGGCCCGTTCCGGTTGATCTTGAAGTCGGCCGGCAAGCCCGACCTCTCGCGGCCGGTGCGGGCCACCGTCCCGGAACTGACTCCCGCGACGACGGAATACCTCTGGGTCGCCGTCACCGCCGACCCGGCCCCGCCGCCGAAGAAGAAAGGGACGTGACCGTCAGGCGCGCCCCTCGCGCTCGAACCGCCGGACGGCCATTCCCCAGAACGCGGCTGCCATTATCAGCGCCAAGCCAACGCCGCCGACGGCGGCCAAATATGTGTCCCACGAGAATGGGACGGCCGAATACCCCTCGCCCCAACAATACCCATTCATTTCCCCGTCGTGCCGGAAAATGAGCCGGCCCCACGTCAGCAGCGGGTTGAGCGCCCGGCTCCAGTCAGGGTATTCAGCCACCGGCGCCGCGCCGGGCGTCGGCGTCGAGCGCATGTTTGCCTCGGCAAGCAAATAGGTGCCGATCACCAGCACGGCCAAACTACCGAGAAGCAACACGTTCGACTGCACGATGGTTCGGCAGCGAGCCGATAGCCAAACCCCGTAAGTTCCGGCGAGCACGCCGAAGGCGATTGGGGCCAAGACGGCCAGCGGAAGGGCCATGGGGGAAACGCCGCCGGCGATCAATGCGAGCAGGAGCAGTCCGCCCAGCACGCCCAGCGGGAAGATGCCGTGGGCCAAGCTTCCGAGCAATTTCGCGGCGAGGATGTCCCGGCGCGGGCCAGGGAGCATCAACAGGTCAATCAGCGTGTGCTTCTGGCGTTCCTTGGCAATGCCACTGGCGGCCGTCAGCCCGACCGCCGCGATGAGCCAAACGATGACCAAGCCGCCGAGAATGCGGAGCGTCGCGGCCGGTGAAATTTGCTGGGCGATGACGAGCGTGACGAAGAAAAGGCCGACGACCAGCAGGCAGATGCGGAGGAACATGGCCGCCCCGTGGGTCGAGACCATCAGCCACCGCCACGCGCCCATGACTTCCAACCGCTCGAAGGCCGGCGGCCGGTCGGCCGCGCGGAAAAAGTTGCGGGCCAGTTCGCGGAACGTCACGCGGCCCGTCGTCTGAAGTTCCTTCCACAAGAGCGGCGAGGCGGTGTCCGCGAGCGTCGCATTTTTCGGCCGGCGCTGGCCCGGCAAGGGCGGCGGGGCGCGCTCCCCCTCGTCCAACCGCTTCTTTTGACGGAGCATGGCGAGCCGCAGCCAGCGCTGGCCGATGCCGTAGCTCACGCCCACGACGGCCGCCTGCAACGGCAGGTACCACACGAACCCGACCGCCCCGGCGCCCCAGTGGGCGGCCGACATCAAGATGATGAGGAACGGCGACGCCGGGAAGAGCGCGCCGTCGAGCAGGGCGATCCACATGTAGCTGCGCAGGACGGCCGCCCGCATCGTCTCCGCGTAGGCGCTGACCGCCGCCGTGACCGTCCCCGCCCCGACGGCGCTGACGCACACGGCGGCGTAGCACACGACGATGATCCCCGCGGACACGCCGCCCCACAGTTGCGTGAGGAACAGGATCGGCAGCCCGGCCGCCACGACGAGCAACACCTGCACGATGCGCGCCCCGACCTTGCCGATGTACACCTCACGGCGGGTCAGCCGTGTGGTCAGCAGGATTTCACCCGACCGCGTCTCGCGCTCCTCGAAGATGGCCCCGGCCACGAACACCGGGGTCAGCAGCAACACCGCGATGCCCTGCACGACGAAGAACGTCAGGGCGAACGACTCGGCGAACTTCGCGAGTTCCTTCTGGATCTCCGTCGCCGACCCGGTGAAAGAGTGCGATTCGCCGAATCGGGAACTCCACAGCGCCCACATCGCCGCGAGCAGACAGCCCCCCAACACGGTGCGGGCAAGGGCCAGTTGCCCCGTGCGCCGGCCGGCCCGCAAGATTTCCCACGCCAGCAAGGCGTTGGTAAACCGGCTGAAGAAGCGGACTTTCTCTTCCATCGGCTTCGGCGGGCGACGACGAGCAGGAAGTGGGGGCGGTTGGGACATGGGCCGTGGGGCAGTGAAAAGTGGGCGAAGCCCACGGACGGCCGTCCGTGGGCTTAACGGCCGTCCGTGGGCTTGATGCATGCTTACTTCTTCTGGAAGTCCCCGGCTTGAATGATCGTCAGCTTCTTCGGGTCCAACATTTTCTGGTACGCCTTCTGAATCTCGGCCGGCGTCAGGGCGTCGATCCTCTTCTCCAGGGTCGCGTAGTAGTCGAAGGTCCGGCCGTTAAACAGGCCGCTCGCGAGTTGCGCGGCCAGCGTCCCGTCTTCGGACCGGGACACTTTGAGCGAATCGACGTAGCCCTTCCGGCCGGCCTCCAGTTCCTCCAAGCTCGCGCCCTCCTTGAGGAACTTGGCCACTTCTTCGGTGATGAGCGCGTCGACCTTTTGCATGTTCACCGGGTTGGTGATGGCGTACACGTACACCATCGCCGCCGCGTCCTTGGCGTCGGCGTTGAAGCCGGAGCCGACGCCGTAGGACAGGCCCTTTTCGCCGCGGACGCGGTTGCTGAGGCGGGAGGCCAACGGCGCGCCGCCCAACAGGTAATTGCCGATCTGCATGGCCGCGTAATCCGGGTCGGTGTCCGTCATCGGCAGGGCGATGCCGGCGAAGTAAACGGCGTTCGCCTTGTCCGGCGTGTTGATGACTTCCGTACCGCCCACGTCGAGGGTCTTCGCCGGCCGGTCCACCCGCTTGTACGGCACGGCCGACTTCCAGCCGGTCACGACGCCGGTAAATACTTGCGTCACGACCGCCGGGTCAAAGTCGCCCACGGCCACCAGCTCCCCGGCCTGCGGGGCCACTTGCTTGGCGTACAAATCTTTGACCTTTTCCAGCGTCGTCGCCTTCACGCGCTCGATGGACTCTTCAATCGTCGGCACATAGCGGATGTTCTCCTTCGGGAACGGCGTCAGCTTTCGCTGCAACGCCCGTTGCGCCAACTGGATCGGGTCCGTTTTCTGCGTGTTGAGTTGCTCCAGTTTCTCGTTCTTCAGGATGGCGAACTCGGCCTCCGGCAGCGACGGGTCACGCAGAATTTCGGCCACCAGTTTCAGCGTCGCGGCCAAGTTCTCCTTCTTCGCCTTGATGGAGACGTTCAGCAGCCCGATGCTCGCGTTGAACGAGACGCGCGCCCCGAGCTTGTCGAACTCGTCCGCGATCTGTTGCCGGGTGTGCTTCGACGTGCCCCGCGGCATCAAGTCCCCCAAGGCGTCGGCGGCGAAGGCCAGCCCGTACAGACTCTCCTCGTTGCCGAAGCGGACGTTCAGGCGGATGTCGGCCATGCCGCCGCGGGTCTTCTTGGCCAGGAACGCCGTCTTCAACGGCCCGATTTCCCCCCGGACGACACGTTGCTCGATGTTCGCCGGCGCCGGGTCGAACGCCTCCCCGGAGGCGACGACGGCGCGGCCCTTGTACCCGTCGAGCAACTTGGCGACGTTCGGCGTCTCAGGGATCATGGCCCGCTCGGCCTTCTCGGACGGATAGTAGACGCCGACCGTGCGGTTGTTCCGCGTCAGATACTTGGCGGCGGCCTTGTTCACGTCCGCGGCCGTCACCTTTTCCAGCCGGTCGCGGTGCAGGAAATACAGCCGCCAGTCCCCGGCGCCGGCCCACTCACTCAGTTGGACGGCGAAGCGGTCCGACGAGGCCAGCAATTGCTCGTTGAACTTGGCAAACCGCTGCTTGGAGCGGTTGACTTCCTCGTCCGTCAGCGGCTTCTCGGCCAAGGACTCGGTGGCTAGGATCAGGGCGTCGCGGGCCGCGTCAATTTCCTTGGGGTTCTCCACCTTCGCGGTGATCTCGATCACGCCCGGGTCGTGCCAGCCGTAAGTGCTGCCGCTCAGGCTGGTCGCCTTCTTGGTCTCCACCAGCGCCTTGAACAGCCGGCCGGCCGGCTCGCTGGTGAGGCAGTCTTCCAGCACTTGGACGGCCGCGTAGTCGTCGGCCGCCCCGGCCGGGACGTGGTACACGGCCCCGACGGCCCCGACCGTCCCCACGCGCCGCAGCGACACTTGGCGCTCGCCGTCCTGGGCCGGCTCTTCGGTGTACGTGTTCGTCAACTTCCGCGTCGGCTTCTTCAGGGAGCCGAAGTATTTGGTCGTGAACTCCAGGGCCTTCTTCTCGTCGAACTTGCCGGCCACGACGAGCATGGCGTTGTCCGGCTGGTAGAAGCGGGTGTAGAAGTCCTTTAAGTTGTCCACCGGCACCCGCTCGATGTCCGTCCGGTTGCCGATGGTGGATTTGCCGTAGTTGTGCCACTCGTAGGCGGAGGCCATCATCCGCTGGCTCAGAATGCGCTCGGGGCTGTTCTCCCCGGCCTCGAACTCGTTCCGCACCACCGTCATCTCGGAGAGCAGGTCTTCCCGCTTGATGAAGCTGTTCACCATGCGGTCGGCTTCCAACTTAATGCCGAACTCCAAGTTGTCGTTGTTCGCGGGCATCGTCTCGAAGTAATTCGTGCGGTCCACCCACGTCGTCCCGTTGAACCGGGCGCCGTGGTCGGCGAGGGCCTTCGGGACTTGCGGGAAGGTCGGCGTCCCCTTGAAGACCATGTGTTCCAACAGGTGGGCCATGCCCGTCTCGCCGTAGCCTTCGTGCCGGCTGCCGCAGAAGACCGTCAGGTTCACCGTCACGACCGGGCGGGAGTCGTCCGGGAAGAGCAGGACGCGGAGCCCGTTCGGGTACGAGTACTCGGTGATGCCCTCGACCGTCCCGACCTTCGTCGGCCCTTCGTCGGCGGCGGTCACGGGGGTCGGCATCAGGCAAACTCCTGCGGCGAAGATGGCGATGAGGCAACGCTTCATGGGGTCACTCCCTTGGGGCGGCACGCGACGGTTTGAACGGAGAGCGGGGGATATGTTATGGGGCGCGGCCGGGGGAGGAACCGGCGGGTGGGAGAAAGGGATGTCGTCAACGAGGCAAGCCCGCGACCCGTTCCGGCGGGAACAAGTTACGGGCTTGCGGGGGTGGCGTCACTGCTTCCGACGGGCGAAGACCATTTACCGCAGGGGCGGGATCGTCTTCGGGGCGGGTCCCGGTTCAACGTGGACGGCGCTCGGCGGCATCGTCGCCGCCCCGTAACTGGGAATGTGCGGGTTGATGCCGACCGAATCGCCCGGAATGGGCGCGCAGTCGCACTCGCCGCCGACGTGCCGGCACCCGGCGCCCAACTGCAACACGGAACAGACGGCCACGGCGGCCAACAATCGCTTCATCGGGTTCCTTCCCTCGTGAGTTCGGCGGCGGGTGAGGACTCCCTTGCCCTCGGCCCGGCCGCCATCGTGGGGCCTTTTCGTCCTAATGGCCCGGTTTCCCCACTCTTTTCGGCAAACCCGGCCCGCGTGCATCATCCATTTTCCCCGGTTCCCCGGGTCGTCCTGATAAGATGAGCGAAATTGATAAGGCCGACCACGCGACGGGTGAATGAATGGACGCCGTGATTCTCGCCGCCGGCTTGGGCACCCGCCTGCGGCCGCACACGAACGAAACTCCCAAGCCGCTGCTCAAGGTTCAAGGGCGGCCGATCCTCGATTGGACCATCGCCGCCCTGCCCCCGCAGGTGAAGCGACTCATCGTGGTGACGAATTACTTGGCCGAGCAGGTTGAAGCCTACTTGGCCGGGCAGCCGCATATTCGCGATTGGGTGAGCGTCCGGCAACCCGTCCCACGCGGGACCGGGGACGCCTTGCTCTCGTGCCGGGAACATTCGACGAGTGAACGGCTTTTGGTCTTGAATGGGGACGACCTGTACGGGGCGAAAGACTTGGCAGTGTTGGCCTCCAAGCCGGCCGGCGTACTGGCGCACCCAGTTGACGAGCCGCGAAAGTTCGGCATCGTCTTCCGCCACCCGGACGGCACCCTCGCCGAGATGATCGAAAAGCCGGAAATGGACGGCACGCAACTGGCCAACATCGGGGCCTACCTCTTCCCGAGATCCGTCTTCGACATCGAACTGACACTGTCGAAGCGGGGAGAATACGAAGTGACGGAAGCCGTGGACAAGCTGGCGAAGCTCGCCCCGTTCCACGTCGTCGAGGCGACTTTCTGGCTCCCCATCGGCACCGTGGAGGCGTGGGAAGCCGCCCAGTCAGCCGATTTGACGATGGCGGCTCCCACGGAATAAGCGCTGTTGCAGGCGTCCCCCGTCCACGGACAATTACCGGGTGTTCCAATCCGGCGACTCCACCCCGTGCAGGTGCCGCACGAAGAAATCGCGACGACGGCGTTCGCCATAGGCCCCGCCGTCCGAGTGGCCCATGCCGGGGACCATCAGGAAGTCGAAATCCTTTTTCGCTTTGATGAGGGCGTCGGCCAGTCGGTACGTCGATTCCGGCGGGACGTTCGTGTCCATTTCGCCGACGATCAGCATTAACTTTCCGGTCAGCTTGTGGGCGTTGGTGATGTTCGATTGGGCCGCGTAGTGCGGGCCGACCGGGACGCCCATCCATTGCTCGTTCCAAGAAGACTTGTCCATCCGATTGTCATGGCAGCCGCAGGAGGAGACGGCCACTTTGTAGAAGTCGCCGTGGAAAAGCAGCGCGCCCGTCGAACTCTGTCCGCCGGCCGAGGTGCCGTAGATGCCGACGCGGGCCGTGTCGAGTTGCGGGTACTTGGCGGCGGCGGCTTTGATCCACGCAATGCGGTCCGGGAAGCCGGCGTCCCCGATGTTTTGCCAACACACGTCGTGGAACGCTTTCGATCGGTTGAGCGTCCCCATGCCGTCGCATTGAACAACGATGAAGCCGAACTCGGCCAACGCTTGCCGGCCGTGGGCGGCCCGAAACGACTTGGGCACAAACGAGTCGTGCGGCCCGGCGTAGATGTACTCGATCACCGGGTAGCGCTTCTTCGGGTCGAAGTTTGAGGGCCGGGTGATGACGCCCCAAATGTCCGTCTTGCCGTCCCTGCCCTTGGCGGTGAACACTTCCGGCGGCTTCCACGCCGTGCCCTTCAAGGCTGACACGTCGGCTTGGAGGACTGAGTGGAGCAGTTTTCCGTTCGCCCCATCGCATACTTCGTGGACTGGAGGCATGTCCATTTGCGACCAAGTGTCAAGGAACACGCTCCGGTCGGGAGACCACTGTAGAACGTGCGTGCCAATCCCGTGCGTGAGGGTAACGTAGCCCGTGCCGTCGAAATTGATGCGGTAGAAATGCGTGAAGTACGGGTCTTGCCCAGGGTAAATGCCACAAGCCCGAACGACGAGGGTGCGATTGGCGAAGTCAACATGTTCGACGCCGCGGACGACGTGGTGCCCCTTGGTAATCTGATTGCGGTCTTTGCCTTCTTTCGCGTCAACGAGATACAAGTGATTCCAGCCGTCGCGTTCGGACGAGACGATGATCTCGTTCTTGTCGTCGTTGTAGATCAACGTGAAGTTGGAGTATTGGTTGACAAATGTTTTCGCCCGATCCTCGTACAGCGTCCGCGTCTTCCCGGTCGATGTGTCGGCTTCAATGATGCGGAAGCATTGATGCCCCCGGTCGGTCTTTTCATAGGTGAACGCCTTCCCGTCTTTGTGCCAGCGTGGTCGGGGCGTGCGGAAATCGATCTTCTCCGCGTCGATCTTCGTCCCCTTTCGCGTGGCCGCGTCGAAAACCCAAGACTCGTAGGCGGCGAACTTGTCGCCCGGTTGCGGGTAGATGTGCGAGTGCAGTTTGGCCCGGCCGCCGTCCTTGGGCGACGACTCGACGTACCAGACTTCCTTGTTGACCCCCGGTTCGATCTTGTAGGCGACGAAACGCGCCGAGTCGGGCGACCAGGACACGTTGCCGTAAAAGTGATCGGGAGTTCCGTCGGTGGTCAGTGGTTGCTCGTCGCCGTCTTTCGTCTTCAAAATCAGGTTGTTGTCCTTCTGGATGACCGTCAACCGGCCGTCCGGTGACGAAGTCGTCGATTGGCGCAGCCCACGAGGCGGGCCTTTGCGGCCGTCGGGTTGGGAAGCTAAGTCATCCCCGTCGTCGTCCTCCGGCGATGGTCGGACCGGCTTGTTATCGGGTTTGACCGCGGGGCCGTCCTTGGTCGCCGAGTCAGTTACACCGTCATAGGTCCAAATGTCTTTGCCGAGTTTGAAGCGTACCTTCGTTAACCCGTCGCGCAACTCAATGTCGTCAAACGGCAAACGGTCAGCAACGAGTTTCGGCCCGCCAGCGGCGGCTACTGCTTTCGCCAATGCTTTGGCATCGAAGGCGGGCATTTCGGTTGCCGGAGACCACTTTGCTATCAAAAACTCTCGCTTGCCGTCGCCTATGTCTTTAACGAACCACATCGCCTTTTCACCGGGAATCCAGTGCGGCGTGAACGTCGTGTTCAGTGCCTTCCCTGACCAATCGGCGACCAATCGGTCAGCGGAATCGTAAGCGCGCTTCAAATCGGCGGGCGTCGGGACGTACCGCGGCAAGTCGTCGCCGAATCCGACGGCGGGGAGGAGCAGAACCAGCCAACAGCAGTGGCGCATGGGGACACTCGGCACGGGAACGGAGGCCGAGATGTTCTTACGGAAAAGTGGTCAGCCGAGTTGGGTGTGTTCGTTCGACCACGCGGGGGAACCCGCGGCCACGGCGACGGACTTGGGTTGGACGGC
Source organism: Zavarzinella sp. (assembly GCA_043744795.1). GTDB lineage: Bacteria > Planctomycetota > Planctomycetia > Gemmatales > Gemmataceae > Zavarzinella. Next base: position 24,728 of record JAYTTY010000277.1, on the reverse strand, counting down.
CGCCAGGAAGATCAGCCGGCGTTCACAGAGGGTGACCTCGTCGCCGTCGTTGATTTGCGTCGGACCGGCGATCTTCTTGCCGTTGAGCAGCGTTCCATTCTTGGACGCCACGTCGTGCAATTCAAAACTGAGATCGCTGTGGACGAGGATGGCGCAATGGCGGCGGGAGACAGTCGCGTCATCGATCACCACGTCGTTGTCGGGCAGTCGCCCGACAGAGTTCATGCCAATTTTCAACGGCAATTTGCGGCCCCGGTCCAATATCCAGCAGTGGACCGCCCCTTTTTTCACAGGCAGGTCGGCCGGCGCGAGCGTCTGGAGGCTCGGGGACGAAGAGGAGGGTCGTAAGCGAATGTGGCCGGCCACGGTGTGACTGCCGGCTGCCGTGGCGATACGCTCCCGCACTTTGCGGAACAACTCACGTCTCGGATTCCCTTCCAGATGAAGACTCTTCATCAAGTTAGGGTCCATAAAGAATTACCTTGGGAGATGTTAGGTAAAACCAATTACTGTTACATTTTGGGCATGACACCGACGGATTGTCAAGAGATTACCAAAATAATCAGATAGGTCAAGAAAAAAAACGGAAGGATAAAATGGGCCGTCTCATCAATGATCGGCCCTTGGCGACCTCACTCTTTACTGATTGTTCGATAATCGCAGAACATTTTCAAGCCACGGTTTACGTTCTGGCCTCGATCACGAAACAAAAAAATAGGTCACATGCGGAATAGTGTCAAAACTGTGCCGCGAGATGAGAGGATGGCCGCCCGCAACGGGAGGAGACCCCCTTTTTCGCTCCCTTTTCACCTGCCCATTCACTCCCCCGCTGGGGGGGAGGTTAAAATACAATCACCCACTTCCTCCCGCCGGCCCTTTTCACATGGGGAGCACGCCGATGGCCTTGTCCGTGGCTCAACTCGAACAGCAGAAGAAACAGGCTGAGGAACTGTTGTTCTCCGGCCCGGAAACGGTCGGCTTCGCCAAGGGCCTGTTCTTCGGGCGGGTTTCCGCGGCCGACCTGTTCCCTTACCCGCAACTCTCGCCGGCCGCACAGGCGAAGACCGACCAGACCGTGGCCGAGGTCCGTCGGTTCTGCCGGGAGAAAATCGACGCGACCGCCATTGATCGCCTCGCGGACATCCCGCGAAGTGTTATTGACGGCCTCGGCGACCTCGGCGTGTTGGGCATGTGCGCCCCCGTCGAATTGGGCGGCCGCGGGTTCAGCCAACAAGCCTACTGCCAGATTTTGGAAATCATCGGCGGAACCTGCGCGTCCACGGGCGTTTTCGTGAACGCACACCACAGCATCGGCATGCGGGCGCTGCTGCTGTTCGGCACGCCAGCCCAACAGGCCCGCTGGCTGCCGGACATGATCGCCGGCCGGAAGTTGGGCGCCTTTGCCCTCACCGAAGCCCAAGCCGGGTCGGACGCTTCCAACGTGCAGACGATGGCGACGCCCTCGGAAGACGGCACGGCGTACATCCTCAACGGCGAAAAGCGGTACATCACCAACGCGGCCATCGCGGACGTGCTGACCGTGATGGCCCGCACGCCGGCCCCGAGTCCCGGCAAGCCGACCGACACCAAGGTGACGGCCTTCCTCGTCACGCCGGACACGCCCGGCTTCCAAGTGATCGAGTCGCGGGCCGAAAAGTGCGGCATCCGCGGCACCGCCACCGGCAAACTGCGATTCACGGACATGCGCGTGCCGAAGGAAAACGTCCTCGGCCCCGTCGGCAAAGGGTTGAAGGTCGCCCTTACCGTTTTGGACTTTGGCCGCACGACGTTCGGAGCCAGTTGCACGGGAGCCGCGAAAGCCTGTTTGCAGGCGGCGACCGCGCACGCCAAGAGTCGCGTGCAGTTCCAGCAGCCGCTAGCCGACTTCGAGATGGTGAAAAAGAAAATCGCCTTCATCGCCGCCCACGCCTTCGCGATGGAGGCGGCCACGACGCAGTGCGCCGCCCTGATCGACCGCGGGGCCGACGACTACATGCTGGAGACGGCCATCCTCAAAGTGTTCGCCACCGAACACCTGTGGACGTGCGTGTACGAGACGATGCAGGTCTTCGGCGGCCAGTCGTACTTCACGAACGAACCCTACGAGCGCTGGATGCGGGACGCCCGCATCAACACCATCGGCGAAGGGGCGAACGAAGTGCTGAAGGCGTTCATCGCCGTCGTCGGCTCGCGCGGGCCGGGCCTGAAGTTGGACGCGCTGCGGCGCGGGATGAAGTCGGCCCCGTTCGGCACGATCCCCAAGGTGTTCGGCTTCGGCTGGCGCGAAATGGGCCGCCGATTGACCCGGCCAACCGTGCCGGTGAAGCACGCATCGCTCAAACGCGATGCCAAGCGGTGGTCCAAGCACGTCAAGCGACTCGGCACGCTGTTGCCGTGGGTCTTCCTGAAGTGCGGGACGGAGGCCAAGTTCCTCCAAGCCCAATTGCTGCACGAGCGTATCGCCGACATCGTGATCGACGCCTACGTCTCCGCGTGCGTGTTGAGTCGGCTGGACATGATGCTGACCTTGGGCCACGACCAGAATGGCAACGTGGCGCAGATCGAAGCCGGCCGGTGCTTCCTGCGAATGGCCGACCGGAGGATGGCCGAGCGATTCGCCGGACTGTTCGATAACGATGATCCGCAGACCGTGGCAACGGCAAATGCGGCGTTGCGGTAAGAAAAGAACTTAACCACAGAGGACACAGAGAACACAGAGGAAAGACGAGAAGAGAGAAGACATTTATAGAAATGCCTTACCTCTGCTTCGGTTTTTCTCTGTGTCCTCTGTGTCCTCTGTGGTTCAAACTCTTCTTTTCTCAGCCCAACTTGATCGTCACCGTCTTCGTTTCCGTGTAGTGATCGAGGGCGGCTTCGCCGTTCTCTCGACCCTGCCCGGACATCTTGAACCCGCCGAACGGGGTGGACGTGTCCACGACGTGGTAGGTGTTCACCCAGATCGTCCCAGCCTTCACTTGCTTGGCGTATAGGTGGGCCTTCTCCAAGTTCGTCGTCCACACGCCGGCGGCGAGGCCGTAGCTGGTGTTGTTGGCCCGCTCGACCACTTCGTCGAACGTCTCGAACGGCAGCACGCTGACCACCGGCCCGAAGATTTCGTCCGTGGCGATGGTCATGTCGTCGGTGACGTTGTCGAAGATCGTCGGGGAGACGAAGTACCCGTTCGGGCCGACGCGCTCGCCACCGACGACCAACTTCGCTCCGGCCTTTTGGCCGGCGGCCACGTAACCGAGAATTTTGTCGAGTTGCTCCTGGGACACTTGCGGCCCCTGGTCCGTGTCCTCGGCCATCGGGTCGCCGATCTTGCGCTGCTTGGCCCGCGCCGCCAGCCGTTCGACGAACTTCTCGCGGATCGACTTCTCCACGAACAGCCGACTGCCGGCCGTGCAGCACTGGCCGCAGTGGAAGTAGATCGCGTGGAAGGCCCCTTCGACCGCCTTGTCCAAATCGCAGTCGGCGAAGATCACGTTGGGCGACTTGCCGCCGAGTTCAAACGTGCAGCGCTTCAGCGAGTTGGCGGCGTTCTTTTGGATGAGCTTGGCCGTGTCGACGTGGCCGGTGAAGGCGATCTTGTCGATGTCCGGGTGCTTGACCATCGCATCGCCGGTCGTCTCGCCCAAGCCGGCGAGCAGGTTGATGACGCCCGGCGGGAAGCCGACTTCGATGGCCAGTTCGGCGAGGCGCATCGCCGAGAGAGGCGTCTGCTCGGCCGTCTTCATCACAATGGCGTTGCCGCCGGCGAGGGCCGGGCCCCACTTCCACGCGAGCATCAAGAGCGGGAAGTTCCACGGGATGATCTGCCCCACGACGCCGACGGGTTGCCGCAGTGTGTACGAGAGGAACCCGCCGCGAACGGGGACAGTCTTCCCCTCAATCTTGTCGGCCCAGCCGGCGTAGTAGCGCAGCGTGTTGACCACGCCGCCCACGTCCCCGCGCGAGTCGCGGATGGTCTTGCCGCAGTTCAGCGATTCGAGCATGGCCAGTTCGCCGGCCTCCTGCTCGATGCGGTCGGCCAGCTTGTACATCAGCCGGCCGCGGTCGGCGGCGTCCATGCGGGACCACGGCCCCGTCTCCACGGCTCGGCGGGCGGCCTTCACGGCCATGTCCACGTCCTTGGCCGTGGCGTGGGCCACCTTGGCGATGGTCTCGCCCGTGGCCGGGTTCAGCGTCTCGAACGTCGAGCCGTCCGAGCTGTCCACCCACTCGTTGTTGATCATCAGGCGGGTCAGGCGGATGCCCGGCTTGGCCGGTTTCGCGGCGGCGGTCGTCACCATCGGGAGAGTCCTCGTTGAAGGAAATCGGGAAGACGCATCATAACCGATGATTTCGCCGCCGCAACCACCCGGTGCGAAAAGAGTTTGACCCGCCCCCCCCGGCCGTCATAATGAGGACACTGTTCCAGCGAGCCACTTCCATGACGCGACTTGTCCCCGCCGCCCTGTCGGCCATTGCCCTTCTGTCCCTTTCCATGCCCGTGTCCGCCGACGAGCCGATGGTCGGCGGGAAGACCAAAAGCGAATGGATGGTCTTGGCGAAGGACGCGAATCCCCGCAAGCGCGAGGCGGCGGTCGTGGCCCTCGGCATCCTCGGGGGCAAGGACCGCAACGTCCAAGAAACACTCCGGGAGTTGATGCTCAACGACTCGGCCGAGCGCGTGCGGCTGAAAGCCGTGCTGATCGTGCAGGACTTGGACAAGGAAACGGTCCTTCGCGCCCTGTTGCCCACGCTGGCCGACTTGTTGAAGGGGGACAAGTCCCCGGCCGTGCGGGCCGCGGCGGCGGGGGCGTTGGGCAAGGCCGGGGAAAACGCGAAGACCGTCATCAACGTCCTCATCGGGGCGTACAAGGACGCGGACGTCAGCGTGCGGACGGCCGCGGCCGACGCGACCGGCCGCATCGGCTTCGAGGTAAAGGCCGCCGTCCCCGACCTGACCGAGTTACTGAAAGACGCGGACACCGGCGTGCGGTTGGCGGCCATCTTCGCGCTCGGCCGCATCGGGCCGGACGGGGCCGCCGCGACGCCCCGCCTCGCGGAATTGTTGGCGACGGACAAAGATGCCAACGTGCGCAAAGAGGTGGCTCGATCGCTCGGTCTGTTGGGCTTGGACGCCAAGGCCGCCGTGCCGGCGCTGGCGAAGGCGCTCAAGTCGGACGCCGTTACGGAAGTCCGGCAACAGTCGGCCCTCGCCCTGGCGAAAATGGGGACGGAACTTAAAGCCGTGGCGGCCGTCTTGCTGGACGTGTTGAAGACGGACGCCGACAAGTCGGTTCGCTTGCTGACCGTCCAAGCCCTCGCCAGCGGCTTGGGAAGCGGGCTGAAGGACTACCTGAAGGAACTCTCCGAGCAGATGGCGAAAGACCCCGAGGGCGAAGTGCGGTTGGCCATCGTGCAGGAAGTCGGCAACCTCGGCCCGGACGCCAAGGAAGCCTTGCCGGCCTTGGTAAAAGCGACGACGGACGTGCAGATCACCATCCGCGAAGCGGCGAAGGCCGCCGTCAAAAAAGTGAAAGGTTGATGAGTGGCCAGACATCTCTAGTTGTGAGCAACTGCTCTGTGGCGTAAACTAGAGCGGAGTTCGGAATGCCGTAGCGGATTCGTCGGACTTTCGGTCCAACGGACCGCTTAACATAGCCCAGCCCGAAAGGGCTGGGTTGGCGAACCATCGAGAACCGTCGGTCTGAAGGACCGATTATCCGTTCGAGGTCCGTCAGGGCCGCGAAGGCTGAAACCCAAAGATAATCGGTCCTTCAGACCGTGGTCGTTGGCGGGTGGTTGGCCCAGCCCTGTCGGGCTGGGCCATGTTAAGCGGTCCGTTGGACCGAAAAATCACGAGCAACCTGCGACATCGTCCCGAACTATGCTCTAACTTCTCCCCGCCTCGATCCAATTCGCCGGAGTCCTTCATGCGGTGGCAATACGCCATCATTTTGGTTCCCGCCTTCCTGGCGGGAATCCTGACGATTTGGCTGGTGCGGCACCTGACCCACCGCAAGGTGAACGCCGCCCCGCCGGAAACGCAGCTCGTCCAAATTAAGGCACCGGGTGCTCCCCCCGCAGCCCCCCCACCGAAGGTGGATCAGTTCGCCACGCAAGTGAAGCCGTTGCTGACGAAGTACTGCGTCACGTGCCACAACGACAAGAAGCAGGCCGCCGGCTTGAGTCTCGAACCGTACACGGACGCCGTCACCGCCAAGAAGGCCCGCGACACCTGGGAACTTGTCCGCGAACACGTTGATACGAAACAAATGCCGCCGAAGAAGTCGGTCCAGCCGACCGACGACGAGCGGAAGGTGATTGTCGCGTGGGCTGAGAGCGCCGTCAGCAAAGTAGACTGTCAACTCGCCCGCGACCCCGGCCGGCCGACGATCCGGCGGCTCAACCGCGTGGAGTACAACAACACCGTCCGCGACCTGCTGGGCGTGGATGTGCAACCCGCGGACGACTTCCCATCTGACGATGTTGGGTACGGCTTCGACAACATCGGGGACGTTCTCTCGATGCCGCCGATCCTCTTGGAAAAATACCTCGGCGCCGCCGAGAAGGTGTTGGACGCCGCGATTGTGATCCCCAAAGTCACGGTGAGCAGCAAGGAAGTATTCAAGCCGCAAAACGTGCGGGTGACGCTCGGGAACAAGGCCAAGGAAAAGAACCGCGTCGCCCTGACGGAAAACGGCTCGGCCATCGTCTTCTACGACTTCCTTCATACCGGCGAGTACATCTTCCGCTGCCGCTGCTACGGCGAGCAGGCCGGGGACGAGTTGCCCAAGTTGGCCATCGAGTTCAACAAGCGGCCGGTGAAGGAATTCCCCGTCGATGCCATCGAGGGCAAGGCGAAGAGCTACGAGGTGAAGACCAAGGTAACGGCCGGAAAGTACGAAGTCGCCTTCTCGTTCATTAACGACTACTTGGACACCAAGACACGCAAAGACCGCAACCTGTACATCGAAGTCATGGAGATCGAAGGGCCGATCAACCCGGTCCCCAAGGCCCCGCCGGCGCCCCACGCCAAGATTTTCTTCACGCAGCCCAAGTCGAAGGAAGACCGGGCGCCCGCCGCCAAGGAAATTCTGACCGCCTTCGCCACACGAGCTTACCGCCGGCCGGTGACGGAAAACGACGTCGCCCGGCTCGTCAAACTGTACCAGTACGCGGACATGCCCGGCGAGACGTTCGAGGCGGCCGTCCGGCACGCGATGAAGGCGGTGTTGGTCAGCCCGCACTTCCTGTTCCGCATCGAGAAGGACGCCGAGCCGAACAACCCGGAGGCCGTCCACCCGATCAGTGACTACGAATTCGCCACGCGGCTGTCATACTTCCTCTGGTCGTCGATGCCGGACGACGAGTTGTTCCGACTGGCCAAAGCCGGCGAGATGCGGAAGCCGGGCGTCACAGAGGCCCAGGTGGCCCGGATGCTCAAAGACCCGAAGGCCAATGCGTTGGTGGAAAACTTCGCCGGGCAATGGCTGATGCTCCGCACACTCGCCACGTTGACGCCCGACCGCAAGGCTTATCCCGGGTTCACCAACGCCCTGCGGGACGCGATGGTCAAAGAGACGGAACTCTTCTTCGCCCACGTCATGCGGGAAGACCGCAGCGTCTTGGAACTGCTGGATTCCGATTACACGTTCGTCAACGAGCGCTTGGCGAAGCACTACGGCCTGCCGGACGTGAAAGGGGCCGACTTCCGCAAGGTGAAACTGGCCGACCACACCCGCGGCGGCGTCCTCACTCAAGCCAGCGTCCTGACCGTGACATCCAACCCGACGCGGACCTCGCCCGTGAAGCGGGGCAAGTGGATTCTGGAAAACATCCTCGGCACGCCCCCGCCCCCGCCCCCGCCGGACGTGCCGGACTTGGACGACGAGAAGAAGGGGCCACTGACCGGCTCCCTGCGGCAGCGGATGGAAAAGCACCGCGAGAACGCCTCCTGCGCCACCTGCCACGCCAAGATGGACCCGCTCGGCTTCGGCCTCGAAAATTTCGACGGCGTCGGCGGCTTCCGCACGTTCGACGGAAACTTCAAAGTGGACCCGAGCGGCGTGTTGCCAGACGGCGCCAAGTTCAGCGGCCCGGCCGACCTGAAAAAAGTGCTGCTCGGCAAGGCCGACCCGTTCCGCCGCAACCTCGCCGACCGCATGTTGACCTATGCCATCGGCCGGGGCTTGGAGTATTACGACGCCTGCACCCTGACCGACATCGTGACGCGCCTGAAGACCAATGAGGACCGCTTCTCCAGCCTCATCATGGGCGTCGTCGCCAGCGATACGTTCCAAAAACGACGAGGCGGTTTGAATCCGACGAAGTAACGTGTTACTCTAATTGAAGACAGAACCTCCCGCCGGCCGACGGATTCCCTGACTCCACCCGCCAAAAGGCCACTCCATGACCGCGATCATGACCCGCCGGACCGCACTCAAAGGCCTCGGGACGGCGATCACCTTGCCGTGGCTCGAAGCGATGACGCCGACGCTATCGGCCGCCGGGGCGGCGGCCAAGCCGGTCACGCGGGTGGCGTTCATGTACGTGCCCAACGGCGTCCACATGCAAGACTGGACGCCGAAGGCCGTCGGCACGCTGGGCGAGTTGCCGCACATTCTTGAACCGCTCAAGGACTTTAAGGCGTCGATGAACGTCTTCTCCGGGCTGGCCCTCGACAAGGCCAAGGCCAACGGGGACGGCCCCGGCGACCACGCCCGCGCCCAAGCCGCCTTCCTGACGGGCCGGCAGCCGCGGAAGACCAACGGGGCCGACATCCGGGCCGGGCAGTCCGCGGACCAGTGGCTGGCCCAGTACATCGGCGATTCAACCAAGTTCTCCTCCTTGGAAATCGGCATCGAGCCGGGCCGGCAGGCCGGCAACTGCGACTCCGGGTACAGTTGCGCCTACCAGTCGAACTTCTCGTGGCGCAACGACACGACGCCGAACGCCAAGGAAATCGACCCCCGGCTCGTGTTCGACCGCCTCTTCGGCAGCGGCGGCAGCAAGGACAAGGCGGAGACCCGCGAGAAGCGGGACCGCCTGAACAAGAGCATCCTCGACTTCGTGAACGACGAGGCAAAAAGCCTCAACACGCAGCTCGGGGCGGCCGACCAGCGCAAGATGGACGAGTACCTGACCGCCATCCGCGAACTGGAACTGCGCATCGAGAAGTCGAAGGAAGTGAAGAACGCCAAGCCCGCGTTCAAGCCGACGATGGCCGCCCCGGCCGCCATCCCGAAAGACGCGCAGGAGCACATCCGCATCATGGGCGACCTGATGGTCCTCGCGTTCCAAGCCGACCTGACGCGGGTGGTCACGTTCCCGTTCGCCAACGACGGCAGCAACCGCTCCCACCCCGTGATCGGCGTGCCGGAAGGCCACCACGAACTGTCCCACCACGGCAAAGACGCCAAGAAGCAAGAGAAGATTCGCAAGATCAACCGCTTCCACATTGAGCAGTTGGCCTACCTCACGGGCCGGCTGGCGGCCGTCAAGGAAGGCGACAAGTCCCTGCTCGACTCGGCCATGATCGTCTACGGCAGCGGCATCGGCGACGGCGACCGCCACAACCACGACGACTTGCCGATCCTCATGCTCGGCGGCGGCAACGGCCTCGTGAAGACCGGCCGGCACATGCAGTTCCCCAAAGACACGCCACTGATGAACCTCTACCTGGCCATGTTCCAACGCCTCGGCTGCCCGACGAAGACGTTCGGGGACAGCACGGGCGTCCTTTCCATCTGAGTACCGGCGGTGGCAACTACTTGCCGACCTGTCTAACAATATGGTGTCCCCCTTCCGTCCCGCGATTGAGGAACACCATTGAGCAACTCACGGCCCCGGACGCTGAAAGATCTCCGCGCGTCCGGCTGGCGGAGTCGGTCCGTCAAAGATGAAATCCGCTCTAACTTTTTGAAGATGTTGCAAGCGGGTCAGGAACTCTTCCCCGGCATCGTCGGCTACGAGAACACCGTCCTCCCCGAAATTAACATCGCCCTCCTCGCCGGGCACGACATCTTGTTCCTCGGCGAGAAGGGCCAAGCCAAGTCCCGCCTCATGCGGTCATTGGTGCAGTTCCTCGACGCGGAAATCCCGTACCTCGACATCCCCGGCTCGGCCGTCCACGAAGACCCGTACAAGCCGATCACCAAGGCCGGCAAAGACCTCGTCGCGGCCAAAGACGAGGCCGACATCCCGATTGCGTGGTGGCCGCGGGCCGAGCGGTACGCGGAGCGGTTGGCCCCCGGCACGAAGTTCGCCGACATCATCGGGGAAATCGACCCGGCCAAATTGGCCCTCGGGTCGAGTCTGTCGGCCGAAGACTCGCTGCACTTCGGGCTGATCCCGCGCATGCACCGGGCCATCTTCGCCATGAACGAGATCCCGGAACTGGACGAGTTGATCCAAGTCGGCCTGTTCAACATCCTCGAAGAACGGGACGTGCAGATCCGCGGCTACCCGATTAAGTTCGACCTCGACGTGCTGATCCTCTTCTCCGCGAACCCGGCCACGTTCAACCGCTCCGGCAAGGTGATCCCGCAGTTGAAGGACCGCATCGGCTCCCTGATCCAGACGCACTACCCCATCGAGCGGGAACTGGGCATCCAGATCATGGAGCAGGAGGCCGGCCTCGACCTCGGCGGCGACTTCCCGGTGGTGGTGCCGTACTTTATGAAGGAGATCATCGAGCAAATCAGCGTCGGCGCTCGCAAGTCGAAGTACGTCGATCACCAGTCCGGCGTCAGCGCCCGGTTCAGCATCGCCAATTATCGCACGATGGTGGCCAGCGCCCGCCATCGGGGCGTGCGCCTCGGCGAGAAGCCGGCCGTCCCGCGCATCAGCGACTTGGGGCACCTGCCAACGTCGTCCGTCGGCAAGCTGGAACTGGACATGATGGGCTCGTCGCAAATGTCCGAGAAGCAGGTGCTGGACGCCCTCGTCGCCGAGGCGATCGGCAAGGTGTTCAAGGAGTACGTGGACGCCCACGGCCTGGACGAAATCTCCGAAGTGTTCGCCAAGGGCGTGAAGATCGAGGTCGGGGACATGCTGCCGTCCGCGAAGTACGCCGAGCGGCTCAAGCGGGTGCCGAAGGCGTGGGACAAGGCGTTCGAGGTCAACGCCGGCGAGAGCGACGCGATGCGGGCCTCCTGCGTCGAATTCGTCCTGGCCGGCCTGCACGCCACGGACCGCATCTCCCGCTCCGCCAAACACGGGCGGGTGACTTACGAAACTTGAACAACAAAGATGAAGCGGTTTTCGGCCTGAAGGGCCGCTTTACATAGCCCAGCCCGCAAGGGCTGGGTAAGGCACGGTCAGGGTTTCGGTCTGAAGGACCGATTATCGGTCTCCGGTCTGGCAGGGCCGGTCCCCGTTGGGCAAAGGCCATAATCGGTCCTTCAGACCGAAAAACTATTCACACCTCTGACCCAGCCCTGACGGGCTGGGCTATGTTAAGCGGCCCTTCAGGCCGAAAATCGGCGCCTTGACAGCCGACAGGTGTATTCACCGCCGCTTTTCCAATGGGCGCCGGGACTTCGAGAGAACACTCAGACATGAACAGAGACCAGTTCGGCGGCGTGATCCACACGTACTTGGGCTACGACCCCGTCAAATTCCCGTCGCCGACGGCCGATCCACCCGACTTGGCCTCGGTGGCGATGGAACACTTGCTGACCTACGGCAACACCCGGCGGCTCACCGAAGAAGAACTGGCCAACGCGGTCAAGATCGACCCGTCGCAGATCAAGGGGTTGGGGCCGAGCCTCGAAGCCATCGCGGAGATGTTGCGGGAGCGCAAGCGCAAGATTTTGGCGACTTACGAGACGGACACCGTCCAGAAGGACGCCGGGCGCATTTTCCACGAGGCGGCCGCCGGGTACAAGCCGCCGAAAAAGCTGGCAGATCGTTTCGACAAGGCCGTGAAGGAAGAGCAACTCCGCGACTTGGAGAACTTGTACTACGCCGTCGGCAACGACCGCGACCCGTTCGCCAAGTCGATCATCTCGCTGGCCGAGAAGTTGGGGAATAAATACGAGGTGGACGCCCTCGCCGCCAAGTACGACTTCACCGGCCGGCAATCCATGACGGTGCCCAAGGCGATCGAGGTCAAGGAAGAACTGGAGATGATCGACAAGCTCCTCGCCCAGATCGAGGAGGCGAAGAAGACCGCCCGCGTCGGCATCATCGACATGGACGAACTGTCCGAGTTCATCGACGACGCCGGCATGGACGGACTGCGGGGGCTTCAGCAGCAGATCAACGAGTACCTGCGCGACCAGGCCGAGAAGCAGGGCGTCACGCCCGACCGCAAGGGTTTCCAACTCAGCCCGAAGGCGTACCGGCTGTTTCAGTCCAAACTCTTGCAGACAATCTTCGCCGACTTGGCCGCGTCCAAGACCGGCCGGCATTCGCAAGCCGTCACCGGGGAGGGGGCCGTCGAGTCCCAGCGCACGAAGGAGTACGAGTTCGGGGACTCCGTCACGCAGATGGACATCCCGGCGTCGATGGTCAACGCCATGATCCGCGGCGGGGCGGCCCTGCCGGTGCGCATGCGGCCGGACGACATCGTGATCCACCGGACGCAGGTCACGCCGAAAGCCGCGACGGCCGTGCTGCTCGATATGTCCGGGTCGATGCGCTACAACGAGCAGTACGTGAACGTCAAGCGCATGGCCCTCGGCCTCGACGGGCTGATCCGCACGGAGTTCCCGGGGGACTTTCTGCAATTCATCGAAATGTACACGTTCGCCAAGCCGTGCTGCGTGGCCGACCTGCCGGCCCTGATGCCCAAGCCCGTGACGCTGTACGACCCGGTCGTGCGGTTGAAGGCGGACATGAGCGACCCGACGATGAGCGAGTTGCAAATCCCGCCGCACTTCACCAACATCCAGCACGCCATGCAACTCGGCCGCAAGTTCCTGTCCCGGCAGGACACGCCGAACCGGCAAATGGTCATCATCACGGACGGCCTGCCGACGGCCCACTTCGAGGGGAGCGACCTGTTCCTGCTCTACCCGCCGGACCCGCGGACCGAGAAGGCCACGATGCGGGAGGCCCTGCTGTGCGCGAAAGAAAACATCACCATCAACATCTTTCTTTTGCAGAGTTGGAACCAAACCGAGGAAGACGTCCGCTTCGCGTACCGGATGGCCCAGGCGACCAAGGGCCGCGTCGTGTTCACGGCCGGCAAGGACTTGGACCGCTTCGTGGTGTGGGATTACGTGAAGCAGAAGAAGTCGATCATCGGCTGACGGCCCGTTTCCGTTCGTCAGCCGTAAGAACAGAATTCGGCCGCCGCGCGAATCCGGCGGCTGTCTCCCCCCCTTTCCGATTCAGTCTTTGGCACGCGGGACGTTGGGGCGTTCTACCATTTCCTCAACTCGGTGAAACCCAGCCGCGACTCTCGGCGGCGCCTAAACTGACAAGAGAACACCCCATGACGGCCCTCGACGACATGCCCGCCTACGAACTCGACGACTCCGAATGCACGGACTTGCCGAGCGTCCTCATCGTGGACGACTCGCCGGTGTTCCGCCTCATCGTCTCCAACTTAATTAAGGCGGCCTGCGGGTTCACCACCTTCACGGCCGGCAACGGCCGCGAGGCGGCGGAATTCCTGAAGGAACAGACGCCGTCGATGGTCCTGACCGACCTCAACATGCCCGAGATGGACGGGCTGGAATTGGTCGAGTACGTCCGCGAACACCACCCGAACACGCCCATCGTCCTGATGACCGGCGACGGGTCCGAGGACACGGCCCTGCTGGCCCTGCGCAGCGGGGCGGCCAGCTATGTGCCCAAGAAGCGGCTCAAGAGCGACCTGGGGGAAATCCTCCAACAAGTCCTCAATGCGTCCCGCACGGACCGGCGCAAGCAACGGTTGCTCCAAAGCCTGACGCACCGCGACTCGGCGTTCAGCCTGAGCAGCGACGCCTCGATGGTCCCGCTGCTCATCGCCATGCTGCAGGAAGAATTGACGGCCACCAACCTGTGCGGGGCCGCGAATCGCACCCGCATCGGCGTGGCTCTCGAAGAGGCGATGCTCAACGGCATGTATCACGGGAACTTGGGCGTCAGCAGCGAATTGAAGCAGCAGGGGACGGCGTTTCACGACATGGTTGATCGGCGCCGCACGCAAGCCCCTTACGCCGGCCGTAAGCTGCACGTCCGCAGCCAACTGACCGCTGACCGCGTGACGTACACGATCCGCGACGAGGGGGCCGGCTTTGACGTGTCTTCTTTGCCGGATCCGACCGACCCGGCCAACTTGGAAAAGCCGAGCGGCCGCGGCCTGCTGCTGATCCGCTGCTTCATGGACGAGGTGACGTACAACGCGACCGGCAACGAGATTACGCTCGTCAAGAATCGGTCCTCCAAGTAGCGTCGGTCACGGCAGAGTGATTTCCACTTTCGCCGACTGGCGGAGGCGCGCCAAAAGTTGTTGGCGCACCTCCGTCTCGTAGCAGTCCCGCACTTCCTTGGCGACCTCGGCGTACTTGACCGCCCTGCCCGGCATGCGCTCGGTGACGGTAATGAGGTGGCAGCCGAACTCCGTTTCAACCACATCGCTCACCTGCCCCACGTCAAGCCCGAACGCCGTCTTGGCGTACACTTCTTCCACCTGCCACTTGCGGTTGATGAAGCCGATGTCGCCCCCTTTCGGGGCGGTCGGGCACTGCGAGTTCACCTTGGCGGCTTCCGCGAACGTCGTCTTCTTCGCCGCGATGTCCGCGCGCAATTCGGCCAACTTCGCCCGCGCCTGTCGGCGGTCTTCGGCCGTCGCCTTCGTCCCGACACGGACGACGATGTGGCTGGTCCGCACCGTGGTGTCCTCGAAGAAATCCTTGTTCTCGGCGAAGTAGGCCGTCAGTTTTTCTTCCGTGACTTGGCCGTCGATGTACTTGGCCAATTGCAGCATGAGCCGGAAGTTGTCTTTGATGCGTTCCTCGGTGAGGCCGGCCTCCTTGAGGTACGCGGCCACCGTCTTGCCTTGGGCGTTCTGGGCCGCCTCCAGCGCGGCGAACTGCTTGAGCACCTCGGCCGGTTCGACCGGCGGGCCTTGCTTGGCGAGGAACTGGCGGATCAATTTTTCGTCCACCAGCACGGAGACCGTCTCCAGCCGTTGCTGCCGCTTCTGTGCGGCCGTCAGCGGCGTGAGCGCCGGCGGGGTCTGAGCCAGCGCCGACTCGACTTCACGCAGCGACACGACTTCGCCGTTGACCGTCGCCGCCGGCAGGTCGGCGGCTCGCGCCGGCCACGCCACCGCGAGCGCGGCCAAGGCGCCGAACATCGTTTTGGACATCTTCCTGAACCCCGGGCAGGACGGCGGGCAATCACACCAGGCGGGCATACTCGCCGGCGGCCGACGCTGCAACGTCAGAAATTTTGACCGCTGAACGGTTTCGGAAACGCGCCCGTCTGACTTTGAATTCGGCCCGGGAGTCCGATAAAATTCTCCCCACTGAAAGGATTCACACCATGCCGACCCTCTTTCCCAAATACGCCTTCCCGGGGTTCGGCCCCACCCCATCAATCCCGTTAGGGTTCGCCGCGGCCCTCGGCCGGGTGAAGTCGCGGGACGAGAAGAAACTGCGGCACGGCGTCCGAGAATCCTCGCCGAAATTGCCCGGCGTGTACGGCATGCTCGGCAAGCATGGTGAACTCCTGTATGTGGGGAAGGCCAAGTCGCTCCGGCACCGGCTGATGAGCTACTTCCGCGACAGCCGTGACCCCAAGGCCGGCCGCATTTTGGAACACACGCACGCCCTGGTGTGGGAAACGGTGCCGGACGAGTTCGGCGCTTTGGTGCGGGAACTGGAACTGATTCGGCAACACCGGCCGCGGTTCAACGTCCTCGGCCAGCCGGGGCACCGCCGGTACACCTATGTTTGTCTCGGCCGCGCCCCGGCCTCATATGCGTTCGCGGCCCGGCAACCGACCGGCAAAGAGGTGGGCCTTTTCGGCCCGCTCACCAGCCACCACTTTGCCGCCGAAGCCTGCCGCCGGGTGAACGACTGGTATCGCCTCCGCGACTGTGCGCAGACGCAAAAGATGCACTTCGCCGAGCAAAAGGAATTGTTCGCGGAAGCGCGGACGCCGGGCTGCCTGCGCTCCGAGATCGGAACCTGTTCCGCCCCGTGCGCCGGCGGTTGCCGGCGGGACCAGTACGCCGGGCAGGTCCGCGCGGCGAAAGCCTTCCTCGAAGGGCGGGATCAAAAGCCGCTGACGGAACTCGCCCGCCAGATGACGCAAGCCGCCGCCGACATGCAGTACGAGCGGGCGGCCGCCCTGCGGGACAAGCTGACGACGTTGCAATGGCTGACCGACCGGCTGATGTGGCTGCGCACCGCGCGAGATGAGAACACGTTCGTTTACCCGGTCGCACCCGCTCACGGCCGCTCCGTCTGGTATCTGATCCGCCGCGGCCGCGTGGCGGGGACGTGCCACGCCCCGGCGACGGCGGCCGACCGGCGGGGCGCCGCCCGCCTGCTCATCAAAGTGTTTGAAACGGACCCCACGCCGTACATCCCGGCCCAACAGGTCGACCACATCCTTTTGGTCTCGGCATGGCTGCGGAAATTCCCCGAAGAGCGGGCGGGAGTGCTGAGTGTGGACGCGGCCAAGAAAATGTGTGAGCCGGCTCCCCCGAGAAAGGCCATCGACCAATGACCGAAGACCGCCCGGCGATTATGATAACCGGATATGCTCATCCCAGACCCCTCGCTCGTGGTGTTGATCGGGCCGTCCGGCAGCGGCAAATCGACGTTCGCCCGCACCCACTTTAAGCCCACGGAAATCCTCTCCTCCGATGCGTTCCGGGCGATGGTGTCCGACGACGAGGCGGACCAGACCGCGACCGGCGCCGCCTTCGACTTGCTGTACCACGCCGCGGCCAAGCGGTTGCACCACGGCCGGCTGACGGTGATCGACGCCACCAACGTGAAGACGGACGCCCGCCGCCAAGCAATTGAGTTGGCCCGGCGGCATCATTTGCCGGCCGTCGCCGTCGTCTTCCAATTGGACGAGACGACCTGCTTGGAACAAAACCTGATCCGCCCAGACCGGCAAGTGCCCGTCGAAGCCATCAAGCGGCATCTGGCGTCGCTGGACCACCTTGTCCGGCAGATTCACCACGAAGGCTTCCGGGCCATTCATGTGTTTCACTCGGCGGCCGAGGCGCGGGCCGCGGTGGTCGAACGGCTACGACCGTACTCCTGGATGCGTGAAACGGCCGGCCCGTTCGACATCGTCGGGGACGTTCACGGCTGCCTGCCGGACCTGTTGGAACTGTTGGCGAAGCTCGGGTACGGTCTCCAACAAGCGACGGACCCGGACGGCAGGTCCGTTTGGGACGTGACGCCGCCGGAAGGCCGCCGCCTGATTTTCGTCGGCGACTTGGTGGACCGCGGGCCGGACACGCCTGGCGTGTTGCGGCTGGTACGGCGGGCGATCAAGGAGGGGAAGGCGTGCTGCGTCCGCGGCAACCACGACGAAAAGCTGCACCGCAAACTGGCCGGCCGGGATGTGAACATTTCCAGCGGCCTCGCGGACTCCCTGGAACAAATCGCCCGCGAGCCGGCGGCGTTCGCCGACGAAATGCGGGACTTCCTGGACTCGCTGCCGCTGCACTTGGTGTTCGACGGCGGCCGGCTGGTCGTCGCCCACGCCGGCCTGAAACAAGACCTGCACGGCCGGGACTCGGACCGCGTGCGGGCGTTCAGCTTATACGGGGACACGACCGGGGAATACGACCAGTTCGGCCTGCCCATCCGGCTGAACTGGGCCGCGGAATACCACGGCCCCGCCACCGTCGTCTACGGCCACGTCCCGACGTACCAGCCGCAATGGGTGAACAAGACGCTGTGCATCGACACCGGGTGCGTGTTCGGCGGGTGGCTGACCGCCGTGCGCTACCCGGAGATGGAGACGGCCTCCGTGCGGGCGCACGGCAAGTTCGCGGACCCCAAGAAGCCGTTCATGCCGCCCGAGGAGGCGTTGTCAGCCCGGCCCGGGGATCTGCCCGGCGTTCAGGGCCTCGAGTAGCGGGAACTCGATGGGGGCCTGGCTCAGTTCCTGCCGCAGCCAGTTGTCGAACAGTTCCTTGCGGATGCCGTTGCGGATGCCGTCGTCGATCTCGGCCGGGAGGAACTCTTCGACGCGCAGGACGAGGTAGCCCTGCCCCGCCTGGATCGGCCCGAGCAGTTGGCCGATCTGAGCTTGGAAGATGATGTTGGCGAGTTGCTCGTTGAGGTCCACCCGGCGGACGACGCCGCCGTCCCCGCCGGAATTCTTGGTGGCCAAGTCCAGCGACCGCAGGCGGGCCTGCTCCTCAAAACTGGACCGGCCGGACGCGATGGCGTCCATCGCGTCGCGGGCCTCCCCTTCCGAGCTGACCAACGCCCGCCGGAACCGGACCTTGGCGAACCGCTGGATATTGGCCTGGAACGCCTGGTCCACCAGCGGGTCGGTGATGCGGCGGCGCAGCTTCTCGACGATCAAGTCCCGCTCCAGCCCGGCGGCGAAGTCGGCGTCCGAGATGGCCTCGCGCTGGAACCACTCGCGCGTCTGCTCGGCGCTGGTCATGCCGTTGCGCATGCGGAATTGGTCGGCGGCCTGCTGCAATTCCGTTTCCGACACGCCGATGTTCATGCGGCGCGCCCGCGTGATCAGGTACGCCTCCACGAAGGCGTCCAGCAGCATCGGCCGCAGCCGGCGCGACCGCTTCATGGCGTGCAGGAAGTCGCCGAGGGAGAGGGTTTCCGCGCCGTGCGACACGGCCGGGCGAATCATATCGGGCATGAGAGTCTCGCCAAAAGAGGGGTTTAGGTTCCGAAAGACTGTTGAAGAATGTCCGGGGCCAACCGGCCGAACACGTGGACGCGCCCCGTCCGCACATTGCGGAACTCCGCCACCGCCGGGGAGAACAGCAGCGGGTCAATCTTGTAGAAGTCGCCGTTGTACCGCTGGAAGATGTCCGCGAACGGGGAGCCGTAATCGGCCGACATGCCGGACGGGCACTTCGGCCCGATCTCGGCGACGTGGTCGTCGTCCGCGTTGACCCACAGCACCACGCGGCCGCCGTAGAGAATCGCGTCGTTCGTCCAGCCGATGGCCCGCGTCATGTCCGCGCCTACCGGGGCCAGCGGGGCGACGCCGTACCCGGAGAGGACGGTCGTCAGGTCGAATTTGAGTGCGTGAAGTTTGTGCAACGCGGTTTCGAGGCAGCGGGCGACGACTTGCAGCGTGCCGGCCATGCTCTCGCACGGGGCGAACGCGAGCGTCAGGTCGCCCACGCCCGGCAACCGCTCCTTGAGGTACGCGACGACTTCCTCGGTCGGCGCTTTTTTGGTTTCCAAGGCCCCGACGGCGACGGTCGATGACTCTCTTCCGTTAAGCAAGTGGTCGAACACGTCTTCTTTACCGTACACCGCCCGCATGGGGCCGGACCCCATCGCGAAGTACTTGCCGGCCTTCACCTGCCAGCCGGCGTACTGCGACGCGAGACACGCCCGCACCGGGTCGTCGGAATACACCTGCACCGCCGGGCCGTCTTCGCCGGCGAGCAGGCTCACGGTCGCCCGGTCCGCGAGGCAGAGGCGGGCCAACAGCAAGCCGGCCCCCAGACCGCCCGGTACGGCCGCCCCGCAGTCGATCACGCGCGCGCCGCCGACCGTCTGGACGGCGCAGCGCAAGTCGGCCGCGCGGCGGGCCAACTCGTCGGCGACGGGGAGGGCGGAGAGGTTCAGAGACATGGGCCGGCCGATCCAAGGCGTTCGCGTCCGGTCATCTTAGAAACCCGCCCCGCCTCGCGTAGGCCGGTCAAACGGTTCGGCCCTTGAACAGTTGCTTGCCGAGGACCGGGTCGCGGTCCGTGAACTCGCCGGGGGCGTCGTCCCGCGTCAGGCAGCGGGCGTACATTTCCATCTTCGCGTCCAAGTCGTCCGCGTGGTGAAGGATCAAGACTTCGGGGATCAGCGGCAGCCGGGGGGAGCCCCACTCCGGCAACGCCAAGTGGGTCAGGAGGATGTGTTCCAGCATTTTCAACAAGACCGGGTCGAAGTCGGGGACACTCCGGGCCGCGTCCCGCAACATGTCCCGCCCGAGGATGAGGTGGCCGTAAAACCGGCCGTCGGTCGTCTGGCTGACCGGCTCCGTGGGGAGTTCGGGGACGGCCAGTTCTCCGGCCCGGCCGAGTTCGTGCAGGGCGGCCCCGGCGACGACAAGTTCCACGTTGATCGGCGGCTTCAAGTCCGGGTATTGCTCCCGATATTCGTGGGCCAAGCGTAAGGCCTTGCGGGTGACGGACAGCGTGTGTTCGAGCCAACCGCCTTGAAACGGGAAGTAATTCCGCTGACTGGCCGGCAGTTTCTTGATGGCGACTTCGTTCGCTTCCAACAGGGCGACGGTCACGCCCAACAGGGCCGGCGTGGCGACGTGGCGGCGAACCAGTTCGAGCAAGTCGCGGAACATCTCGTCGGCATCGAAGCGGGACTGCTCGACGTACTCGCCGATGTCGAAACCTTCCTGCTCGTCCCGCTTCTCGACGGCCCGAATCTTCTCAATGTCGATTTGCGGGCCGTACTTTTCGTGGTCCGAGTACGTCCCGTGAATCTTGAAGAACTTCCCGGCCGCCCACTCCTCCTCGCATACCTTCAGAAACCCGCTGTCGGCCCAGACCATGAACGTCGCCGTGCGGCGAGAGTCGCGGAAGCGGCACACATAGTAGGCTTTGCCGTCGCGCGTGGCGCCCTTCGTCTTCTCGGCGAGCATGGCGAAGAACGTCCCCATTTCGCCGGACTTAAGGCCGCTCAAATGCGTGACGGGTCGCGGGGCTTTCATCGGCGGGCCTCCGTCATCTTCTTGCAGATCAGGGCCGCCGCGTACCCGGCTTTAAACCCGGCGTCGATGTTCACCACCGTCACGCTCGCGGAGCAAGCGTTGAGCATCGTCAGCAACGCGGCCAACCCTTCGAAGGCGGCCCCGTAGCCAATGCTGGTGGGGACCGCGATCACCGGGCAGTCGGCCAGCCCGCCGACGACGCTGGGCAGAGCGCCGTCCATCCCGGCCGCGACAATAATCACATCGGCGGCCGCGATTCGGTCTCGCTGCCGCAAGAGACGGTGCAAGCCGGCGACGCCGACATCCGCGACCAGTTCCGCGTCGCAGCCCAACACCCGGGCGGTGACGAGCGCCTCTTGCGCCACCGGCAAATCGGCCGTCCCGGCGGTGAGGACCAAGACCTTGCCGGCCGGGGCGGGCCGCGGCCCCGCGGTCGGCAGCCAGAAGGTGCGGGCGAGGCGGTCTTGCTCCGCGGCCGGGAAACAGTCCTTCAAATGGGCGGCTTGGGCGTCGCTGACCCGTGTGCCGAAACAATCTTGACCGGCCGCGACCAACCGCCGGGCGACGCCCTCGGCCCATTCGAGCGTTTTGCCTTCGCAGAAGATCACTTCGGGAAAGCCGCAGCGCCGTTGCCGGTCGAGGTCCACCTGAGCGTACCCGAGGTCGCCAACCGCCGGGCCGTTCAGAAGTCCGACGGCTTCGGCCACGGACACCGTGCCGCGACGGACTTGCTCCAACACGTCTCGTAGTTGCTCATCATTCATCGCAGGATGTTCTACGAACGGAATTCGCCTATCTCATCCGCACAGCTCCGCGCGAAAGATTTGCATGCGCCAATTCCAACGTCGGCGAACCGAACTGATGAAGGCCGTCCGGGCGGCAAAGGTCGATGGCCTGCTGGTCGCCAAGGCGGTGAATTTCAGTTATTTAACCGGCTTCACCGGCGATTCCAGTTTTCTGCTGGTGACGCCCAAGCGGTGCGTGATTCTCAGCGACGAGCGGTTCCGCATTCAGTTGCAGGACGAGTGCCCCGACGTGGAAGCCGAGGTCCGCGGGGCCGACCGCAATACCTTCCAACTGACGGCGGCCGTCGTCGGCAAACTGGGCCTGCGGGATTTGTTGATCGAGGCCAGCGGTGTCACCTTGGACGAGTTCGACACGCTCAAGGACTTGTGCAAAACGGCCAACTTGACGCCGAAGAACGGCATGGTCGAGGCGCTGCGGGCGATTAAAGACGACGACGAGATCGACCGCATTCGCCACGCCATCCGGCTCGCGGAGCAAAGCTTCCTCGCGGCGAATGCCCTGCTCCGGCCGCAGGACACCGAGAAGGACATCGCGGACCTGATCGACCAGTTCATCAAGCGGCTCGGCGGGTCCGGGCACGCCTTCCCGCCCATCGTCGGCGTCGGCGAACGGTCCGCTCTGCCCCACTGCCCGGTGACGGACAAGCCGCTTTCCGATTCGTGGTTCATGCTGGTGGATTGGGGCGCCGAGGCCCGGCAGTACCACTCCGACCTGACGCGGGTGATCCCCACGCCGGCCGCCAAGCGGGCCAAAACCGTTGAAAACAAATTGCGAAAGACATACACCATCGTTTCGGAAGCGCAGGCCTTGGCCGCGGAAAAACTGCGGCCCGGCGCTCACGTCCGCGAGGTGGACGACGCGGCCCGCGGCCACATCCGGGACGCCGGGTACGGCGATTATTTCAACCACGGCCTCGGGCACGGGCTGGGCCTCGAAGTCCACGAGGCCCCGGCCATTCGGTGGAATTCCGAGGACGTGTTGAAGGCCGGGATGGTCGTCACGCTGGAGCCGGGCATCTACCTGCCGGGCGTCGGCGGGGTCCGCGTGGAAGACGACTTCCTCATTACGGACGGCGGCCCCGTGCGGCTGACGACGCTTCCCCGCGCGTGGGAAGCCCTGTTCGACTGACTTGCAATAACTCTTCGGGCCGGCTCGCCGGCCCGCCTGCCGGGGGTGACGAGTGGCCGACGAGCACAAGCCGACGCCGAGTCCGTTCCACGTGGACACGGTCCGCGAAATCGTTTCCCTCATGGACAAGTTCGGGCTGAGCGAAGTCGATCTGAACGACGGCGACCAGCGCATCCGCTTGCGCAAAGGCCCGCGCGTGGTCGCCGGCGCCGCCCAGACTGTTGTTCACCAACCGCCCGCCGTTCACGCGCCCGCGCCGACGGCCGCGCCCGCCGAGCCGGCCAAGGCCGAGAAGAAGTTTTTGGAGATCAAGAGCGAACTCGTCGGCACGTTCTACACCAAGCCCGGCCCGGACAAGGACGACTACGTGAAGGTCGGCGGCAAGGTCTCGCCCGACACGGTCGTGTGCAAGGTCGAGGCGATGAAAATTTTCAACGACATCACCGCCAAGGTGTCCGGCAAGGTCGTCGAGGTGTGCGTGGCGAACGCCGCCTTCGTCGAGTTCGACCAAGTGCTGTTCCGCGTCGACCCGAACGGCTGATCCGCCCCGGCGACTCCCCCTCCCTCCTGTCCCTCCGCGAATTCATCATGTTTCAACGGGTTCTGGTTGCCAACCGCGGTGAGATCGCCTTGCGGGTGATCCGCGCCTGCCGGGACATGAACATCGGCGTCGTGTGCGTCTATTCCACGGCCGACAAGGGCGCCCCGTGGCTGTCGCTCGCCGACCAAGCCGTGTGCATCGGGACCGGCCCGGCCGCGGACAGTTACCTCAAAATCCCGCGCATCATCGCCGCCGCCGAGAAGACTGGGGCCGACGCCATCCACCCCGGCTACGGCTTCCTGTCGGAGAATTCGTCCTTCGCGGAGCAATGCCGCGAGAGTCGCATCGAGTTCATCGGCCCGCCGCACGAGGCGATGCGGAAGCTCGGCAACAAGAACGAGGCGAAGATTCTGGCGCGGGCCGCCAAGGTGCCACTCGTCCCCGGGTCCGAGGGGTTGATTACGTCCGAGGAAGAAGCCATCAAGTGCGCCCGACAGTGCGGCTACCCCGTCCTCATCAAGGCGGCGGCCGGCGGCGGCGGGCGTGGGATGCGCGTCGCCCGTGACGACGGCAGCCTCATCTCGGGCTACTACTCCGCGAAGCAAGAAGCCGAGGCGGCGTTCAAGGACGGCAGCGTCTTCATCGAGAAGTACCTCGAACAGCCCCGGCACATCGAAGTCCAGTTGCTCGGCGACCAGCACGGCAACATGATCCACCTGTACGAGCGGGACTGCTCGCTCCAGCGCCGGCACCAAAAGCTGGTGGAGGAGTCGCCGGCCCCGAACCTGCCGACGCGGGTGCGGGACGACATCTGCAAGGCCGCCGTGCGGCTCGCCAAGACGGCCGGGTATTACAGCGCCGGGACGTGCGAGTTTCTGATGGACAAGCAGAACAATTATTACTTCATCGAGGTGAACTCGCGCATCCAAGTCGAACACCCCGTGTCCGAACTGGTGACGGGCGTGGACTTGGTGCGGGAGCAAATCCGCGTCGCGGCCGGGGAGAAGTTAAAGTACCGGCAGTCGGACATCGTGCAGAAGGGCTGCGCGATCGAGGTCCGCATCAACGCGGAAGACCCCGACGCGAACTTCCAGCCGTCCCCCGGCCGGATCACGCAGTGGTACGCCCCCGGCGGCCCCGGCGTCCGCTTGGACACCCACGCCCGCACCGGCTACGTCGTCCCGCCGAACTACGACTCCCTGGTGGCGAAGCTGCTGGTGCATCAGCCGACGCGGGAAGAGGCCATCCGCGTGATGAGACGGGCGCTGAACGAGTTCGTGGTCGAGGGGATCAAGACGACCATCCCGCTCCACAAGCGTATTTTCAACACGGCCGCCTTTGTCGATGGCGTCGTGGACACCACGTTCATCGAACGGGTCTTTTACAGCCCTGGCAACGAAACGACAAAGTGACGCCG
>JAYTTY010000276.1:0-1840 GCA_043744795.1 Zavarzinella sp. | reverse complement strand
GAAGAGGCATTATGAAAATGTCTTCTCCGCCTCTGTCTTTCCTCTGTGCTCTCTGTGTCCTCTGTGGTGAAGTTCTTCCGTCTTTATCTGTCTTTATCTGCCTTTATCCGTGTTTATCCGTGTTCATCCGTGGCTAAAAGTCTTCTCTTCTCAAGCCAACACCTGCTTCACCACGGTCCCGTGTACGTCCGTCAGTCGGAAGTCTCTTCCCGCGTACCGATAGGTGAACTTCTCGTGGTCGAAGCCCATGAGTTTCAGGATCGTCGCCTGCAAGTCGTAGACGTGGACCTTGTTCTCGACGGCCGCGAAGCCGAACTCGTCCGTGGCGCCGACGGCTTGGCCGCCCTTGACGCCGCCGCCGGCCAGCCACACCGAAAAGCCGTGGTGGTTGTGGTCGCGGCCGTTGATCTTGCCGGCGTTGGAGCCGGGGGTCGGCAGTTCCACGACCGGCGTGCGGCCGAACTCGCCGCCCCAGATGATGAGCGTCTCCTCGAAGAGGCCGAGCCGCTTCAGGTCGCTGATGAGGGCGCCGATGGCCTTGTCGCACTGGCCGGCGAGGCGGCGGTGGTTCACTTCCAGGTCGTCGTGATTGTCCCACGGCTGGCCTTCGCCGTGCCAGACTTGGACGAAGCGCACGCCGCGCTCGATGAGCCGGCGGGCGATCAACAGTTGTCGGGCCTGCGTGCCGGGGCCGTAGTTCTCCAGGACGTTCTTCGGCTCGCGGGTCACGTCGAAGGCGTCGGTCGCCTCGGCCTGCATCCGGTAGGCCAGTTCGAACGACTGGATGCGCGACTCCAGTTGCGGGTCGTTGGGGTGTTCGGCCTGGTGCTTCTGGTTGAGCTTCATCAGCAGGTCGAGTTGCTTGCGCTGGGCCGCCGGGGGCAGGCCGGCGTTCTTGACGTGTTCGACCAGCTTCTCGACGGCCGTGTGCTGCGTGTCGATGTAGGTGCCCTGGTACGCGCCCGGCAGGAAGCCGGCCTGCCAGTTCTGGCTCTCCTGGATCGGGTAGCCGCCGGGGCACATGGCGATGAAGCCGGGCAGGTTCTGGTTCTCGCTGCCGAGGCCGTAGGTGAGCCACGACCCCATGCTCGGCCGGATCAGCCGGGCGTCGCCGCAGTTCATCAGCAGCAGCGACGGCTCGTGGTTCGGCACGTCCGCGTGCATGCCGCGGATGACGCAAATGTCGTCGATGTGCTTGGCCGTGTGCTCGAACAGCTCGCTGACTTCCAGCCCGCACTTGCCGCGCTTCTCGAACTTGTAAAACGTCGGCAGCGCCGCCCCGGTCTTGCGCTCCGTGCGCAGGTTCGGGTTCGGCAGCGCCTTCCCCGCGTACTTGGCGAGGGCCGGCTTGTGGTCCCACGTATCGACGTGCGACGGCCCGCCGTTGGCGAAGATGTGAATCACCCGCTTCGCCTTGGCCGGGAAATGCGGCTTCTTCGGCAGCAACGGGTTCAGCGCCGGCTCGACCCCACGCGCGTCCTGGTTCATCGTGGCCGCCAAGCCCAACATGCCGAAGCCGACCCCGCACTTGCGGAGCATCTCCCGGCGGGTCACGGGGTTGGCGTCGAACGGGAAGGTCATCAATCAAGACTCCGAGGGGAGCAAGCGCGGCGGGTATGGAGATTATACCCGGCGGGGGACGGCCCGGATAGTTCGCGACTGGTTAGACGCTCCGGCGGGCGGAAGGGATTCGGACGCCTCCCCCGCCGGGTCAGCTACAATGTCGGCATGAGTACCGTCAGTCTAGTCTTTCGCACTTTTCAGGGCGCATTGTCCCCGTTGCCGGAGCCAGTTTTTTGGCTTGGTGAACAAATCAACACTCGTTGATCCGGCTTGTTTT
>JAYTTY010000275.1:0-7073 GCA_043744795.1 Zavarzinella sp. | reverse complement strand
TAAAGGCGAAAACCAGAGAAGCGAAGAGAAGAACTTCACCACAGAGGACACAGAGAACACAGAGGAAAGACAGAGGCGGAGAAGACATTTTCATCATGTCTTTCCTCAGTTTTGGTTTTCCTCTGTGTTCTCTGTGCCTCTGTGGTGAAGTTCTTCTGCCTTTGACTTTATCCGTGTGTCGTCCGTGTTCGATCCGTGGCTAAAAATGTCTTTGCTCGACCGCGATCCGATGATTCACCCCCCTCCGCTTCGGCGCGGTTTGCGGCGCGTCGGCTTCGTGGCGCTGGGCCTGTTCTTCGTGGGCATGGCCTTCCTCGGCGTGCTGCTGCCGGGCTTGCCGGCGACGCCGTTCTTGTTGCTCGCCAGTTACTGCTTCGTCCGCTCGTCCCCCCGGCTGCACCGCTGGCTGCACCGCTCGCCGCTGTTCGGCCGGTTGCTGCGCGACTGGGAGACGCACCGCGGCATGCGGTTGCCCGTCAAGGTCACGGCCATGACGATGGTCGTGGTCGCCGTCTCGGCCAGCATCATTTTTTCGGGCCTGCCCCCGTGGGCGAAGGCCGCCATCGGCGCGCTGGCGCTGGTGGGGCTGACGGTGATTGGGCGCATCCCGACAATTCGGTGACCGGCGGCCTTCACCCAAAATCGCCGCTTCCCGCGGCCGATTTTCCCCGCCGCCCGTCCAACTAGCGCCGTCTTCCGAGCCGGCGCATCGGGACTCCCCAGCCTGCCGGGACCGCCGGATTGCCCGGAATTCCCGGCGCCACCCCGTCAACGGTTGCCGAGTGAACAAGCAGTTCTCGCGGCGCCAGACTCTCTCGTGCGAAGGATTCGCGGATGACCATTCGAACCCTCCTTGGCGGCTTCCTGTTGGCGGCCGCCGCCCACGCGCAAGACCCGGTCGTGGTCCCGCCGGTCCCGGTCAAGCCGTTCGCCCCGGCGGCCATCGCCCCGGCCGAGCCGGGCGTCGTCGCCCCGACGGTGGTGGCGTCCACGCAGTTCCCGCCCGAGGGGCCGCGGATGTGGGCGAACGCGGAGTGGCTGTCGTGGCGCTTCAAGGCCGGCCCGACGCCGCCGCTGGTGACGACCGGCGCTCTGGCCGACCCCGTGACCGGGGCCTTGGGCCAGCCCGGCACGCGCGTCCTGTTCGGCGGCGACGACGCGGTCGATTACGGGGCGCAGGCCGGCTTCCGGCTCGCCGTCGGCGGCTGGCTCGGCGCCGACCGCGCCCTCGGGTGGGAAGTGGGCGGGTTCCTGTTCCGGGAGGACAACGGCACGGCCTTCGCCGCCCAAGGCGGCAACCTGTTCGCCCCGTACACCGACACCGCCTTCGGCCCGAGCGCGGCCGTCTTCTCCCTGCCCGCGGTCGGCCTCACGGGCCGCGTGACCGTTACCGACGAGACGCAGTTTTGGGGCGCGGAGGGGAACGGCCTCCTGAACCTGTCCCCCGGGGACGACGGGGCCGTCAGCGCCGTCGTCGGCGTGCGGTACATGAACCTGCACGAGCGCCTGACGTTCGACGCCCGCGGCGAGAACCCGCGGTTCAACGCGACCTACGCCGCCACGGACCGCTTCCGCACCCGCAACGAGTTTTACGGCGCCCAAGTCGGGGCGCAGGCGGCCGTCGCGGCGGGCCGCTTCTTCGCCAGCGTGCGGGGCACGGTCGCCCTCGGCGGCACCCGCCAGTCTTACGACGTCGCCGGCGGGACCACGTTCAACCTGATCCCGCCCGGCGCGTTTCCCGGCGGCGTCTTCGCCCAGCCGACCAACATCGGCCACGCCCGCGCGACGGACTTCAGCGTCGTCCCCCAAGTCGGCCTCAAGGCCGGCGTGGACGTGTTCCCGTTCCTGCGCTTGTTCGCCGGGTACGACTTCCTCTACTGGACCAACGTGGCCCGCCCCGGCGACCAGATCGACACGGCCCTCAACACTTCCCAAGTCTACAACGGCGCCCTGGCCGGCCCCGCCCGCCCGGCTCTGCAAATGCGCGCGTCCGACTTCTACGCCCACGGGCTGAGCATCGGCTTGCAGTTGCGGTATTGAGACACGGATGTGCGGGTCGGGCATCAGGCACAGCCATTGCGGCGAACGAGTTCATTTTTTCCGGCAGCGATAAAACCGGCTGCCGAATTCTGACGATTTCATCATGCGTTGTCAGTTCGTCCAGATTGTTACTTCTTTAATTTTCGGCCTGCCGGTTTAAAAATTCGGATGTGGTGCTTAAGTGTCTTCGCAATGACTTCACCGAGCCGAACAGGGACAGCGTTGCCGATCAGCCGACCAAGCACGCTGAACTTCACCGGATCGCCCTCGGCCAAGAATTGGTACGTCTCGGGAAAAGTCTGTAGGATCGCCGCCTCGCGCAGAGTGATGGCACGGTCTTGCTCGGGATGGCCGAACCGCCCGTTTCCGTAGCCGAAGCTCTGTGTGGTAATGGTGGGCGAAGGGGCGTCCCATTTCATTCGCCCGTAGACGCTCGGATACGTCCCCCCAGTATGTTTTTGATGGCACCGGGCGACCAAGGCAGGGTCCCATTCCCGCCATGTCCCGCCCGGCTTGGAAGCCCGAATTCGGCGCAAATTTAAGGCGCTCAACCGACAGGCGGCATGAAGGCTGTCTTCAGGGTCTGATTTCCCAGCCGCCAGCGGCGGCAGGTGCGAAATGGCCTTCCGCACTGTTGCCTCTTCTTGCTCTTCAAGAGGGGGCGGCGATGCGATGGAAATTGGTCCGAGTTTGGAAGCCAGCAAAACCAACCGCTTCCGCGTTTGCGGCACTCCGTATCGGGCGCAATCGATTACTTCGTGCCAAACGTGGTATCCCGCGAGTGATGCCACGAACTCGTCAAACACTTTATGGTCGAGCACCTGAGGAACGTTTTCCATCGTTACGAAGTCCGGCCCCGCCTCCCGCACCAGTCGGGCGAAATCGGCGACGAGATCCCACTTCGTGTCCAAGCGAGTTTTGCGCCCCTTGCGGCTATAGGTGGAAAACGGTTGACAAGGGGCGCAGCCAGCCAACAGTTTGTGCGAATTATTCAGCCATAACGCACGCAGGTCATCGCCCGAAAGCTGTCTGACATCGCGTTCGATAAATCTTGCCGCGTTGTTCTGTTCGTACGGGAACCGGCAATGGGCATCGACATCGACACCGGCGACCACGCGCACCCCGCCTTTGGTCAAACCGTACGTCAGTCCGCCAAGGCCGCAGAATAAATCGACACAGGTGACCATGCGGTTTCACCCCTCGCTATGGGCGCCGGTTGGGGAGCAAGAATTCGTAGCGGTCAATGAACCCGCAGAACGCCTGGATGACCTCGCGCATGTACAAGGCGACCCTCTCTTTGATGTCAATCAAATCAGCGACAGTTACTCCGTCGCCGCAATCGGAGAAGGACAGGCTGCCGTGCGCGAGTCGATTCCGCAGAAGTTTGACGAGGCCGAGTGCCCCTTGGTCCTCCCTGACAATGCGTTTGACGCCACTCAGTGCAGCTCTGCTGACGAACAACTGGATGCCAATCCGGGCAGTGAACTCTTGGAGTTGCAGGTCATCCCAGTTGCCGCCACCGCCTTTCTCAATTTCCCACTCCGAAATCGGCAAAGTCTGAATCAGCCTGTCACAAAACTCGACCGCCGTGGCCAGCCTGTTCTCAATGCTCAAGTCGACGTGCGTCCGGGCTGTCGCGCGAACCCATTCACGCCGTAATTCCGCCGACAAGTCTCCCGGGATCCACCGACCATTCTCGGCGGTCGCCGCGGCCACGGCTTCCATGCACCAAGTCGCCGCGGCCTCAACGAGATTGTAAAGTTGCAGGTAAACTGAAGAATAGAGTATCCGCTGTTGCTGGGCGGTGATTGTTTCCCCGGCAATTTTCGGAGGCCCCGCCCGCACCTGCCGCTCCAATGCTACAAGCAGGGTCAGGTAGGCGTCGATTTCTTGCAACCGTTCTTCGAACAATTGACCCAAGTCCACGTTCAGGCCCCCAACAGCCGATCCCTTATAAAGCTGATTCGGCTCCGCAATCTTGCGATGGCGTTGGCGCCGTCCGAACCAATGACTTGGTCGAATTCCGGACTTGTCAGCCACTTGAGTACGTCTGAGCGAGCAACAGCCAACCCAGGCTTTTGTTGCAGGGCCATGTCACTTCCGATCGCGATCGCCTCGAAGCGAGTCCTCGGCGTTGCTATGCCCTCCTGCTTTCGACGGAATCCATACGGGAAGGCATTGGCGATAAATGTCATTGTTTCATGGAATCGCTTTCTATATTTTTCAATTTCGCCGGGGTGCTGGTTAAACTGTGCATTCATTCGCTTAGCGTATTGGAAGAGAAAATCCGAGGGACGGTCATGATACCCTTCCAAACCGTCGCCATAGGCGAAAAATCGGGTGACAAGCTCTTCTCTCTCTCGCAATTTGACACTCTTCTCGGGCATGGGCGCCAAGTCGGCGAAAACGGGATCATTGGTAAGATCGATTACCAGATCCAAGAATGGGCCGATCAGTGCCCCCCGGCGCACTTCTGCCTTGTTCGCAATCTTGCTGCCCGTATTGATCCGGTCGAAAATCTCAAACCTAGCTTGGTCATCCGCGTGTTCGTTTAGGACGATACCGCGGACGGATCGATTTTTTACCTTCCGCGTTCTTGATTCAGGCAAGTCGCGGAACCGCATTCCTTCCAATTCGGTCAGTGTGTCCAACTCGCCAAGCACAAGATCACCCAGAATGAACTGTTGAATTGTCCGCAGGCGTTGTGAACCGTCCACGATCTCCAATTTTCCCGTGTCCGGGCGTTCCCAGAAAAAGAGAAAGGGAATAGGAAGCCCCATCAAGAGCGATTCAATGAACCGTGACTTGCGCTCCGGCTCCCATGTGTCTTCTCGCTGATACGGAGGAATCTCAAAATCCTTGTTGGCCATTTTGGCAGCCAACAACTCGACCGTGTATTCGGTGAGAAAGAAATCGATCTTCCTCGACTGCTCAACGATCTGGGCCTCAGCCGCCGCGATTTGTTGCTCGGTTATGCGCGGGAGAGGGACAGGAACGTCGGACATGCGTGGATCCCTTGTCTGTGGTCACGCCAGCGAGTGGGTGATTTTATTGCTGATTTTCAATAATGCGCCAAGACAATCAGCTTCTTGGAATACTTTTTAAACCGATTCGGCAATTTGCCGGAGATTCAACGACAAACCTACGGCAAACAAAGCCATTTTTGGCGGGAAGCCGCCTTACTTGTACTCCACGCACAGCAGCGTGAAGTCTTCCGGGTGGTGCGAGTCTTCGAGCAAATCGCGGGCGACTTGATCGACGAAGGGTTGGACGGCCAAGTGCCGGTACTTCTTCACGGCTTCGGTCAGCGGGTCGTTGGGGCCGCCGGGGCCGGTGGTCGGCGGGTGGACGCCGTCGGAGTAGAGCAGAACCTTGTCGCCGGGGCGCAGTTGCCGCTGCTGCACCGGGTACTCGGCCTCGAAGACGCCGAGGAGCGTGCCGGCCGAGTGCCAGTATTCCGGGTCACCGTCGGCCGGGACGTGCAGCGGGTGCGGGTGGGCGGCGCGGGCGAACGTCACGTTGCCGTCCCGACAATTGAGCTGCATGTACAGCATCGTGACGAACGGCGGCTCCGGCAGACTAAGATTCACGAGGTCGCGGTTGAGCCGGTCCAGCACTTCGCCCGGCGGCACAAGCCGGTACGAGCGGCCGAGGATTTCCTTCGCGGCCAGGCTCTTCTTCACGAAGATGCTCAACAGGCTGCTGGCCGGCAGGCCGCGGCCCATCGCGTCGGCCACGTAGGCCGAGACGTTGTCCTCGTCCAGGCGCACGACGTCGTAGAAGTCCCCGCCGATGCGGCTGCGCGGCCGGTAGCACACGGCGAACTTCGCCTGGCCGATCTCCGGCAGCGAGCGCGGCAGGAAGCCGCGGTGGATGCGGCGGGTCAGTTCCAAGTCGCCGTCGATCTGCTGGTACGCTTGTTGAAGCCGTTGGTTCAAGTGCTGCGACTCGACCGCCCGGCTGGACAGGCGGGCGTGCAGGTGCTGCACGCGCAGGAGGGCCTTCACTTGGGCGATCAACTGGTCCGGCGCGACGGGTTGCCGCAGGGCCGCGTCGGCCCCCGCGTCCAGCCCGGCGACGGTGGACACGTCGTCGCCGACCAGCCAGACCATCGGCACGTACTGTTCGCCGAGTTCGATGCGCCAGCGCCGGCTCAGGGCTTGGGCCGTGGTCAGCGTCTTGGCCGTCACGTCGAGGACGGCGGCCTGGCACCGGGCGACCTCGGCCGGGTCGATCCCGGAGAGGCCGACGGCGGTGACGGCGAACCCGGCGCCTTCGAGGGCCGCCCGCAACTCCGCGGCCGGGGCCTCGCCCGCCAGTAAGATCCGTGAAAGAGGCGTGGACATGTCTCTGGGGACTCCGGGGTGATTCCCTGATTCTAGTGGCGATTGCCCCGGCGGGGGCGCGGCCGGTATAATCGTCTCTGGCCCGCCGGTGTGGGCCGCGGAGGGTCGGTCATGCCCGTGCAGATGGAGTTGAAGCGGATCATCATCTCCGAGGTCCACGACCAGCAAATCATCGTACTCCGCGAGACCGACGGGCCGCGCGGCTTTCCCATCGTGATCGGCATTTTCGAGGCGACGAGCATCGACCGCCGGGTGAAAAATATCGTCCCGCCACGACCGCTGACGCACGACATGATCGTCAACGCGGTCGAGCAGCTCGGCGGCGAGATTCAAGACATCCTCATCAACGACCTGCAAGACCACACTTATTTCGCCCGCCTGCGCATCCGCAAGGACGGCGAACTCATCGAAATCGACTGCCGCCCGAGCGACGCCATCGCCGTCGCCGTCACCGCCAAGGTGCCGATCTGGGTGGCCGAGGAAGTGCTGGCCGAGATCACGGACGGGTGAGTTCCGGCCCTCATTCGCCGAAGACCGGCTCAGGGGCGTGGTTTTGGCCTTCGTTGGAGTCCCGGCTTCAGCCGGTCTTCGCGGGACGCGCCGCTGGTCACGACCTTCACGCCCTGGGTGTCAGCCGCCGCCGCAGACCGGCTGAAGCCGGGACTCCAACGAAGGCCAAAACCACGC
>JAYTTY010000274.1:0-26584 GCA_043744795.1 Zavarzinella sp. | reverse complement strand
GACGTAACATACCAGGGGGGACCAAACCAAAGCGGCTACCGCCAACTTGCTCCCCCTCTCCGCCGCGGAGAGGGGGTTAGGGGGTGAGGTTGCCTTTGTCGGGCGTCACATCCACAAGAACCACAGCCACACCACCGGGGCGGCGAACAGCAGCGAGTCGATTACGTCCAGCACGCCGCCGAAGCCGGGGACGGCTTGCGAAGCGTCCTTCGTTATCAAATTCCGCTTCAGCAGCGATTCGGCCAAGTCACCCAAGACGCCGGCCACGCCGACCGTCAAAGCGAAGCCAATTCGTTGGCCGTGGTTGGCGAACACGTCAAAATACGCATCAATCCCATAGGTGACGGCCACGGACGCGAGCATCCCGCCGGCCAAACCCTGCCACGTTTTTTTCGGACTGAGCAGCGGCGTCATCGGCGTGCGGCCGAGGAGTTTGCCGGTGAGAAACTTGCCGGTGAAATAGGCCCCGATGTCGTTGCACTTCGGGACGAACACCGCGAGGGCGAGGGCCGCGGTCGATTGGGGCAGCCAGCGCAGTTGGGCCAGACAACTCGGCAGGAGGCCCAGATACACCCACGCGAACGCCGTTAGGGCCAGTCGTTGCGTAATGTTCCCCGGCCCGGTGAACCGCCGCATCTCGTCGAGAAACGCGAGAATCGTTCCCGCCGCGAGAAGGCCCAGAAGCAAAGGCCACACGTCGGTCTTCACGTCGATAGGGAGGTGTGGCAACCAGTTGGCGACGGCCATCGCCATGCCGACGCCGAGAGCCAGCGGGGCGTGGGGCCGTTGCGTGGCCGGCATGAGGCCAATCAGTTCGCGGAGGGCGAGGAAGCTGGCGGCGAAGTAGGCGACCGCGAAGATCGGGAACCACGGGGTGAACCAGCGGCCTTCGAGCAGGAGGAGAATCGCCAGGCCGACGAGGATTGACCCCATCCATAAGCGGGTGCGGAGCATGTTATTCCCCGGCCGGGCCGGTCGTGGCGGTCAGGCCGCCGAACCGCCGGTGGCGGGCGGCGAAGTCGCGCAGGGCCTGGTGGAAGACGGCCACGTCGAAGTCCGGCCAGCACACGGGCGTCACCCAGAACTCCGCGTAGGAGATTTGCCACAGCAGGTAGTTGCTGATTCGCATTTCGTTCGCGGAGCGGATCAGCAAGTCCGGGTCCGGCATCCCGGCCGTGTAGAGGTGATTGGCGATTACGTCTTCGGTGATTTCGGCGGGACTCAGGCGGCCGGACTGCACCTGCGTCGCAATCGCCCTCACCGCGTCCAGAATTTCCGACCGCGAGCCGTAATTGACGGCCAAGGCCAGCGTCAGCCCGGTGTTGCCGGCGCTCATCTCTTCGGAGCGGACGATCTCCTCGATCACGTCCGCGGCCAGTTCCGACCGGCGGCCGATCACGCGGAAGCGGATGTTCTGCCGCATGATCTCCGGGCGTTCGCCGATCAGGTAGTGCTTGAACAGGCTCATCAGGAAATCGACCTCGGCCTTCGGTCGCTTCCAATTCTCCGAACTGAAGCTGTACAGCGTCAGTTGGCCGATGCCGAGATTCGCCGCCTCGGTCACGATCTCGCGGACGCGCTCGACGCCGACGGCGTGCCCCTCGACGCGCTCCTTGCCGCGCTCGACGGCCCACCGGCCGTTGCCGTCCATGATGACGGCGACGTGGCGGGGCAGGGCTTCACGCGGGATGCCGAGTTCGGGTTCCGGCGGCATGGTGGTTCTTCGAGTCTTTGAAAAAGCGGTGTCAACGCCCGGAAAGCCCATGGACGGCCGTCCATAGGCTTCACGCTACCGCAACGCGATGGACTGTACGCGGTCCGGGCCGACGGACACCATGGACGTCGGCAGCCCGATCAACTCGCTGATGCGGGCCACGTACCGCCGGGCCTGGATCGGCAGGTCGTCGGCCGTCCGGCAACTGGTCAGGTCCTGGCTCCAGCCCTCCATCGTCTCGTACACGGGCTTGCAGCGGTCGAGCAGGAAGGCGTCGCTCGGGAAGGTCGCCCGGCGGTCGCCGTCCACGTCGTAGGCGACGCACAGCTTCAACTCGTCCAGCCCGCTCAGCACGTCGAGCAGCATGACGGTAATCTCGTCGGCCCCGGACAGCATGGCCGTGTAGCGCAGGGCGACGGCGTCGAGCCAGCCGACGCGGCGGGGGCGGCCGGTCACGGTGCCGAACTCGCGGCCGATTTTGCGGATGCGTTCGCCGATCCCCTCCGGCCCGTCGGTCAGTTCCGTGGGGAACGGCCCCCGGCCGACGCGGGTGGTGTACGCCTTCACCACGCCGATAATGCGGGACAGGTGCTTCGCCGGGACGCCGGTGCCGGACCAGATGCCGGACGGCAGGCTGTGCGAACTCGTCACGTACGGGTACGTCCCGTGGTCGATGTCCAGGAGGCTGCCTTGGGCGGCCTCGAAGAGGATTTTCTTTCCCTCGGCCAAGCCCTGATGCAACAGGTGGGCCGTGTCCTTGATGAACGGCTTGATCTTGTCGGCGTACTCCAGGTATTCGTGGCACACGGTGTTTGCGTCGAATTGCAGGACCGTCGCCGAGTCGGCGGCCAGCGCCTTGATGACGCGGTTCTTGCGGGGGACGATCTCCCGCAGGCGTTCCCGCAGGTGGTCCGGGTGCAGCAGTTCGCCGACGCGGATGCCGCCGGTCCGGCCGACTTTGTCTTGGTAGCACGGCCCGATGCCGCGGCCGGTGGTGCCGATGGTCGAGCCGCCGCCCTGCTCGGTCGAGCTTTCTTCGGCAATGTGGTACGGGAAGATGACGTGGGCGTGGTCACTGACCGCGAGGTTGTGGACCTTGACGCCCGCGACTTCAAGGGCGGCCAGTTCCTTCAGTAGTTGCGGCGGGTAGACGACGACGCCGTTGCCGATGACGGAGGTGATGTGCGTCTTGAGGACGCCGGTCGGCAGCAGGGAGAGCTTGAACACCTTGTCGCCGTGGACGACGGTGTGGCCGGCGTTGTTGCCGCCGTTGTACCGGACCACGAAGTCGTGGTCCTCGGCGAGGAGATCGACGATCTTCCCCTTCGCCTCGTCGCCCCATTGCAGGCCCACCACGCAGGTTGCGCTCATCGGAACCGCCCCAAGAAAAAAGCCCGGCCTGTGCCGGGCTTCCGTTCCCCACTTCGGTCGCATCACCGACCGTCAGGCTAACGAACAGTCCCGCGCCCGGCAAGTGAGGAAGCACGGCCGGCGGCGAAGGGTCGTCGGCACGATTGGCATATGAAGAGTTGAAGAAAGTGACCGTTGGCGTTAAAGTTAGTCAATTGTGCCCCAACGCACGCAATCTTTGTTCTCTTCCGTCCGCCGGTGCCCCATGTCCACCCTCGACGCCGCCGCGGTCGCCCAACTGGCCCGGCGTCTTGACCTCGTGACCGACGACCACCTCGCCGACGCGTGGGAAGAACTCGGGACCAAGACCGGCCCCGCCGAGCCGCTGATGCGCTATTTGGAGCGCAAGGGCGTCATCACCCCGTGGCAGGCGGGCAAGCTGCTCAAGGGCGAAAAGGACGGCTTCTTCCTCGGCGGCTACCGGGTGCTGTACCGCATCTCGGCCGGCAGCTTCGGCCGCGTCTACCGGGCCGACAACCCGCGCACCGGCGAGGTCGTCGCCATCAAAGTGTTGCGCAAGCGCTGGGGGGAAGACAAGAAGAAGGTGGAGTCCTTCGAGCGCGAGGGCAAGGTCGGCATGACCATGCTGCACCCGAACATCGTGCAGATTTTGGCGGTGAGCCGGGCCGCCGACACGGGGCAGTATTACATCGTGATGGAGTTCGTCGAGGGGGGGAACCTCAAGGACTTCTTGGGCATCCGCAAGAAACTGGACTGCGTCGAGGGGCTGCGAATTCTTGAAGAAATGGCCAGCGGGCTGCACCACGCCCTCTCCGTCGGGCTGACGCACCGCGACATCAAGCCCACGAACATCCTCATCTCGTCCTCCCGCACGGCCAAGATGGTGGACTTCGGCTTGGCCGAGTTCACCGGCGGCTCCAAGGACGACGGCGTCGAAATGGACCGCACGGTGGACTACGCCGGGCTGGAAAAGGCGACCGGCGTGAAGGCCGGCGACCCGCGCAGCGACATTTATTTCTTGGGCTGCACCTTCCACGAAATGATCACGGGCCGGCCACTGCTGAGCGTCACCAAGGACGCCAAGGCCCGCATGGTGAAGGAGCGGTTCGAACTCGGCAGCAAGATCAGCCGGACCGACCCGGACATCCCGCCGCCCATCCACGCCCTGCTGTCCCGCATGGTGGCCTTCGCCCCGGCCGACCGCTTCCAGAATTACGAGCAACTGATCGAGGCCATCCAACAGGCGGCGGACGAATTGAAGGGGGGCGGCAAGACCGTCGCGACCCGGACCGGCCCCGTGTCGGTGTTCGTCGTCGAGCAGAACCAGAAGTTGCAGGACGCCTTCCGGGACAAGCTGAAGCAGCACGGGTACCGCGTGATGATCTCCATCAACGCGGCGCAGGCGTTCGCCCGCTTCGTGCAAAGCCCGTACGACGTGTTGCTGGTCGATTGCGGCACGGTCGGCGAAAGTGGACTGGAAATGTTCGAGCGCGTCATCAACCAAGCCGAGTTGAAGCGCCAGCAGTTGCACGGCATCGTCATCCTCTCGGAGGACCAGGCCGAGTGGGCCGGGTCCGTCGCCCTGCTGGAAAACGTGACCGTGCTGGTGCGGCCGGTGACCATGCGGCAGATCACCGACACGCTGGCGAAGTTCGCCCCGTCGGGCACGGCCGCGGCCGAAAAAGACGACGAGTAATCATCCTTGGGTCTTGGTCGCCGGCAGCGGTTTGCCCAGTTTGGTCAGCATCGTCTTCATGTCTTCCCACACGTCCTTCTTTTTCTCGGGGGCTCGGCCTTCTAACAGCATCGCCGGGTGGAACGTGCAAAGTACGGGGATGCCGTTGTATTCGTAAAACTGGCCGCGAAGCCGAGTGATGCCCGTCTTCGTTTGCAGAAGGTTTTGAGCGGCGACCGCCCCCCAGCAGACGATCATCTTCGGGGCCACGAGGGTGATCGTCTTCTCCAAGTATTCGTGGCAATTCTGGCACTCGTCCGGCTTGGGCTGCCGGTTCGCCGGCGGTCGACAGCGCAGGATATTGCAGATGTAAACGTCTTCCCGCTTCAATCCGCTCGCGGCGATGATCTTGTTCAGCAACTGGCCCGCGGCCCCGACGAACGGGATCCCTTGCCGGTCTTCGTCCGCGCCGGGGGCCTCGCCGACGAACAAAATTTCCGCCCCGACCGGGCCGACGCCGAAGACGGTTTGCGTGCGCGTGGCCGCCAACTCGGGGCAGCGCTGGCACTCGCGGACGACGCCGGCCAACACGTCCAGCGCGACCCGCCGCCCCTCCGGCGTGTCGGGCAGCGCCCCGGCCGGCGGCTCCGCGGCCACGAACAAGTCCGGTTGCTTGGCCACGACGGACAAATCCGGGGCCGGGGCCAGCCATTCAACGCCATTCTCCCCCAAGGAGCGTAAGCGGGCGGCGAGTTGCGTTTCCAGATTCACGTCGGGCATCGGCGCCTCCTTACGGATAGTTTACGCCAGTCGTCTCCTTCCGTCAGAGGCGGCCGCGTGAGCGCCGCTCAAGCGGTCACCCGCCGTCGGCTTCCTGCCGTCCGATGGTCCGAGCGTGGGCATCGCTGACGCTGCCGCCTCTGACGGAGGCGGTTCGGCGGTGATTCCATAAACTCGGCTCCATGAGCATGCCGCCGGTACTGTCGCAAGCCCGCGTCAACGAGGCGGGGACTGTCTCCGCTTCCCCGTCGTTCGACCCGGCCTTGTCCGATGAACTGGCGCTTCTGCAAGAAGCCCTTGCCTCACCCCCCCACCCCGACGAGCCGTATTTGTTCGTCCGCTTCGCGGGCCGGCGCGCGGTGTTGATCGGCACGGCGAAGGGCCGGCAACTGTGGGTGCGGGCGCTGGGCCGCGTGTTTTACGAGCGGTGTCCCGAGCCGTTTTTTCTGGCCGAGATCGCCCCGCCAGATTGGAGCGCCAATTCCCCGGCCGACATCCCGTTGAACGAAGCCACCCCCCCGCGCCGGGACGTGGCCGCCCTGCAACAGGTGATGGCCAAGGGGGACGGGCCGTTCCTGCTCGGGGCATGTCAAACACTCGTCGATCAAGGCCGCATTCTCTTGCAACGGGACCGGCCGGACGAGAAGACGATCCGCGACGTGTGGCGACTGCTCCCCGTGAGCATCCAAGGCCGGACGAGCTTCACCGCCTTCGCCCCGGACAACCGCCTCGGGTTCGACGTGGCCGTGCTGCGCGAAGTGCCGCCCACGCACCCCGGCTTCCTCACCGAAGACCAAGCCCGCGACTACCCGGAGAGCCGCTACGAGCGCGAACTGCAAACCGCCGTCGAACACGGCGACGAGCGGGCGCTTCAATCTCTGCTCAATCGCCGGAGCAGCAGCGACACGTTGAAACTGGCGTTCACGATGGTCGTCGGCATGGCCGTCGTTTCCCTCGCCGCCCGCATTCTGATGAGATGACCCCGATGCCCAAGGCCGACGAGCAAGTGCTGGTGATCCCGCGGACCCGCTTCGAGGCGGCGGGGGCGTTCCACGGCTTCCGGCCGTTCGACGCGGCGTACCAAGCCCTTCTGATGCCGCCGGGCGAGTTGTCGTTCCGGCCGCGGTCCTTGATGGAAACCGACCCGGCGTTCAAGCAACTGATCCCATACGTCCTGCTGCGGCACGGCACCCGGTTCTTCGAATACGTCCGCGGCAAGTCCGGCGGGGAAACGCGACTGCACCACCGCCGTTCCGTCGGCATCGGCGGCCACATTGCCTCGACAGACAGCGACGCGGCCGGCGACGTTTACCGGGCCGGCATGTTGCGCGAACTGCACGAGGAAGTGGACCTGCGAACGTCGTTCGCCGAGCGCCCGCTGGGCTTCATCTACGACGGCCGCACGCCGGTCGGCGAAGTCCACTTGGGCATCGTCCACGTGCTGGACTTGGAATCGGCTGACGTGGCCGCCAAGGAAGACGGCATCGCCGACGGCCGCTTCACAGAGCTAGCCGAGTTGCTGACGCGGCTGGCCGAGTTTGAAACGTGGTCGCAG
The DNA here is from genome assembly GCA_043744795.1 of Zavarzinella sp. Taxonomy (GTDB): domain Bacteria; phylum Planctomycetota; class Planctomycetia; order Gemmatales; family Gemmataceae; genus Zavarzinella. The sequence goes on along the minus strand of JAYTTY010000274.1, from coordinate 19,489 downwards.
TTTGCGTTGCAGGCGGTTGCGGTGGGCGACCTCAACAGTTGACGCGGACGATTGCTCGACGATTTTTCCATCGCCCACGCCAAGTAGCAGGTAAGCAAGACGCGAGAATGCTCAAGCCGCCGCGACACTGAGCCTCAATGCTTGGCCTTGGGTGTGCAAAGCGACCAGGTGGCTCGCCCGCAACGTATGCAACCCATACGTCGCCCCCGCACGGTCGCAGAATTCCACCTCGAACGCCACGCCGCCGTCATGGATTTCGACCACCGCCCCGACTTCGCCGGCCGTCAGGCCGAGAGAGGGAATGTCGGTCGTCACCGCCACCGTGTCGAGGAGTTCGATGTGAGTAGTCATGTGCGTGTCACCTTCCGAGGACATAACAGGTTGTCAGTCGCGGAACGTCCTCGCCCGCGCGGATGATCCACGCCGACCGAATCGTTGCTTGGCCGGTCGCGGTGACGGCCTCGAAGTCGATTCGGAAGCGTTGCCCGAATGCATCAACTCGCTCGGCCACCGCTTCGCCCGACACCGCCGCCTCAAGCAGCCAATCTTGCAAGGTGTCCGCATCGGCTATTGTAATGCCAAGCGCTGCCCGAAAGACCGCCGCCTTGTGCTTGCCGACCGGATGTGTTGGCGAGAGGCAGTATTCGGTGAGCTTGCGCGAATCGACTTCGGCATGGTCCGCGTTGGGAAGTCCCATCTCCGGGATCGTAACTGGCGGACCGAGCCGATGCAAGACCCTTCCGAATCCATGCTTGCAGGTTAACCCCTTCGTCCCGGCCGTCTGCAAAGCGGTGTTCCCGATATTCCGCCTGATCGTCGGGGCGTGGGTGGTCCGCAAGTCAGTGAAGGAAAGTTTTACGGCATATCGCTTGCTCTGGGGTGGGGGCGGTCCGTGAGATCGTCCCCGAAACCCTTGAGATTCCTCCATGATACCCTCCGCCATTTCCCGGCGACTGTTGCCGTCAACAGTCGCCGGCCTGTAGAACCCCCTTCCGAAGGAGCCGGCCGAGCCGAAGAACCCGCTTCCGAAGGAACCGCCGACGCCCAAGACGCCGCCGGTGGTCGACCCGCCGATGCCGAAGGCGCCGCCGGCCGTGACGCCGCCCGTGCCGAAGAACCCGGCCCCGAAGCCGAAGGGGAATCCGAAGGATAAGGACGAGAGCAGAGTCATATTGCTGTAGCGGTGGGACCGGCGTCCCGCCGGTCCGTGAGACTCCAACGACCGGCGGGACGCCGGTCCCACCAATGACCGGCCGCTACAACATCCTGAACTCCGCTCTAAGTCAGAGCGTGAATAACGGGCGGCACGGGCTAAGGGCATGAGTGACGGAGTGCGACGGTAGTCGCCAACTTCAAACGCTTACGCCCTTGGCCCGTTCGGATGTGGACGAGCCACATCCGGATCGAATCTTCCCATTTTACCATCCCTTCCCAAATTACGTCATAACATAAAAATCACTGACTGACGCCCAATACACTCGGGCGTGGTCCGGGGACGATTCGCATCGAATCCCCCGCCCGAAATCCTCGCAGGTGATTTTCCATGGCTATGCGCAGCAAGTCGAAGCGTTTTCCGCGCCTCAACATTCAGACCCTCGAGCCGCGGGAAAACCCGGCCGGGCTGCTGATTGGCGTTAATTACTCGGCCACCGGCCTCTTGACGATCTCGGGGGGCGACGACTCCAGTGACATCAGCGTGAACTTCACCACGGGCGTTGTCACGGGCAACGACGGCGAAACGTTCACCGTGACCGGCGCGCCGGGCGTCGTCAAGGGCCTGTCTATCAAGCTGGCCGGCGGGGACGACATTGTCCGCTCCGTCGCCGCCGACACCATTGCCGCCGGGACCGGGGCCTTCAACATTGACCTCGGCGACGGGGACAACCAACTCCTCTTCGGCAACCTCACCGCGATCACCTCCGGGCCGATCACGTACAACGGCGGCGACGGCAACGACACCGTCACCATCGGGACCACCGCGGCCTCCACAATTACCGGCGCCGTGACCGCCACGAGCACGGTCGGCGACTTGGACCTCACCCTGGCCTCGTCCACGGCCGCCTTCATTGATGTCACGGGCGGCGTGACCGTCTCGAACAATTACGGGCACACGAACGTGACCCTCGACACGGTCAAAACGACTAAGGTAACCGCGAGCGGCGGGGACGCCAACACGTCCTCCACCGGCGTGTTCGTCCAAGCCACGGACTCGACCTTCAGCGGCCTGATTTTCGCCACGGCCAAGTACGCCAACGCCAAGATCGGCGTCACCGGCGGGTTCATGAACGGCGCGTCCGTCACCACCAAGGGCCACGGCACGTTCACCGGCACCGACATCAACCTTGACACCGTCCCGATGGTGGATGTCGGCGTTCCGACCGGCAACGTCACCGTCAACGCGGGCCGCGACGCGACCATCACCATTACTCAGTCGGCTGCGATCACCGACTTCAAGATCGGCAACCTGACGGCGATCGGCGCGGCCGACGCCGACATCACTGTCAGCGGCACTGGCGCGAACGGCGCCAAGTCCATTGGCAACGTGTCGGCGAAAGCGATCACCGATTCGGCGTCCGTCACCCTGTCCAACGCCTTCACGGCGGGAACCATCTCGGCCACCGGGGTCAACGGCGCGGCGGTCACGACGAACACGGTCGGGACACTCGGGACCGTATCGGCTTCCAGCAGCGGGCCATCAACCGTAGACGTGACCACCGCCACCAAGACGGGGAACCTGACGGCCAAGGGCGCCTCGGCGACGGTGTCGACCACCGCGGCTCAGACGATCGGGGCGGTGACGGCCACCGGGACGAATTCCGGGACGATCAACATCACGACTGCCACGGCGACCGGGAATCTTGCGGCCACGGGGGCCAATTCGGCGAGCGTCGGCCTGAGCGCGGTCCAAAAGACTGGCACCGTGTCGGCCACGGCCGTCATGGGGTCCGCCTTCGTGAGTTTGAACAGCTCGACCACTGGCGATGCCATGGCGAAGGGCGGGAACGTGACGGCCACGGGCCAACAGGCCAGCGTGTTCGCTAACGGCGGAACCGACGTGGTGAACGGGAGCGTGACTGCCAAGGCGACAAAGTTTGGAGCATTTGTCGGCAGCAACGCCACCGCGTTCACCGTCCACGGGACCACTTCGGCGACCGGGATCAGCGGGGCCGGTTACCAACAATTTGCCGGCACGAACACGTACGACGGGGCCGTCACCGTCTCGGCGACCAGCCCGTACTCGAATGTTGTGTTCACCGTCGCGGGCGCCGCCGCCACCTTCAGCAACAATGTGACCGTCAAGACCGGCGGGGCGAGCTCAACGAACTTCAGTACGACGGGCGCGGGCAAAATCCTGGGCGACTTCGCGTTCACCGGCGGCCAGTGGCAGGACGCCTTTAACTTCTCCCCGACGTTTGAAGCAAAGAACGTCAAGATCGACGCTAAGAACGGCAACACGACGGTCACCCTCGGGGCCGCCGCTTCTGCCACACTGATCCCGATTTCCGGGAATTTGACCGTCACGTCCGGGTTCGGCGTCGACCAGATCAACCTGCTCGGCGTCTCCGTGACCGGGCTGACCACACTGGCCACCGGGGCGAATTCCGACACCGTGAAGATCGAAAACTCGACCCTGTCCGGGGCGAGCAAGATCGACACCGGGGCGGGAGACGACTCCCTGCTGATCGCCACGAACGCCGCGGCGAACGCGGCGACGCTGATCGGCGGCTTGGCGACGTACAACCTCGGGGCCGGCAACGACATTTTGGCCTTGGGCGACGCGACGCCGGTTGACGCCCAAGCCGTCGTTACGTTCACCGCGGCGACGACGTCTCTGATCGACGGCGGGACAGGTTTGGACGACCTGTTGGCCGACCCGAGCGCCGGCGCCTTTTCGCTCTCGGGCGCGACCAGCCGGCTGTTTAACTTCGAGTCGTAATTCTGCCCGGCCTCCCGGTCACCGCCCGACCGGGAGGATTTTTAACTCTCCACTCTCCAAATCCAGAACGGCGACCGTGAACTCGTCGGCCCGGTGCAACGCGCCCGGGTTGATGCGGCGCACGGCGCCGTCCATCACGTCGTGCGTGGCGTGCGTGTGGCCGGTGAACAGGTAGTCTGGGTTTTCGGCCATCACGCGCCGCTCGTCGCCCCGCATGTGGCCGTGGGTCACGCCCAGGCGCTTGCCGGCCAGTTCGATGACGCCGCCCCACTTCAGATTAAACGCCCCGGCCTCCTCGGCAGCGGCCGCCAAGTCTCCCTCGGAATCGTTGTTGCCGTAGACGAAATAGAACGGCAACACCGCGCAGGCGGGGACGATCTCCGGGCGGATAAAATCGCCGCAATGAATGAGGGCATGCGCGCCGTGCGAGACGAGCAGATCGACGGCCCGCCGGGTGCGGGCCAGTTGGTCGTGCGTGTCGGAGAGGATGCCGAGGAGCATGGAAGGCTTCTGCGTAAAAACATTCACCACAAAGGCACAAAGTCACACAGAGACACACCAAGAAGGCCTGAAAGAATTTTTCTTCCGTCTTCTTTTGTGTGTCTTTGTGTGACCTTTGTGACTTTGTGGTGAACGCCTTCGGTCTTATTTCTTCTTCGCCGGCTCTTGGGCCGCGGCCAAGTTCGCTTGGGCGGCGGCCAGGCGGGCGATCGGCACGCGGAACGGCGAGCAGCTCACGTAGTCGAGGCCGAGCTTGTCGCAGAACTTCACGGAGGCCGGGTCGCCGCCGTGCTCGCCGCAGATGCCGAGCTTGAGCTTGTCGCGCGTCTTGCGGCCCTTCTCGATGGCAATCCGCATCAGCTCGCCCGTGCCCTTTTGGTCGATGGTGGCGAACGGGTTGTTCTTCACGATCTCCGACTCGGCGTAGTGGGGCAGGAAACTGCCGGAGTCGTCCCGGCTCATGCCGAGCGTCGTCTGCGTCAGGTCGTTGGTCCCGAAGCTGAAGAACTCGGCCGTCTCGGCGATCTCGTCGGCGGTCAGGGCGCCGCGGGGGACTTCAATCATCGTGCCGACCATGTACGTCAGCTTGACCTTCTTCTCCTTCTGCACTTGGGCGGCCACCTCGTGGACGATGGCCGCCTGGAGGTCGAGTTCCTTCTTGAACCCGACGAGCGGGATCATGATCTCGGGGTTCGCCTTGATCTTCAGCTTCACGCACTCGGCGGCCGCCTCGAACACGGCCCGGGCCTGCATCGCGGAGATTTCCGGGAAGCTGATCCCCAGCCGGCAGCCGCGGTGGCCGAGCATCGGGTTCTGCTCGTGCAATTGGCTGACGCGCTGCGTGATCTTCTCGACCTTCACGCCGAGCTTCTTGGCGAGGGCCGTCTGGGACTCCAAGTCGTGCGGCAGGAACTCGTGCAGCGGCGGGTCGAGGAAGCGGATCGTGGCCGGGTAGCCCTTCAATTCCTTGAACATGCCGAGGAAGTCTTCGCGCTGGTACGGCAGCAGCTTGGCGAGGGCCTTCTGCCGTTCGTCGACATTCTCGGCGAGGATCATTTCCCGCATGGCGTCGATGCGGTCACCTTCAAAGAACATGTGCTCCGTGCGGCACAAGCCGATGCCGACGGCCCCGAAGGCGACGGCGTTGGCCGTCTGCTCCGGGTTGTCCGCGTTCGTGCGGACGGTCATGCGGGTCGCCTTGCCGCACCAGTCCATGAGCTGGACGAAGTTCTTGTAAGTGCTGCCGGCCTGGGCGACCTTGTCGCCTTCGATCAGGCCTTGGACCACTTCGGAGGCGGCGGTCTTCAACTGGCCGGCGTACACGGTCCCGGCGGTGCCGTCGATGCTGAGGAAGTCGCCCTGCTTGAACACGTCCGTGCCGACGGTCAGGGTCTTGGCGTGGTAGTCGATGTTCAGGGCGGCGGCCCCGCACACGCACACCTTGCCCATCTGCCGGGCGACGAGGGCCGCGTGGGAACTCACCCCGCCGCGGGCCGTCAGGATGCCCTCGGCGGCGATCATGCCGCGCAAGTCTTCCGGGCTGGTCTCGATGCGGACGAGCAGGACCTTCTCGCCCTTCTCATGGGCTTCCACGGCCCGCTCGGCATTGAAGTAAATCTTGCCCGAGGCGGCGCCGGGGCCGGCCGGCAGCCCGGTGGCGATGGCCTTGGCGTTCTTGACGGCGGTGCGGTCGAAGATCGGGGCCAGCACTTGTTCGAGTTGGTCGGCCGGGACGCGGCCGACGGCGGTCTGCCAGTCGATCAGCTTTTCCTTCACCATCTCGCAAGCGATGCGGACGGCGGCCACGCCCGTGCGCTTGCCGTTGCGCGTCTGGAGCATGAACAGCTTGCCGTCCTGGATGGTAAACTCGAAGTCCTGCATGTCCTTGAAGTGCGCTTCGAGCGACTTGCGGACGCCTTCGAGTTCCTTGTAGGCGTGCGGCATGATGCCGTTGAGCTTGGCGACCGGGTCCGGCGTGCGGACGCCGGCGACCACGTCTTCGCCTTGGGCGTTCATCAGGAACTCGCCGTAGAACACCTTCTCCCCGGTGGCCGGGTCGCGCGTGAAGGCGACGCCGGAGCCGGACGCTTCGCCGGTGTTGCCGAACACCATCGCCTGGACATTGACGGCGGTGCCCCACTCGGACGGGATGTTGTACTTGCGGCGGTAGACCATCGCCCGGTCGTTCATCCACGACGAGAACACGGCCCCGACGGCGCCCTTGAGTTGTTCCCAAGGGTCTTCGGGGAAGTCTTGCTTGGTCCGGTCCTTCACCAGCTTCTTGAAGCGGGCGACCAGTTCCTTGAGGTCTTCCGCGGTCAGCCGCGTGTCCTCAATCTCGGCGTTGCCGTACTTCTGGTCTTTCAGTTCGCCGATGACCGTCTCGAACGGCTCGTGGTCTTCGCTGGGGAGCTTTTGCACGCCCATCACCACGTCGCCGTACATCTGGATGAAGCGGCGGTAGCAGTCCCACGCGAACCGCTCGTTCTTCGTGGCGTTGACGAGGGCGACGACGGTCTGGTCGTTCAGCCCGAGGTTGAGGATCGTGTCCATCATCCCCGGCATCGAGTCGCGGGCGCCGGAGCGCACGGCGACGAGCAGCGGCATCTTCTTGGTGTCGCCGAACTTGGTGCCGATGATCTTCTCGACCTTGGCGACGGCCGCCTCGACCTGCTTTTGCAGTTCCGGCGGGTAGGTCTTCTTGTTGTCGTAGAAGTACGTGCAGACCTCCGTGGAGATCGTGAACCCGGCCGGGACGGGCAGGCCGATCAGGCACATCTCCGCGAGGTTGGCCCCCTTGCCGCCCAACAACTCCTTCATCTTGCCGTTGCCGTCGGCCGCCTTGCCGCCGAAGGAATACACGTACTTGGCCATGGTCAGGAAAACTCCCGGTCGAGTGAGATGAAACCAATGGGGAAAATGTAGGGACCGAAGCCCGGAACGCCCACGGACGGCCGCCCGCGGGCTTCGCCCTTTTACCGCCCGGCTTCGCGGATGAGCAATTGCTTGACGGCCGACAGGTGGTCTTGCGGCAACAGGTTGCGCCAGGCGTATAAGTGGCCGCGGGCCGGTTCGTACAGGTTCTCGGCCGTCGCCGGCGTCGGGAACAAATCCCCGGCCAGGTCGCCCCGCACGAAGAAGGCGTTCACGCCGTCGAGGTCACACCCGACGAGTTGATACCCGTGCGGCCGGGCGAGGGTCTCCAGCGCCTTGAGGCTGGCCCCCCAGAAGTGGCTCGCATAGTCCCACACCGCCGTCGGGTCGTAATCAACCTTCCAGTCCACGCCGGCCGGGAAATAGCCGTTGTACTCGACGGAGAACACCCGCGCCCGGACGTGCGGCAGCATCGCCTCCCAGACGTAGTATGTGTTCAAGTCGATGTCGAGGGAAAGAAAGTCCGGCTCCGGCGGCACGCCGTTGTCGGCCAGCAATTGCCGGATGTTCCCGGCGTCGATGAACGCCCGGACGAGCCGCAGTTCCTTCCGCTCCAGCCGCTTCGGGAAGTGCTTGCGGATGGCCGCCAAGTTCCCTTCATCGGCCTCGAACCACCAGCCGGCCCAGCCTTGGGACAACAACAGGGCGGTGTTGTTCTCCAGCCCGTCGCCGACGCCGATTTCCACAAAGGACTTGGAGCCGGCGCCGAGGCGGCGGAAGATCTCGGCGATGAGGCCGTCTTCGCCGTTCTGGGAGAACAGTTGGGCCTCGTGGGCCGCCAACCGTTTCGGGTCACGGTACTTCGGGTCGCCGAGGATGCCTTGCAAGTACTGTTCGATCTGCGTCCGCAGGGCGACGTCGGCGTGCCGGTTCCGGCGGGCCAACTCCGCGCGGACCATATTCAGTTCGCGGACGACCGGGAGTTTGTGGTACAGTCGTTTCAGCCAAGAAGCCATGCCGGCGTCCTTCCGCGGACCGGGGAACGGGGCGGGCGGCCCGGTTGCGGTTGACGGGCCGGCGCGGTGTTGGTTATACGCGCGCGGCGTGCGCGCTCCAAGCGCCGCCCCACGGGAGACGCGATGCCGGGCCACGACACGGACAGCGACTGGAAAGAATTCGGCCGGACCGACCCGTATTGGGCCGTCCTCACGGACGACCGCTTTAAAGGGGAGAACCTGACCGCCGACAACTTGGCCTTGTTCTTCGACTCCGGCCGGCAGTACATGGATTGGGTCTTCCGCACGCTGCGGGAAAAACTGGCCCCCGACTTCACGGCCACGCGCGGCTTGGACTTCGGCTGCGGCGTCGGGCGGCTGACGCTGGCGATGGCCAAGCACGTGGAAGAAGCCGTCGGCGTGGACGTGGCCCCGGCCATGCTGGAGAAGGCCCGGCGGCACGCGGCGGAGCAGGGCGTCGCCAACGCCGCATTCGCGCAAGGGGACGACGCCCTCTCGCAGGTGACGGGGACGTTCGACTTCCTGAACTCGTTCATCGTGTTCCAACACATCCCGTACGAGCGGGGGCTGGAATACTTCCGCCAGATGGTGGGCCGGCTCAATCCGAACGGCGGCGGGGCGGTGCACTTGCTGTTCGGCAAGCAGGCGTACGACGCCGCCCCGATGCACCATTTCCCGACGCCCCAAGTGCGGAAGATCAACGGGAGCGAACACTTCAAAAAGGCCGTCGCGCTGGCGAAGGCGAAGGTCAAAAGCAAGCTCTTCGGCCGGGCCGAGCCGGCCCCGGCCGCCCCGGAGCCGACCGGGCCGGTGATGCAAATGAACGCTTACCCGCTCAACCCGTTCCTGCGGATCCTGCAACAGGCCGGCGTGCGCGAGACGTATTCCGTCTTCACCGACCACGGCGGGGAGTACGGGGCCGTCATCTTTTTCCACAAGGCGCCGGCGTGGGCCGACGCCGGCCGGGCCAACCTATTCTGGTGATTGGGAAAGCGGCGCGCGGGGCGGGAAACAGCCCCGGGGGGGACATTCCCCCCGCCTCCCCCGCCATATCATGACCCATGTCCTTCGCCCCATGGGTCGTCGCCGATGTTGCTGATGAGTGTCGCCCGGCTGTCGCGGGCGTTCGACCGCGGGCCGCTGTTCGACGAATTGTCGTTCGAGTTGTACCACGGGGAGCGCGTCGGCCTCGTCGGGCCGAACGGGGCCGGCAAGACCACGCTGATGCGCATCCTCGCCGGGCTGGACACGTCGGACGCCGGGGATGTCAAGTATCACGCCGGGGCGCGGGCCATGCTGCTGGAACAGCAGGCCGAGTTCCCCCCCGGCCGGACGCTTTTTGATGAGGCCAAGAGCGCCTTCGCCGACTTGCTGCACGCCCAGGAAGAACTCATCGCCGTCGCCGAGAAGTTGGCGGTCGCCGCCGAAGAAATCGAGCAAAAGCTGCTGTCGGCCCAATTCGACCGGCTCACCGAACTCCTGCGGCACAACGACGCCTACACGCTGGACCACAAAGTCGAAACAGTCCTCGGCGGGTTGGGCTTCAAGGAAAGCGAATACCAGCGGGACGCGAACACGTTCAGCGGCGGGCAGCAGCGGCGGCTCCTGCTGGCCAAACTGCTCCTCTCGGCCCCGGACGTGATGCTGCTGGACGAGCCGAGCAACCACTTGGACATCGACACCGTCCGCTGGCTGGAAGGCTACCTCGCCCAGCAGCCGCAGGCCATGCTGATCGTCAGCCACGACCGCTACTTCCTGAACCGCGTGGTCACGAAAGTCTTCGAGCTGCACGACCGCAAGATCGACCCGTACCCCGGCAACTACAAGCAGTACGTGCGCCTGCGGGAAGAACGCTACCAGCAGCAACTTCGGGAGTACACGGCCCAGCGGGAGTTCATCGAGAAGCAGGAAGAATACTACCGCCGCAACCACTACGGGCAAATGGCCAAGCAGGCCCAGTCCCGCATGAAGACGCTGGACAAGCTCGACCGCGTCGAGATGCCGACGCGGGTCGAAACGCCCATGATGCACTTCGGCGACGTGATGCGGGCGGGCGATGTCGTCTTCGAAGTTTCCGACTTGGGCAAAGCCTACGGCGAGAAACGCCTGTTCAAGAACCTGAGTTTCCAATTGCAGCGCGGCAAGCGGCTCGGCATCATGGGGCCGAACGGCTGCGGCAAGACCACTCTGCTGCGCATTCTGCTGGGGGACGAGGAGCCGACCGAGGGGGCGGTCAAGCGCGGGCACCTGATGACGATGGGCTACCTCGATCAGCACTTGAAACTCCTGGACGAAGACAAGCCGGTGCTGCAAGCCGTCTGGCCGGAACCGGACCCGGACGTGACCGACCAGCGCATGCGCGACCTGCTCGGCCGCTTCGGCCTCACGGGGAGGATCCTCAACCAGCCCGTGCGCGAGTGCAGCGGCGGCGAGAAGAGCCGGGCGGCGCTGGCCCGCCTCGTCGTCGAAGGGTCGAACGTCCTGATCTTGGACGAGCCGACCAACCACCTCGACATCTGGGCGTGCGACGCCTTGGAAGAGGCCATCAAGGCGTTCGACGGGACCGTGATCGTGGTCACGCACGACCGCTACTTCCTCAACAGCGTCTGCGACCTGTTGGTGGTCATGGAACCCGGCCGCGTGGAAATGGTCTACGGCAACTACGACCTGTACGAGTCCCTGCGGACGACCCGCGAAGGGGAAGAAAACGCCGAGCGGAAGGCCAAGGAAAAGGCCCATCCCCCGCCGCCCCCTTCCGCGACCGCCGAGGCCGCCCCGGCCGCCCGGCCGAAGGGGGCGAAGCCGAAGCGCAAGTTCCCGTACCGCAAGGTGGAAGACTTGGAAGACGACATCGCCGAGCAGGAACGGCAAGTTGCCGCGCTGGAGGCGAAGATGGTCTCCCCCGAGATTTACCGGGACGCCCACTTGGTCAAAGACACGATGGCCGCCTTCGAGGCCGGCAAAGTGCGGCTGAAGCAGCTCTACGACCACTGGGAAGAGGCGGTGGAGTTGAACTGAAGGCAAAGGCCACCCCCCCCGGCCCCCTCTCCGCGGCGGAGAGGGGGAGCAAGCGGGCGTAAGCTGTTTTGGTTTGGTTCCCCCTCTCCGCTGCGGAGAGGGGTTAGGGGGTGAGGTCAAACCTCGCGCCCAACTCGAATGTCCGCAATCCCCCGAAAGGCTCTCCCATGCCGACCTCCCTGCGCACGCTCTCCGACACCGCCATCATCACCGGGTGGGACTTCAGCACCGGGGCCGCCAAGTGCCTCGCGTTCGACCTCGCCGGCCACGTCGTCGCCGAGGTGCGGTTCCCCACGGACCTGTGGACCGAGGGGGGCGTGTCCGAGTTCAACATGCTGCAATTGGAAGGGCAGGCGCGGGCGACGACTCGCGGCATGGCCGATGCGTTGAAGAAGCTGGGCCGGCTGTCGGACTGGGTCGCCGGCGGCATCTCGGCGACGCACCACACGGCCGGGCGCGTGGACGCCCTCGGCAATCAAGTCCGCCGCATGATTTGCTGGAACGATCAGACGCTGGCCAAGTACCACGCCAAGGGGATGGAACGCCTCGGCGGCCCGGACGCGGTGAAGGCGTTGATCGGCGGCCCGTGGGCGATCCGCTACAGTCTCAGCCATCTGGTGAAGGACGAGGAGACGCTGGCGGCCGACGACTGGATGCGCACCGCCCGAATCGCCTGTCACGGCGTCGCCGCCGCCGGCTACCTGACGGGGAAGTTCGACGTGACCAGCGTGTCCTCGGCCGCGTCCACGGGCATGATGGACTTCCGCACCAACCAGTGGGCCACGGGGATGCTGAACGCCCTCGCGTCCGCGGAACACCGCGAACAGGCGTGGAACGCCCTGCCGACGATCATCCAAGACATGAACGACCCCATCGGCCCGCTCTCGGAAGCGACGGCCAAAGACGCCGGTTTGCCGGCCGGGCTTCGGCCGTTGGTCTTCCCGACACTCGACGACCAAGCAGCCGGGTTAGTCGGCGGCGGGGCCGTGGACGCCGGGCAGGTGGCGATCATCCTCGGCAACTCGGCCGTCGTGAACTCCTCGGCCGCCGCCGCCCCGAATTCCGGCACGCTGGACGCCATGAAGCTCAACTGGGGGCCGTACCTCTGGATGCGCTGCTACAGCAACGGCGCCCAATTCCTGGACCGCGTCGTCGGCTCCAAGCCCGATTGGGAGAAGTTGGAAAAAGCCGCCCGGGCCGTCCCGCCGGGGTGCAACGGCGTCAGCGTGTTGCCGTTCGTGTTGTCCGAGCCGTCCGTCGGCGTCACCGAACCGCGAGTGCAGTGGTTCCCAAGCGAACCCACCGACATCGGCGTGAAGTTCCGGGCCGCGTTGGAAGCCATCGCCTACCTGATCGCCTTGGCCGTGAAGGAACACGAAGCGGCCGGGACCAAAGTGACGCGCGTCACCATCTCCGGCGGCATCGCCAAGAGCCAACTGATGGGCGAGATCCTCGCCAGCGTGCTGAACCGCCCACTGGAACGGTTGCAGTCGAGTGAAGGCACCGCCTTGGGCGCCGCCGTCGTCGCGTTGGCTGGGATCGAGAATTACAACCGGAAGAAGCAAGGGATCGCTGAGGCGTACACGGTGGCCGACGCCGTCAAGCAGTTGGTGCGATTCGGTGCGCCAGTGTCGCCGGTGAGCGAGTGGACCGGGGCGTATGCGAAAGGCGTGGAGGAGTTTCGGAAGAGGATCGGGTGAGACATCTTCGGATCGAGTTTTCGTTGGAGTCCCGGCTTCAGCCGGTCTTCGGCGAATGGTCGCACTGCATGGGCAAATGATTTTTTCTGGCTTTGTGACTCGAAGACCGGCTGAAGCCGGGACTCCAACGAAGATAAGACCCGCCGTTCACTTAATGTCGTCCAGCAGGTGCCCGAGCTTGTCTTTCTTCGTCTGCAAATAAGCCGCGTTGTTCGGGTTGCTGGCCATTTGGATCGGCAAGCGGTCCACGATCTTGAGGCCGTAGCTGTCGAGGCCGATGATCTTTTTGGGGTTGTTGGTCAGCAGGCGGATTTCGCGGACGCCGAGGTCGAAGAGGATTTGGGCGCCGAGGCCGTAGTGCCGCAGGTCGGCCGGGAAGCCGAGGCGTTGGTTGGCCTCGACGGTGTCGAGGCCTTCTTCCTGTTGCAGTTTGTACGCCCGCAGTTTGTTCAACAGGCCGATGCCGCGGCCCTCTTGGCGCATGTACAGCAGCACGCCGCGGCCGGCCTCCGCGATCTGCCGCAGGGCGTGCGAGAGTTGTGAGCCGCAATCGCACAACGCGCTCTGGAGCGTATCCCCGGTGAAGCATTCACTGTGGACGCGGACCAACACGGGGTCGGGTTGCACGGGCGTCATGCCGTTCTCTTCCAGGCCAATGCCGCCGACCGTGAGGGCGATGTGCAAGTCGGCGTCCACCAGGGACGAGTAGGCGAACAGGTCGAACGTCCCGTGGGCCGTCGGCAACTTCAAACTGATCTCGCGGGCGACGAGCTTCTCCCGCTGCCGGCGGTGCTTGATGAGGTCGGCGATCGTACACATCTTGAGCTGATGCTTGGCGCAGAACTCCTTCAAGTCCGGCAGGCGGGCCATGTGGCCGTCCTCGCGGACCACCTCACAAATGACGGTGGCCGACTTCATCCCGGCCAAGCGGGCGAGGTCCACGCTCCCCTCCGTGTGCCCGGCCCGCACCAAAACGCCGCCCTCGCGCGCCCGCAGGCCATCCAGGTGGCCCTTGTCGAACACCAAGTCGCCGTGGGTGGAACTGTCCGCGATGGCGACTTGGATGCTGTGCGCCCGGTCGAACGCGGAGATGCCGGTGGTGACGCCTTCGCGGGCGTCGAAGTTGTGCGTGAACGGCGTGGCGCTCGGGTCGAGGTTTACGCCCGGCAGCAAGGTGAGGCCGACGCGGTCGCACATGTCGCCGGACATCGCCAGGCACAGGCGGCCGCACGCCTGCCGGATCATGAAGTTGATGGCCTGCGGCGTCACCGCCTCGGCCGCGATCACCACGTCCCCCTCGTTCTCGCGGTGCTCGTCGTCCACGAGGACGATCATCTTCCCGGCCTTCAAGTCCGCGATGGCCTCGTCGATGGTGCAGACGTCGTGCATGGGCAACCCGTGGGGGAATCGGCCGATGCGGGTATTGTAACGGATGCGGGGAAGCCCATGCACGGCCGTGCATGAGCTTTCGAGAAACCCCTTTAGCCCCGCGTCTCGCGGCTCGGCTTCACGCTGCCGAAACTCCCAGTGCCGACCAGCAGGCCGATAGGTTCGCCCAGGAGGAGGAAGTTCTCGATGGGCAGCGGCTCCACCTTGAGCAGGTCGGCCTCTTTCCCCTCGGCGAACTTGGCCCGCACGGTTTCCCGGAGTTCGGTGTACAGGCGGCCGAGATGGTTCTCGCCGCGCGCCACGCGATCCGCGGCCTCGATGGCCCCCCAGAAGGCGTCGTTGCGGGAGATTTCCACGAACGGGGCCTGGCCGGACCATCGCAGGAGGGCGGCGATCCGCTGCGGGTGGCACGCGAGTTTCACACGCAGCACCCAGCGCATGACCGAGACGTTGACTTCCGGCCAGTCCGCGCGGACGTGCTTGGGCCGGCCGGTCTTGCGGGCCTTCATCTTGCACTGCATGGCGTGGGGGGCGTCGATGATGTCCCGCTGCCAGTCCGGCTCCGAGGGGTACTTGCAGGCTTGGAACAGGGCCTCGCTCGACTTGACCGTGACGCCGTTCACCGTCAGCGGGAAGGCGTTGCACATGTTGGACAGGTCGCCGTACTCGCCGTCCACCTTGTAAATCACTTGGCACGGGTCGTAGCGGTGGTCCCCGATTTCCCAGATCATTTGGCGGCTCACGTGAGAGAAGATCAAAGGCAACGGACACGCGGCGACTCGCCGTCCGCGCCGATCGGCCCGCCGGAAAATTACCAGTGTCAACACGGATGGGTCGGCGGACCGAGAATTCCCCTGCCTGCTTAGGTTACAAACTTCCCCCTTGTGCCGGCCCGCATTCCTTGGGAGAATCTACTAGAATACTCCCACAACTCTGTTCGGCCGCGTTCGGCGCATTTTAAGCAAGGGGCTTCCATGAGACGTTGGCTTTGGGCCGTCACCGCCCTGATGGGGCTGGGCACGGCCGCCCACGCGGAATACGTGATTATCCGCGTGCTGCTAAACTCGTCCAACGGGTCCGGCGCGCCGGCCGGCCCGCCCGGCGGCATGGGCGGCACACCCGGCGGAATGCTCGGCATGGGCGGCGGCCCGCCCCCCGGCGGGATGATTGGGATCGGCGGCGGCCCGCCCCCCGGCGGCTTCGGCGGTCGGCCCGGTGGAATGGCCGGCGGCCCGCCGCCCGGCGGCATGGGTGGAATTCCCGGCCCGCCGCCCGGCGGCATGGGTGGCGGCCCTCCCCCCGGCGCGCCGCCCGCGCCCGGCGGGTTCGGGGCGTTCGGCTTCTCCGGCGCGAACCCGGGCACGCCCAACCCCGGCCAAACGGCGGCCCCCCCGCGGAGCAAGTACGCCCTCGGGGCGGACGAGTATGTAACGGCGGTGGTGGAGGCCAAGGGCGGGCTGCACTTGGTCCCCCTGCAAGCCTTCCGCCAAGAGCGGGTCGGCGGGAACAATTTGTACCACGCGGCGGCCAACCACCTCTGGGGCACGACCTATTTCGACGCCCGGGCCGACGGCATCGTGTTGGACATGAACCGCTTGGCCACGCCGAAGGATCAGTTGGCCAACCGGCATCGGCTCATGAAAGAACCCACGCCGGACAAGAACCTCGACCTCGCCGAGTGGTGCCTGACGGTCGGCCTGCCGGACGACTGCATGGCGATCATGGACAAGTTGTCCACTAACGACAAGGCCTTGGCCAACCCGAAGATCAAGGCGGTGCTGGACGCCTACCAGAAGGTGAAGGAAGTCATCACCGCCGCCCCGGCCAAGACGAACGTGGCGAAGGAGTGGCAAGCCCGCTTCAACTTCACGATGGCCACGAGCAAGCACTACGCGATCATCCACCCGGACGGGTTGCAGGAGAGCGCCACCCGCCGGCTGGAGTTCTTGGAGGACAACTTCAAGACCTTTTACCTGTGGTTCGCCATGCGGGGCGAGGCGCTGCGGGGGCCGGCGGAGAAGCTGCCGGCCGTCATCGTCGCGGACACGGTGGAGTTCCGCAAGTACCGGGACGCCTTCGAGGCGACGAACTTGGTCGCCGACGGGTTCCACGCCCGCCGGGAGAACTTGGCCGTGTTCAGCGGCCGCCGGCTCGACAAGGCGTCCGTCAACTTCGAGCAACTGCTGAAGGACGTGTACCGCAAGTACCGGCCGGCCGACCTGTTCAAGGCCAAGCTGCCGGACCCCAAGGACCGCGACGGGGACAAGTTCACGGAGTACGCCCGGGCCTGCACGCTGGCCCTGGTGGACAACGCCCTGCAGCGGGAGTCCGAGATTTCGTCGGCCACCCACGAGGGGACGCAGCAACTGTTCGCCGAGACGGGCCTGCTCCCGCGCACCGTGATCGCCCCGGAGTGGGTGCGGTTCGGCCTCGGGTCGCTGTTCGAGATGCCCAAGGGGCCGTTCCCCGGCGGCGCCGGCAAGGTGAAGGTCGCCTTCTACCGCGGCGGCGGCGGGCCGAACTGGGCGTACATGCGCTACTACGAGGAGATGCGCGACCAAGGCTTGTTGCGGGACGCCAACCGGGACTTCATCGGCACCGTAGCCGACGATTACTTCCGGGTCGCCCGGCTGATGCGGACCGAGGCCAAGGACATCGACGGCGAGAGCAAAGAGACGCAGTCTGAAAAGGCGTACGCCAAGGCCCGGACGCTGAGTTGGTCGCTGGTGTACTTCATGGCCAAGGAGCGGTTCCCCCAGTTCAAGCAATTCTTGCAGGAAATGGCCAAGCTGCCGCGGGACGCCGAACTGGACGAGGAGGCGACCATCACCGCCCTCGCCAAGGCGTTCGGGTACGCGACCGCCGGCCTGTCCGGGGTGGACTCCGCGGACAAGCGGTTCTCCATCATCGCGGTGGACTGGAAGAACTTCATGGAGCGGCAACAGTCGCCGTCCCGGATGCTCAAGGTGGAAAACTTGGTCATTGAGCCGGACCCCAGCGGCACGCCCGGCGGGCCGGGCGGGTTTCCGGGCCTTCCCGGCGGCCCCGGCGGATTCCCCGGGATTCCGGGCAGTCCCGGCGGCCCCGGAGCGCCGCCCCGGCCGGGCGGCTGACGTGACGAGACGTGAATGAAACGACGCGGGGGAGCCGACCGGCTCCCCTGCGTTCGTTTGCGGTCGAATCCGACTTCACTCGCGCAAACGAAAAGGGGAGCCGCCCGGCTCCCCTTTGCCCACGTCACGGTGTGACCGGCCGCGGTTACTTCACTTCACGCGGGGCGATGGCCAAGACTTCCGCGCCGTCGTCGGTCACGGCGGAGACCGCCGGGCCTTCTTCGGAGCAGCAGGCGTGGGCCGCGTCTTCGCGGGACAGGCTCTCGCAGCAACTGGTCTTCACGGCCGATTCGCTGATGTCGGAGTGCGACTTGCACATCGCGGCCATCGGACAGCCGCCGTATTGGTGATAGACGACCCCGCCGACCACGACGACAGCCAGCCCCAACGCCCCGGCCAGAACCTTCGAAAACATGTGACTTCTCCGTGTGCGGACGACGTGCTTGGTGTGGAGATATTGTCTCACACCGGGCGGCCGTGTCAACGGGAAGCCGGCCGCGGGGCGGCGGAAAGTCGAATCCGCATATTGCCTCGGGACTGCGGCCGCCCACTCGCGGGGCCGGGTGCGTACACTGAAGACGTGGGCGAGTTCGGAAAATTCCTCCCGGCCGTGCGGCCGGGGCCTGGCTCGCGTGCGTCTCACGTTCGGAGAAAAAACATGATTCGTTCGGTATTGGCCTTCGCGGTGTTTGCCCTCGGCGGCTCGGTGTTCACCCTGTCCGCGGAAGACAAGCCGGCGGACAAGGAAGTGAAGCTCACCGGCACGCTCGTGTGCGCCAAGTGCAACCTGAAGTTGGAGGGCGTCAAGAAGTGTACGAACGCCCTGCTCGTGAAGGACGGCGACAAGACGGTGACGTACCTGATCGCCGACAAGGGGAACGACGAAGACTACCACGAAGACGTCTGCGGCGGCGCCGCGAAGCCGGGCGTCACCGTGACCGGCGTCGTCTCCGAGAAGGACGGCAAGAAGTGGGTCAAGGCGAGCAAGGTTGACATCAAGAAGTGACGTGGGTTAATGTGCCAAGGATCCGGGATGTCGCGCCAAATCCCCGGGGTTCGCCGAGCCTCACCCACGGGCTACACTCCGGCGCCCCGCCGGGGCTGAAAACCACTCACAAGGTATTAGCCCCGGATGGGGCGACGGACTGTAGCGCGTGGGTGAGGCTCGGCGAACCCCGGGGATTCGTTCGCGGTCATACGGGGTTTGCGATGGCCCCCGGGGGATTCGGGCGACGAACCCCGGGGATTTCATTTGAGAGATTTCTCATGCCGCAATCCTACACGCAGTTGCTGTATCACATCGTCTTTTCAACCAAGGGCCGGATGCCGTGGCTTGCGGAACCGATGCGGGGTCGGCTCCATGCCTATTTGGGCGGCGGCATTCGGGACGAGGGCGGCGTCGCCTTGGGCATTGGCGGTGTTGAGGATCACGTACACATCTTGGCCCGGTTGCGGCAAGACAAGGCTGTTTCGGCCGTGATTGGGGCTGTCAAAGCAAATTCCTCCGGCTGGGTGCATCGCGAGTTTTCCAATCTCAAGTTTTTCGCGTGGCAGCAAGGTTATGCCGCCTTCACAATCAGCAAGTCGCAACAGAAGAGCATTCTCGAATACATTGCCCGCCAAGAGCAGCACCATCATGGCCAACCGTTCCAAGAGGAGTTGGTGGCTTTTCTTAACGCCCACGAGGTGGAATACGACGAGCGTTACATGTGGGACTAATCCGTGTAGTAGCCCCGGAGGGGCGACGGACTGTCGCCCGTGGGTGAGGCTCGGCGAACCCCGGGTTTATGACAATCGGCCCCCATAGGCATCAAGTTAAGGAAGGCATAGCGGGTTTACGCCGCTACCGGGCTTCGCCAATACCGAGAAAACAGGGGTTATTGCTTTGCCTCAATCGGCGCAAGTCCTTATTTTTCTCGGCGTTTTTCCTTAACTTGATGC
>JAYTTY010000273.1:0-7108 GCA_043744795.1 Zavarzinella sp. | reverse complement strand
CGACCCACGCACTTCAGTCCCAGTCGCGGGACGCGCTCCTCTCCGCAAAGCCTCCGCGTCGCGGCTAACAAGATGATCGCGGATACCGGTGGCGGTCGCCGGACGCGCTCCTCTCCGCAAAGCCTCCGCGTCGCGGCTCACAAGATGATCGCGGATACCGGTGGCGGTCGCCGGACGCGCTCCTCTCCGCAAAGCCTCCGCGTCGCGGCTCACCAGGCGGGCGATCACCGCTCGGGTGTCAAGCCCACGGCTTTGCGTTTGTCGTTATACGCATCTCTCGTTGCCACCGCCGGGCGGCGGTCGTGTTGGAGTCCCGCTTTTAAGCGGTCTGTGACCTCCCCGCCGCAAGAGGCAGGAGGACCGAGTCTTCGAGGGTCCGACCCTGCGGGCAAGCAGTTATCACCCACGAGGGCCGGGAGGTAAGGCAAACGGCCTCCTGCCGGGCGAGCGTCGTTCGCCCAAGGGGTCGGAGCGTCGAAGACTCCGCTCCTCATGGGCCTTGTGGGTGAGTGTTCCAAGACCGCTTAAAAGCGGGACTCCAACGGGACCGCCTTGCGGCGGTAGAGGAGAGAAGTGGGTGTTGAGGGTGAGTCATCGCCCATCAACTCACGGCAGCTTGCGGCCGTTCATCTTGGCCCACAGCCAGGCGCCGACGCCGCCGGCTTCTTTGGCGAGTCTCGCGGTCCAGCGCTGGTAGCTGACGGCCAGGTCGGGTTGGGGGGCCGCGGCCTTGTGGGCGTCGATGGCCTTCTTGGCCTTTTCCTTGGCGGTCTCGAAGGCGGTTTTGCCGCCGGTGCGGGTGAGCAGAAGGCCTTCCGTCAGGGTGTGCAGGATCAGCGGCAGGCCGTCGAGTTCTTCGGGGTCGATGGCGGGGAAGAGACTTCTGGCCCGGTCGTGGTTGCCGTCGAGGGCTTCTTCGAAGGCCAGCCAGGCGGCGAAGTCGCCGGTGGTGGCGTCCTCGTCGGCGATCTTGAGGGCGGCTTCGCAGATCGCCTTCGCCTCGGCGTACTGGCCGAGTTGGCGGTGGCACACCACCAGCGGGTGCAGCATCCACGGCTCGTCGATGTCGCGGGTCTTCCAGTCGGCGCCCCACGTCGCGGCCGTCTGGTAGTCGGTCACGGTCATCAGGGCGGCCGTCACCTTGGCCCAGCCGCGGTCGGTGGCTTTGAGGGCGTCGCCGAACTTTTGGATCACCTCGTGCAGGCGCTGGCGGTGCGGCGGCTCGCCGAGGGCGTCCACGGCGGCGTACAGCGCTTCGAGGCCGTTGTCCCCGGCTTGCACGAACGCCGGCAGGCGGTCGAGGAAGGCCCAGTCGGCGCGGGCGACGGCCCGCTCCACCCAGAGACGGACCGTCGTGGAACTCGGCTCCTCGCCGGCCATCAACTGGTCCAACGCCCGGTCGGCGACGGCGCCCATGCCGGCGGCCACCAGCGTCTCGACGCCGCGGGAGACGAGGAAGTACGGGGCCTCCTCCATCGGCAACAGTTGCAACAGCGCCAAGCGGGCGGCCTCGGCGTCCTCGCTCCGGGCGTGCAAGCGGACGGCGGCCAGGGCCACTTGCGGGCCGCCGGCGTGTTCTTCCAAGATGGCCAGCGTGCGGCGGGCGGCGTCGAGTTCGCCGTCGCCGAGTTCCAACTCGAACAGGTGCAGCCCGGCGATGCCGTAGGCCGGGTCCATGCGCAGGGCTTCTTGGTAGTCGGCCTTGGCGCCGCGGCGGTCGGCCATCGCCTGGCGGGCGTCGCCGCGCGCGACGTAGGCGGACGGGTCGGTCGCGCTGAGGCGCACCAGTTGCTCGGCCGCGTCGAGGAACTCCGGGTGGGCGTCCTCCTCGTCGTACCACTCGGCCAGTTGCCGCCAGCCCCAGGCGTACTCGGGGTCGGCGGTCAGCAGCGCCCGCATGGCGGCGATGGCGGCGGGGCGGTCGCCGCGCTGGGCAGTGATCCACGCCAGCCGGCCGCGCAGGATTTGCGGCGGCGTGTCGCCCCACGCCTTCGGGTGGCAGGCGGCGACCGCGTCGTCGTACCGGCCCATGCGCGTCAGGATCTCGGCCTTCACGTCGTAGGCCAGCGGGTAGCGCGGGTGCGTCTCGATCACGCGGTTGACGACGCGCAGCTTGTCCTCCGGGTCGGCCTCCTGGCTGTCCTCGGTGTCCAGCCACGTCATCAGCACCCACGGGTGGTAGTCGTCGGCCTCTTCCAGCGTCTCGCGCAACACCGTGTCGGTCAGGTCGCCCCAGTCGGCTTGGCGCAGCTCGTTGGCCGCCGCCCCGATCAGCCACGGCGTGTCGGAGGGCAGCGTCAGCAGTTCGCGGAAGGCGTCGCCGGCGGCCTCCTTGTCTTTGGTCCGCGTCGCCAGTTGGATGTACCGGCTCAACAGGTGCGGCCGGCCGCCGTCGGAGACGTGTTCTTCCAACACGGCCAAGGCGGCGCGGGCCTGCGGGTACTCGGCGTCGTGCAGGTGGGCGTCGAACAGCAACATGCCGGCGTAGAAGTAGCCCGGCTCGGCCTGCTGGGCTTCCTTCAAATCGGCCTTCGCCCCCTCGCGGTCATCATTCTGAAGTTTGGCCTCGCCGCGCATGGCGAGGGCCATCGGGTTGTCCGGCCGCAGGTCCACCAGCTTGTCGGCGGCGTCGAGGAAGTCTTCCTTGCGGCCGGTCTCGTTGTACCACTCGGCCAGTTGCTGCCAGCCCCAGTAATACGTCGACTCGACGGCCACCAGCGCCTGCATCTCGCGGCAGGCCAGCGGGATGTTGCCGCGCTTCGCCTCCACCCACGCGGCCCGGCCTTGCAGGATCAGCGGCGGGTCGTGCTCGAACACGGCCGGCGTGGCGGCGGCCTTGGCCTCGTCGAACCGGCCCATCTCGGCCAGCCGCTCGGCCTTCAGGTCGTAGGCTTCCAGCCCGCGCGGGTGGGCGGCGATGGCCTTGTCCAAGGCGCTCAGCACTTCGTCGTTGTTCTTCGGCCCTTGTAACAGGCGGGCGAGGGCCAGCCAGCCGCGCGGGTCGCCGGGGCGGAGTTGGCACACGTCGCGGGCCACTTGGGCGGCGTTGTCCCCTTCTTCCAACCGCTCGGCCCACACGGCGAGGTGCCGCCACGCCCAGTCGTAGCCGGGGTCGATGCGCAGGGCGATGCCGACGCGGCGCAGGGCCTCCGTCCCCTCCTCGGCGTTCCACAAGTTGTCGGCGAGGTAGCCGTGGTTGACCGGGTCGAGCGGCGCGCGGGCGACGGCCTGTTCCAGAACCACGCGGGCGTCGTCGGCCTGGTCGTTGGCTTCCAGCGCGTCGGCCAGTTCGCGGGCCGGGTAGCTCCAGCCGGGGGACATTTCCACGGCCCGCCGCAGCGCGGCGATTTGCGGCTCGCGGTCCTCTTGCGCCTGGGCCACCTCGGCGAGGTCCACCCACAGGCGGGCCAGCAGCGGCCAGCGCTCGACGGCGTCGCGGGCCAACTCGCGGGCCTCCTCGATGCGGCCGCAGATCGTGAGTTGTTGCACCAGCGCGGAGGTCGCCTGCCAGATGTCCGGGTGCTCGTCCGCGATGTCTTGCAGCAGCCGCAGCAGGTCGTCCGGCTCGATGGCGTCGTGGGCCTGCATCGCCTGCTCGCGGAAGGTGAGCAGGCCGTCGCCGATCAGGTGTTGTCGGCGGAACTCGTCCGCGAGGAACTCGATGGCTTCCTTCTTGTCCTCGTCCGTCTTGGCGAGGTTCAAGAGTTCCGAGATGGCCCCCTCGTTGTCCGCGGACCGGCGAATGGCTTCCTCGTACGCCTCGCGCGCCTCGTCCGGCCGGTCGGCCCGGCGGCTGGCGTGGCCGAGGGTGAAGAAGTACGACAGGTGGTCCGGCTCGGCGGCCTTCGCGGTCTCCAGTTCGGCGAGCGCCTCGGCCGCGTGGCCGTGGTTGGAGAGGTGCATCGCCAACTCGCGGCGGGCGTTCGCGTCGTCGGGGCACAGGTCGAGCAGGTGCCGCAGGGCCGGCTCGGCGGGCGGGCGCTGGCCGTCGCCCACTTGCTCGGAGCGCAGCCAGTCGATCAGCAGTTGCCACAGCGGGTAGTGGTGCGGGAAGCGGTCGCACAGACTCCGGACCCACGCGACGGCGGCGGCCCGGCCCTCCAGGTCGGCGACGGCCCGCGAGACGTTGCGGTGCAGGTCGGCCGACAGCGGCTCGTCGGCCAGCAGCGCCTCCCAGTGTTGGCGGGCGTCGCGCAGGTCGGCCCGCACCAGCGCGATGCGGGCGGCCGTCCGGCGCCAGTTCGCCGTGTTCGCCAGCGGCTTCGCCTGCTCCAACAATTCCAGCCCGATGGCCGGCTCGTCGTAGTTGCTGCGCATCTCGGCGGCGAACAGCAGCGCGTCCCCGCGCTCGGCGGGCACGGCCGCCGGGCCGTCGGCGGCCGCGTCCGTCAGCAGGTCGAAGGCGGCATCCATCTCCTCTTGGTCGCTCAACACGTAAAACATTGCCCGCGCCGGGCCGGCGGCCTTCCCCTTCAAGCGATCAA
Organism: Zavarzinella sp.; assembly: GCA_043744795.1. GTDB lineage: Bacteria > Planctomycetota > Planctomycetia > Gemmatales > Gemmataceae > Zavarzinella. Next base: position 2,624 of record JAYTTY010000273.1, on the reverse strand, counting down.
AGCGGGACTTGAGGAACCGCATCGCCTCGGGCGTCTGCTCCAGCGAGCGGGCCGCCCGGAAGTACGCCTCGGCGAACTGCTCGTCCCGGTCCTCCAGCGCGGCGGCGAAGCGGTAGGCGTCCGCGGCCTCCTGAAAGTTCCGCATCTCCCACAGGATGCTGCCGAGGATGTAGTACCCCCCCGGGGCGTGCGGCCGCTGCCGGACCGCCTTCTTGATGACGCGGCGGGCCTCCTCCAGGCGGTCGGGGTCTTGCAGCAGGTTCTGCGCGTGGTGGTGGGCGAACAGCGGGTCCGCGTCCTTGCGCACGGTCTGCCGGCGGGCCAGTTCGACGCGCTCGTCGCGGCGGTTCAAGTCGCGCAGCACGTTCAGCTTGGCCAGGAGGGCGGTGCTGTCCTCCGGGGCGAGGGCGAGCAGCGAGTCGACGGCGTTCAGCAGCAGCGTCGGGTTGGCGTCGTACCGGGCGACGGCGAGGCGGGCGAAGCGAGTGAGCCGGTGGCCCGGTTCGTCGGCCCGCATGGCTTCGTACACCGCTTGGGCCGCCGGCCGGTCGTGCTTCAACAGCGCGGCCTGCACGCGGTGGAGCCGGTCGTAGCGGGCCGAGTCCGGCAGGGCGAAGGCGCTCAGTTCGACGGCGAACTCGATCGGAACCATCAGGAAGCCGCGCGGCCCGTACGTGCCGTACCGCTCCGAGATCACCTTCAACGGCGCCTCGTTGACGCGCGGCTCGCCCACGTCCGCGACCCACAGTGTCCGCCGGACGGGGTCCCCGCCGCACACGACTTGCGAGTGGCCGAACCCGGCGTCCACCAGCGTTAGGACGCACGGCCAGCCGCGGGCCAAAATGCGGTGGGCGGCCTCTTCCGTGGAGGTGAACTCGGCGACGGCGAAGCCGTTCTGCTCGGCCCACTGGCGCTCGCGCGGGTCCGGCAGGCCGTCCATCGGCGGCGACTCGCCGGCGTACGGCGGGGCGGGCACCTTCCACCACTTGGCGACCCACTCGAACGCGGACTTCACCGCCGGCCCCTTCGGCGGCAGGTCGAGCCGGACGCCGGGGGCCGGCTCGGGCGTGGCGTCCAGTTTGTCCGCGAAGGCGGTGTAAAACTCGTCGGCGGCCTTGCGGGCGTGGTCCTTGGCGGCGGCGAAGTCGCCGACGTAGTAGGCCGTGTCCGCCCGGCGGGCCGCCAGCCACTTCGCCGTCTCCTCGTCCATCAGCGGCGAGAGTTCGGCGTACCGCTCGTAAGTTTTGCGGGCCTCGGCGTACAGCCGCAGGTCCATCTGGACGGCCGCGAGGTGGGCGGCGACGATGCCGCTTTCCAGATAGTCGCACCCCTCCGTCAGGCAGGCGAGGGCCTCGCGTTCGCGGCCGAGGAGTTGCAGGATGTGGGCCTTCGCCTGCACGCCGGGCCGGAAGTGCGGGACGAGTTCCAAAGACCGCTCGGCGGCGGCGAGGGCCTCGGCGTGCCGGTCGGCGAACTCGTGGACGGCGGCCTTCTCCACGCACAGCCACGCCCGGTCGTGGGCCAGCGCTTCCGCCTTGGCCAGCCAGCGCTCGGCCCGGTCGATGTCGCGCATCCGGCCGCACACGAAGGCGTGCAGGCCGTACCAGTCGGCCCGGATTTCCGGGGCGGCGTCGTTCCAGTCTTGGTCGGGGTGGCTGCGCAGGAACCGCCACGCGGCGTGCGGGCCGAACTTCTCCAGCCGGTAGCGGGCGTGGTAGTAAATCGCCTCCGGGTGGGCCGGCGTGTCGCGGTAGGCGCGCAAGTGCATGTAGCGGCCGAGGCGCGCGGAGCCGAGTTGGATGGCGAGCCGGCCGCCGAGCAGCCGGGCCGGGGTGTTGGTCCATTCGGTGAGGGGGCCGAACCGCTCCGCCAGCCGCAGGGCCTGCACGTACAGCCCGCGGCCGTACAGCTCGCGGATGGGGGCCAAGTCCGCGGGGGCTATGTCCATGCGTCAACCAACGGGAGTGTGAAGTAAGCCGTCACGGGGTGCGGTCGCCCATCTGGCGGGCGGCGTCGGCGATGGGGCCGAGCGTGTTGAGCAACTGGCCGAGTTGGCCCAGGCGCATGCCGTAGCGGTCCAGGAATTCAGACAGGGAGAACTCGTCGTCGATGCCGCCGGCGTCCTCGTCCGTCAGGCGGCGCGTGACGTCGTCGAGCAGGCGCAGGAAGGCCCGCTCGATCAGCGGCATCGACTGCTGGCAGAACCCGCCGACCTCCGGGAACTCCTCGGCCCACCGGGCGAGGAACGCCTGCCACCGGGCGTTGTTGTTGGCGGCCTCGTGGGAGGCGCGCTGGTACGCCAGTTGTTCCTTGGACACGTCGATCAGTTCCCGCAGCAAGTCGGCGGTCGCGTCGTGGGGCGCCGGCGGGGCCGGCGGGGCCGGGAAGGCCGCGCTGGGCGGGGCGACGACGAATTGAAAATGCATGCCGGCCTCTCGCGCTCAGTCAGCGTGGGCGAATCACTCCCTCATTATAGTAGCGGGAACAACGGGCGGGGGCGGCGTGAAATGCGCGAAGCAAACCCGTTTCGCCGCGACGCGACGCTTCGGAGTGGGGCGCGGACTCCCCGACAACAACCGCTACCTGCCGAGCAACGGCGAGCGTCGAGGCGTCAGCCCGACGTG
>JAYTTY010000272.1:0-7121 GCA_043744795.1 Zavarzinella sp. | reverse complement strand
GGCTTACGCCGCTCGGCTCGCCAAAACACGCCCCGCGATCACGCCAATTCCAACACCGGCAGCGAAAGCCGGGCTTCCTCGGCCGCCGCCGGCCTCCGCGGGGCCTTCACCACTTGGACGGCGCAAAACTTCAGTTCGGGCTGCTTTTCGACCGCTCCGTAGGCCGGCACGGTCAGGTAGTTCAGGGCGTTGCCTTCCCCGTACAAATCCCCCCAGTGGAAGGGGACGAAGATCATCCCGGCCCGGACGCCCGGCTCGACGCGGGCGGGGAGTTCGATGGTGCCGCGGCGGCTGGAAATCCGCACGCGGTCGCCGTCCTCGACGCCCAGCCGGGTCGCGTCGTCCGCGGCCATTTCCACGTAGGCGGCCGGATCGCGGGCCATCAGCTTTTCGACCTTGCCCGTGCGCGTCAGCGTGTGCCAGTGGGCGTAAATGCGGCCGGTGTTCAGCACGAACGGGAAGTCGGCGCTGGTGGTTTCGAACGGCTCTTGGTGGTCCCGGCACAGGAACACGGCCTTGCCGTCCGGCGTCGGGAACTTGTGGTCCAGGTAGCGGCGTTTGGTGCCGTAGTGGTACGGGTCCGGGCACGGCCACTGGAGCGCGGCGCCGTCGTTGAGCCGACTGCTGGTGACGCCGGCCATGTCGCACGGCCGGCCCTTGGTGCAGCGGATGAACTCGTCCCACACTTCCGAGCCGTTCTCGTACCAGAACGCCTCGCCGAACCCCATCTTCCGGGCGAACCGCGTCAGCACTTCCCAGTCCGGCAGCGCCTCGCCGGGGGCGTCCCACATCTTCGGGGACCGCGACACCATGCGCTCGCTGTTGGTGCTGGTCCACGCCCGCTCGCCCCACGACGCGACCGGCAGCACCACGTGGGCCAGCCGACTCGTCTCCGTGGGGTGGAACGCCTCGTTCACCACGACGAGTTCCGCGTTTTGCAGCCCCTTCTTCACGCGGTGCAGGTCCGGCATGCTGACCATCGGGTTCGTCGCCGCGATCCAGATGGCCTTGAGCTTGCCCGTCTCCAGTTGCTGGAACATCTCCACCGCGGAGAGGCCCATCTTCGGGGCGATCGACCCGGCGGGGCGGCCCCAGAAGTGTTCCATCTCCAGCCGGTGCGTCTCGTCCTCGGCAACTCGGTAGCCCGGCAGTTGGTGGGCCAGCAGGCCGCACTCGCGGCCCCCCATCGCGTTCGGCTGGCCGGTCAGGGAGAACGGCCCGGCCCCCACCTTGCCGATCTGCCCGGTGAGCAGGTGCAGGTTGATGAGGGCGTTGCTCTTCCACATGCCGACGGTGCTCTGGTTCATTCCCATGCAGTAAAAGCTGAGGAACGCCCGGCTCTTGCCGATCAGGTGGGCGGCCTTCTCGACCGTCTCCCGCGGCAGGCCGCACGCGGCGATCAGTTCGTCCAACGGCCGGCGCATCAGGAAGGCGACGTACTCGACGAACCCCTTCGTGCGGAAGCCGATGAAGTGCTCGTCCGCCCGGCCCTTCTCCACCAACAGCCGGCCGACGGCGTTGATGAAGGCGATGTCCGACCCCGGGGCGAGGGGGACGTGCAAATCGGCGATGGCGCAGGTGGCGGTGTGCCGCGGGTCGACGACGATGATCTGCTGTTCCGGGCGGTTCTTCTTGGCCGTCCGCAGGCGGTCGAACGTGACCGGGTGGGCCTCGGCCATGTTGGAGCCGATGACCAGCACGCAGTCCGCGTGGTCGATGTCTTCGTAGCAGGTCGGCGGGCCGTCACTGCCGAGCGACCCGCGGTACCCCAAGGCGGCGGCGGCCATGCACAGCCGACTGTTGGAGTCCGTGTTGTTCGTCCCCAGGAAGCCCTTGAACAGCTTGCAGATCAGGTAGGCGGTCTCGGAGTCGAGTTGGCCACTGCCGTAAAACGCGACGGCGTCCGGCCCGTGTTCCTTGATGACGGATTGAAACTTGCCCGCGACGGTATCGAGCGCCGTGTCCCACGACACCTGTTGAAATGGTTGGCTGCGGTTGGCCCGCACAAGGGGGTGCGTCGCCCGGTCGGGCGTGCGGACGGTCGGGCCGAGTTGCGCGCCTTTCGCGCAGATCCGGCCGAGGTTGGCGGCCGCCGACTCGACCCCGCGAATCCGCGTCACGGCCGTCGAATCGCCTTCCACCTTGAGACGGCAGCCGACGCCGCAGTACGGACACGTCGTTTCGCCGAGGAGAGGCAACGGAGTTCCTTCGTCTCACGCCGCGGGCGGTCACCCGTTGCGGATGGGGAGGTCATTTTGCCCTGAAAGGGAGAGGAACCCGTTTCAGGCACAGGGCGACCCCCCTATCGCAACCGTGATGCCGGACGGGGCCATCGTGCGGCGGAGAAATAGCTGACCGGCGAAATCTCCGAGAGAATACGGCAAATGTGGGGAAACTCCGCATCGAAGAAACGCGGCGGGAAATGAAAGTCGCCGCGGCCATTGACGCGCCGGCGGGCAACCCGTCAGATGAATTGCACGAACATCGGGCACGCCCCGGGGAGCCGCCGCCATGCCGTTTGACGCGATCAATCACCTGTGTTACGCCCCGGCCGACCCCGTGCTGGCGTTGAAGGCCGCGGGCCGAATCGGCTGGCAAGTCGGGTCGTGGCGGGACGGGTGGACGCTGTCCTTCGGCCCGCCAGAGGCTCTCTTCCAAGTGTGGGTCCGGGGCGAAGCGTCCGCCGCGCCGGGCGTCTTGGAGTTCGGCCTGCGCGTGGCCGATTTGAAGCAGACCCTCGCGGACTTGCACCACCGCGGCCTGACGGGGGCCTCCTCGCTCTGGAAAAATGACGCCGGCGCCGTGGTCGCGGAGGTGGCCCTCCTGAACACGCTGCCGACGGCGGGGGTGAACCTGCGCCTGATCGAATGGAAGGTGGCTCTGGCCGACCGCGACCGCTCGGCCGGGACGCCGGCCCAGAGCGCCGGCCCCTTGACGGCCAAGCGGTTGGACCACTTGGCCGTCATCACGCACGACTTGGACGCGAAGTGCGCCTTCTGGGAGACGGTTCTGGGCGTGCTGCGGTTCGGCGAGGTCCGCACGCCGAGCATGGTGATCCGGCAGTACCAAATCGGGGACGCGATCATCGAACTGCTCGGGCCGACCGGGACGGACAGCCCGCTCTTGAAGCGCACGCCCGGCCCGGCCCCGATGTTCGCCGTCGAAATGGCCGACGTGGACGCCGCGGCGGCGGCGGCCGTCGCCGCCGGCTTTCACCCTCCGCCGGCCGCGGCCGGCGTGCTGCCGAAGACCCGGATTGCCACGGTCCCGCTGGGCGAAACGGGCGGCCTGAACTGGCAACTGCTCCAGTACGTGTGACCGGCCGGCGCATCCCGTACAGCCGCCCCCAGCCGGGCGAGTGGCGAACTTTATCGGACGGTTTTGCCGGCCGCGCCGGTCAGTCCGCAACCGCCCCCGCCCACCCTGCTTATTCTTCACCCTTGCCGTTTGCGGCGCGCCCGGCGCGCGGGAACGCTTCCCCACTCTGGACTTCCCGTTTGGAAGCGCCCGTGCGCGAAGGAGCGTGATCGCATGTACAGCTTGGTAATGATGGCGGCCATGACGGCCGCCCCGGACGTGCCGCAGGACTTCCTGTGCCCCGTCACCCCGTCCCGCTACGGCAGCAGCCTCTGGCTGAAGCACTGCTTCTACGACTGCTGCCTGCCGGCCCGCTACGGCTGGGTGAACTGCTGGAACAAGGGCTTCGGGTACTACCCCGGCAACGCCCGCAGTTTCTGCGGCGGGTGCGCGACGGCCTCCTACGGGCACTTCTACAACGCCCCGTCCTGTTGCGGCGCTGGCTACGGCGCCGGCGGGTACGGCGGGTGCGGCAGCGGCGCGTGCGGCAAAGGGTGCGGCTACGGCAATGGCGGCGGATCGTGCTTCACCATGCACGGCCGTAATGATTGGGGCATTGGCTGTACGCCGGCTTACTACACCAGCGTCGCCGGGTGCCTGCCGTGCGTGACGGCCCCGCCGTATGCGCACTACACCCAAAAGAACCCGTGCTGCACCTACGGGCACTTCGCCTTCGACAGCGGGCTGATCGGCCACTCGGCCGGCGTCGGCTACGCCGGGTTCGGCGGCTACGGCAATTTCGGCTTCTACGGGGCCGTCTCCGTGCAGCACCCGCCGACGCTGGCGGACGTCCCCAAGTACCGCCCGCAAGACTTCATGCAGTACGACGGGCCGCCGCAACCCTACGTCTCCGGGCGCGAGTACGTGGCCCCCGGCTACATTCCGGCCCCGCCCACCGGCTCGCCGTACAACCCCGCCGTGACGCCGGACTACCCGCGGCCGGGCGCCCCGGCCGCGCTCTTCCCGCCGCCGGCCGCGGACCGGACCGACGGGCCGCTCGGGCCGACGCCGCCGAACTTCCCCCCGGGCATCATCCCGCCGGTCCCCGGCGTGTTCCCGGAAGTGCCGAAGGCCCCGGGCATTCCGCTGATTGACGAGCCGAAGAAAGAGGTTCCGAAGAAGAACGGGTTCAACACCCTCGGCGTCTCCCCGGTCCCGGCCACCGTCGTGCTGAGTGTTCCCGCGGGGGCGAAGGTGTACGTCGAAGGCGTGGCCCTCAAGAGCGCCGCCGCCGAGCGCAGTTTCCGCACCCCGGCCCTGACGCCGGGTCAGGAATACTCGTACACGGTGAAGGCCGTCGTGACGGAAGACGGCCGCGAGTACACGGAAGCCAAGCAGGTCGTTGTGACCCCCGGCGAGACGACGGCGGTGAGTTTCGAGAAGTTGTTGGCCCGCTTCGGCCCGGCCCCGGCCGTCGCCCAGACGGGCGCGAAGTAACGTGTTCGTTGTCTTTGTTTTGGCGAGCGGGGGATGTCAATCCCCCGCTTCTGATCGCGGGCTTTTCGAGCGTGAAAGGACCGGGGACTCAAGTCTCCGGTTCGCTTTTGACTTGAGGCTACACCGTTGGGCGAATTGCCGATTTGCCAGATTCGCGGCGCCGTAACGTGCGGCAGGGGACCGGGGGCGGCCCCGAAAGACAACCCCCGACCCCCTGACGGTATTTGAAGCCAAAGCCGACGTTACTCGTCGGAACCCTTCTTGCGGACGTAAATCAGGACGCCGACCAAGCCCACCAACAACAGGGCCATAATCGCCATCCCGCCCCAACTGTACAGAAAGTCCATGCGACGTCTCCCCTTAAAGTGGTCACGGATGACCGAGAATGGATTGCGGACTCCTCACGGCGTTTGACACCCGGCGAAGCACAAGTCAAGGGTGCAAATTCCCAGAATGCCGAGGAAGTTTGCATCGTTCTACCAAGGCCGCGCGCCGAATGCAAGCGTCCTCCGCCCGGTCCACGAAAAAAATCACTTCCTTCATAACGACCTTGCGGCTAAGGGGTAAAACTCGGGTTGCCCGCCCGAGCCCGTTGGGGTATGCCCGGCCGGGACGCGCGACGCCCCGAGGTGACGGATGGACGCCGGCCCGCTGATCGACCGCATCCTGGACGACGAGGGGCTGGCCGGCGACTTGCCGGAAGCCGAGGCCGAAGCCGTCAACCGCTGGCTGATCGCCCACGCCGAGGCGTTGGCCAAGACAGAACGCACGCCGGCCGAAGCGAACCGCCGCCTGGAAGTCGCCTGTCGCCACGCCCGCGCCGTCGGCGAAGTGATGGCCGCGTGGCGGGCGAAGGGCGACTCGGCCGCGGCGGCGAAGAAACTGGGCTTGGCTTGGAAGGCGGGGAAGACGGCCGCCGACACGTTGGCGGGGCTGTTGAGTCAATTCGCTTTCACCGCCGGCAAGAAGTAATCACCCAAGTAAAGCCCGGGGACGGCCGTCCCTGGGCTTTACTTGGGCGCCTCCATTCAGGGAAGACCGACATGGCGAGAAGAACCCGCAAAATCCCTGCTCGGCCGCGGAAACGCGGGCTGTTGAAGTGGGCGTTCGGCCTCGTCTTGGCCGTCACCGGCATCGCCCCGGTCAGCGGGTACGAGTGGGTCATCAGCGGCCTGCACTGGCTCCGCGAACACCGCCCGGCGGCCGAGTCCGGCCCCGCGGCCGCCGACAACCTGTCCGGGCCGATTCGCGTCTACTTCACCACGCCGGACCTGCCGGCCGAGAAGTCCGAGATCGCGGCCGCGTGCGTCGGCTACATCGACCAGACGAAAGAATCGCTCGACGTGGCCGCGTTCGAGCTCGACAACCGCGTCATCACGGACGCGCTGGTGCGGGCCGTCCAGCGCGGCGTGCGCGTCCGCGTCGTCACCGAGACGAACTACCTTCAAGAGAGTGGCATCCACGCGTTGAAGGCCGTCGGCGTGCCCGTCATCGACGACCAGCGGGACGGCGCGCTGATGCACGACAAGTTCATGGTGTTCGACAACAAGGCCGTGTGGACCGGTTCCATGAACTTCACCGAGAACTGCGCGTACCGGAACAACAACAACGGGATATTCATCGAGAGCCGCGACCTCGCGGAGAACTACGCGACCAAGTTCTCGTGGATGTTCGACCTGCACAAGTTCGGCGGGGCGCCGTCCCGCTGGCATAAGATTCCGCACCCGAGCGTTACCTTGGCCGATGGCACGGTGATCGAGAACTACTTCTCCACGCACGACCACGTCGCCGACAAGGTGGCGGCCGAGGCCGCCAAGGCCACTCAATCGGTCCACTTCTTGGCGTTCAGCTTCACGCACGACGGCATTGGCAAGGCGATGCTGGCCCGGGCCAAGGCCGGCGCGGAAGTCCAAGGGGTGTTCGAGAAGACGCAAGCGGCGGGCGGGCGCACGCAGTACGAGACGTTCCGGGCGGCCGGCGCCCCCGTGCAAGTGTACCTCGACGCGAACCCGCGCAACATGCACCACAAGGTCATCGTCGTGGACACGCAGACGGTCGTGGCCGGGTCGTTCAATTTCAGCGAGTCGGCCGACAAGTCGAACGACGAGAACGTGGTGATTATCCACAACCCGGCGGTCGCCAAGCTGTTCGAGGAAGAGTTTCAGCGCGTGTACGGGGCGGCGAAAGCGAAAGACGGGCGGTAAGAGAAGAATTTTTAGCCACGGATCGAACACGGAAGAGAAGAACTTAACCACAGAGGACACAGAGAGCACAGAGGAAAGACGAGAAGAGAGAAGGCATTTTCATCATGCCTTTCCTCGGCTTTG
>JAYTTY010000271.1:0-7126 GCA_043744795.1 Zavarzinella sp. | reverse complement strand
TCGCTTTTCGCTCCGCGAAAAGTCTTGGCTTCCCGCCGCGAGGGCCGGTCACCCCTTGGGCGAAGGTCGAGACTTTTCGCGGAGCGAAAAGCGACGATGGGTCCGCCCGTGGAGGGAGCGGCGATTGGGTTCGGGGCTGTCATCGTCGCTTTTCGCTCCGCGAAAAGTCTTGGCTTCCCGCCGCGGGGGCTGTCTGCCGCGAGGGGGAGGCCCAGACTTTTCGCGGAGCGAAATGCGACGATGATGGGCGAATGGGGAACCTGGGGGCCAACAGTCATGCTTGGTGAACTCTTCGACCCGGCCGGCGAATGGCACATTTCCGAGCGGTGTCGCCCGCACTGGGCGCAGGCGGGGGCGGTGGTCTTCATCACGTTTCGGACGCACGATTCCATCCCGCGTGAGGTCGTGGCGCGGTGGGAAGCGGAAAAGCGGGAGTGGCTGCGACTCCGGGGCAAGGACACCGGGGCGCACTGGTCGGCCGTCGTTCCCACGCTCCCCGCGGAGGAGCGGGCGGACTTCCGAGTGACCTTCAACCGCTGCCGCGAAGCGTATTTAGATTCGTGTCACGGCCGGTGTCTGTTGCGGCGGCCCGAGTTGGCGAAAATCGTCGCCGACGCGCTTTTGCATTTTGACGGGCAGCGGTACCGCCTGGGCGACTTTGTCGTGATGCCGAACCACATCCACTTGTTGGCCGCCTTCCCGACGGCGGACGCGATGCGGGCGCAATGTGATTCGTGGCTTCACTACACGGCGGTTCAGATCAATCGGGCGACCGGCGAGGCGGGGAAGTTTTGGCAACAGGAGCCGTTCGACCACCTCGTCCGCAGCCCGGAACAGTACGGGCATTTGCGGGCGTATATTGCCGATAACCCGCGGACGGCTGGCTTGGCGCCCGGCGAGTATCTGTACCGAAAGTTCGACGGATAGTGGTCCGTCGCCGCCGCCGTTCGCGGGCATCGTCGCTTTTCGCTCCGCGAAAAGTCTGGTTTTTTGCCGTGGGGGCTGTCCCTCGCGTGGGGGAGGTCAAGACTTTTCGCGGAGCGAAAAGCGACGATGGGTCCGTTCGCCGGTCGAGCCTCAACATTTGGGAATCCCCCGGCGCGGGAAACTCCTGACAAATCCCCCGACTGCCGGATTGACACACCGTATCTTCATAAATTATAATGCGGTAGTTTGAGAAATCTGCGTCAACAGCGCGGCACCCAAAACGGACGAGGAATGTCCGTGTCCTTTCCTGAGGCCGGGGGATCGGTTGTCACGGGGAATCACCCCACCGACCGCGGCGCGGTAGACTCTCGTTGGCTCGTGTCGCTTCCGGTCAATTCAACCGGACGGGGCGGGCGGTGATGGGCCGTTCATGGCTGCACCCCTGACACCGGATCCCGCGGGCCGGCCAATTGGGCCGCCCACTGACGGGGACGGTTCGTCCGCCAAGACGCGCCTTTCCAAGGCCGGCTCCTCCGTGCGCCGGCCGCTCCGGGCCGCGGACTTGACCCCCCCGATCGGCGACGCCCGCACGGACGAAAGCCCCACCATCATCTCGTCCACGCGGCCGCGCACCGCCTTCGACGCCATGCTGGCCGGCACGTTCGCCGGGCGGACGCTCGGGCACTTCGAGTTGCTGGAGATCGTCGGCAGCGGCGGGATGGCGGCCGTCCTCAAGGCCCGCGACCTCGATCTGAGCCGGATCGTCGCCCTCAAGATTCTGCCGCCGGAAATGGCCGTCGACCCGGAGAACGTCGAGCGGTTCAAGCAGGAGGCCCGGGCCGCCGCCAAGCTGGACCACGACAACATCGCCCGCGTGTACCACTGCGGCGAGGACCAGGGGCTGCACTTCATCGCCTTCGAGTTCGTCGAGGGGGACAACCTGCGGCAGCGGATGGAGGCGTGCGGCGGGAAGATCCCGGTGCGCGAGGCCGTCACCCTCATGTACCAAGTCTCGCGCGGGCTGGCCCACGCCTCGGAGCGCGGCGTCGTCCACCGCGACATCAAGCCGTCGAACATCATCATCACGCCGGAGGGGAACGCCAAGGTCGTGGACATGGGCCTGGCCCGCAGCCTCGACGCCCGCGTCGGCGGCCAGCTCACGCACTCCGGCGTCACGCTCGGCACGTTCGACTACATCTCGCCGGAGCAGGCCATCGAGCCGCGGCTGGCCGACGTCCGCAGCGACATCTACAGCCTCGGCTGCACCTTTTATCACCTGCTGAGTGGGCACGCCCCAGTCCCGGAAGGGACGGTCGCCCGCAAGCTGGACGCCCACAAGAACCTGACGCCGCCGGACGTGCGGACGTACAACCCGGAAGTCCCCGCCGAACTGGCGGCCGTCATCAACCGCATGATGGCCAAGGACCCGGCCCAGCGCTACCAGCACCCGGACGTGGCGGCCGGCCAACTCCGGGACCTGGCCCGCAAGATGGGCGTGACCGTGGAGCGCGTCGCCGAGGGGACGCGCTTCGCCGAGGCGGCCCCACGCGGCCGGCTCAACATCTCCCTAATGGTCGCGGCCGGCGTCGCCATGCTGGCCGTGCTCGTCGGCCTGCAGGTGTACGAGCGCATGCACCCGGCGAAGAACGACCGCCCGGTGGCCGAATTGCCGAAGTCGCAACCGACCAGCGACGGGCCGGACAAGAAAGTGGACGGCCAGGACAAGAAAGAGCCGGACAAGAAAGACCCGCCCGAGAAGAAAGACCCGCACCCGTCCGGCGCGCGGGAGGCCCAGACCGTGGGCGACCTGTTGGCCCTGTTGAAGCAAGGCGCCGAGCGCATCCGGCTGACCGGCCCGGAGTACGACTTGACGCGGTACGCGGACAAGGACGGCCAGCCGGCCGAGGCCCTCTTCGCCGGGGAGAACCTCCGGCTCGAAGGGGTCGGGCAGCCGACCGTCCGGCTCGCGTTCACGCCGCCCGGCAAGGCCCGGCCGCGGGCGATGACGCTGCGCGGCCCCGGCGGCGGCAAGGGCGCGCTGACCATCCGCAACGTGCGCTTCCAGTTCCCGGCGGCCGACGGCGACCCGGAGAACGCCGGCCTGCTCGTCGCCGCGTTCGGCCGCGTCACCGTCGAGGCGTGTACGTTCACCTCATCCTTCAAGGGGGGCCGGGACGGCCGGGACGGCCCGGCGGAACTCGCCGTCGACGCGGCCGGCGCCGCCGTCACGCTCTCGCAGTGCTACTTCGCCCCCGGCCCCGTCGGCGTCCGGCTCGACGCCCAGGCCCACCTCACCGCCACGGAGTGCGCCTTCGCCCCGCACCACGCCGCCGTCCGCGTGACCAAGGACGACGACGAGACGGTCGATTCCGAAGTCGTCTTCAAGAACTGCTCCGCCCTGCTGACGGCCGGCGCGCTGGTCGAAGTCGCGGACGGCGCCGGGTGCGCCGTGCAGGCCGGCCACTGCATCTTCGGCGGCATGGAGCAGTACAGCCCGTTCTCCCCGAAGTCCGCCCTGCTCCGGCAGCGCGGCGGGCGGGCGGCCGGCACGCGCTACGAGCCGGCCAACTTGGACGAGGACGGCTCGCCGATGGCCAACGCCTACCAGAATGTCGCCCCGTACGCCGAGGGGGAAGACTTCTTCACCTTCGCCGAGTGCGCCCGCGCCGGCATCCCCGTCCGCGACGCGGACCGGGCGCTCGTAAAGTCCCCGTGGCAGGAGAAAGACCCGCTCGCGTTCCTCGTCGGCGGGGCGGCCGACCCGAAGCGCGCCTTCGCCCCGAACCTCAAGCTGGCCGCCCTGCGCGTGCCCGGCACGAACCTGGACATGCTCGGCGCCCGCTACCTCGGCACCACGCCGCTGTACGGCTTGCCGCTCCAACCGCCGGACCTGGAGCCGCGCGACGCGACGGTCAAGGTGTGGGACCCGGCCCTGCCGGCGTTCCCGCCGGTGGCCGGCACGTACCCGACGCTGAAGAAGGCGCTGGCCGACATGCGCCGCGGCGACACGCTGCTGATCCGGCACAACGGCCGGCTGGAAGTGGACCCGTGCGAGTTCGACAAGCCGGACACGGACATCACCGTCAAGCCGGACGCGAACTTCCGGCCGATCCTCGTCCCCGCCCCGGCGACGCTCAAGCGGTCCCCGGCGATGTTCAAACTGTTCGGCGGCCGGCTCGTGCTGGACGGTCTGCACGTCCGCCTGCTGCCGGACCGCGTGCCGGCCTTGGCCGTCCTGCCCGGCGGCGGGACGTTCGAGTTCCGCAACGGCGTCATCACGTTCGAAGCCGGGGAAGACGACTTCGCCGCGGTCACGCTGTCGGACCCGCGCGGCGAGATGATGATGGCCGGGACCGGCCCGGCCGAGCGCTGGCCGATCCCGCGCATCACGGTCGAGAACACCGTCGTCCGCGGCCGGGGCCGCCTGTTCAACGTGCAGGGGAGCCGGCCGTTCGAGGCCGACGTGAAGAACACGCTCGCCGTGCTGGACGGCACGCTGCTGGACATTTACCCGTCGGCCGGCGACCCGTCGGCGGCCGGCAGCAGCGTCGTCCGCCTGCACCGCGTGACGTACTGCGGGACCGGCCCGGCCGTCCACCTGCGGGCCTCGGAGAAGAAGACCGAGCCGGCGACCGGCCTGGCCCGCACGGATTTGACCGTCACGAACTGCGTGATCCTGCCGCCGGCCGACGCGCGGGAGGCGCTCGTCGTCGCGGAGCGGTTCGACGACCGCGAGGCGGTGCAGCGGTGGTTTACGTGGAAGGGGAAGCACAATGCCTTCCACCTGGATAAGAAGCGGCCGGCCGTCGAAATCCGCCCCGCGGACGCGGCCGCCAACCCGGTGAAGGTGATCGAGGCCGACCACTGGGCCGAGATCGACGCCGACGAAGGCGACCCGCTGGCCGCCGTCACCACCGACGCCGCCCCGCCCCGCCCGGCCGCCTTCGCCGGCGCCCGCCCCGCCGACTTCAAGATCAAGGCCGTGACGCCCAAGCTGCCCGACCGGCCCATCGCTGAGTTGGGCGCGCCGCCGGAGACGCTGCCGAAGTTGTACCCGGACGAGTGAGTGAGGACGCGGCGCGTATTGACTCAGGGAATTTCCAACACCGCCTTCAAGCACGCCTCAATTCTCTGCATCGCCGCCGGCGACAAATACCCAATGGTGCGCAGGGCGAAACGCGGGTCGAAGGTCAACAGATTCGTGCAGCGGGCGAAGCAAATTTTTCTCAACCCGGCGGCCGTTTCGGCGGCCGGGTCCAGCAACACTTCCGTGCCGGGCACCCCGTGGCGCGTGCCGGTAATTTGCACAAGGATTGTGTCGTCGATGAGTCCGTTCAGGGAGTCGGCCTGCACGACGACGGCGGGGCGCACCTTGCTGCCCGTCATGTCCGTGTAGTGCCAGTTTACTTGGACAACGTCGCCCCGGTTCATGCGTCTTCCCGAATGAGGTCATCGTCTTCGGGATTGTCCCACGTGCGGCCGAACGGCCCCAAGGCGGCCCTCACCGAGTCGTAAACGTCCCGGCGGATGAGCAGGTATTCCTGCCCGGTCCGCGGGTCGACGGCGACGGCCGGCTGCGGCGGGGCGTCCAAGGCCGCCGCTTGCAGTTCGGTGAGTTCAATCACGGCCGGTTGCAGTTCCGTCAGTTCAATCATGGTCGGTCCCTCGAATGGGTCGCCGTTATTCTACCCGTGTGAATAGGGACCCGCCCGGAAACTTCTTGCACTCCGCCCGCCGCGGCCGTACTCTCTGACAGACCCGCCCTCCCCGGACGCCGACTCTCCATGCGCCTCTCCCTCCCCGCATTGGCCCTTCTTTTCGCCGCCGCCGCCCACGCCGGGGATTGGCCGGGCTGGCGCGGCCCGACGGGCCAAGGGCACGCGGACGAAAAAGACCTCCCGCTCACTTGGAACGGCAAGACCGGCGAGAACGTCCTCTGGAAGGCGCGCCTGCCGGGGTTCGAGGCGAAGGCCCGGCAGGACGAGAACCAGTCCAGCCCCATCGTCGTCAAGGGGAAGGTGATCCTCGCCGCCAGTTACTGGCCGGCCGGGGCGGACGCCACCAAGGCGAAGCCGGAACACCACGTCGTCTGTTACGACCTCGCCGACGGCAAGCAACTGTGGGCCGCTGCCGTCGAGCCTGGCCCGTGGCAGTTCTCCGACTTGCGCGGCGGCTACACGGCCCCGACCCCGGCCAGCGACGGCGAGCGCGTGTACGCCGTCTTCGGGTCGTCGGTGATCGCCGCCCTCGACCTCGCCGGCAAGCCGGCCTGGCGCAAGGAAGTCGTCCCCTTCGACTTCGACGTGGCCTTGGCCGCCAGCCCCGTGATCTACAAGGACACGGTGATCCTCCAGTGCGACGGCGTCAAGAACTCGTCCCGCCTCGTCGCGTTCGACCGCAAGACCGGCGACATCGCGTGGCAGCAGAAGCGGCCCAAGGCCAACTTTAGTCACAGCACGCCCGTCGTGGCGCCCGTCAACGGCAAGGACCAACTCTTGGTCGCCGGGTCGGACACCCTGCAAGGCGTGGACCCCAACACCGGCGACGTGCTGTGGTCGTGCGCGGCCAAGGGGGACACGGTGTCGCCCGTCCTCGGCGGCGGGGTCGTGTACGCCGACAGCGGCCGCGGCGGCCCCGGCGTCGCCGCCGACCCGACCGGGTCCGGGGACGTGACGAAGACGCACCTCAAATGGAAAGTCGCCCAAGTGCCCGACGGCTTCTCCTCCCCCGTCGCCGCCGGCGATTACTTGTACCGGCTGCACAGCCCCGGCGTGCTGAAGTGCTGGAAAATGGCGGCCGGCGACCCGGTCTTCAGCGAACGGCTCGACGGCGTCAACACCGGGGCCAGCCCCGTGACGACGGCCGACGGCCGCCTCTATCTGGCGAGCGCCGGCAAGAGTTACGTCCTGAAGGCCGGCCCGAAATTGGAAGTCCTGGCCACGAACGACCTCGGCGACACCGGCCCCGCGTCCCCGGCGATTTCCGGGGGGCGAATCGTCCTGCGGGGCAAACAGTACCTGTATTGCGTCGGCAAGAAGTGAAGTGTTGACTGCTGAACGCTCAGCGGAAGAGACCCCCCCAGCCCCCCCTTGCCAAGGGGGGGAGAAAAACCAGCCACCCCAAATTCGCGGAAGAGACCCCCCCAGCCCCCCCTTGCCAAGGGGGGGAGAAAAACCAGCCACCCCAAATTTGCGGAAGC
>JAYTTY010000270.1:0-1865 GCA_043744795.1 Zavarzinella sp. | reverse complement strand
TTTGCGAGCTTTGCCTCTTTGCGAGCTTTGCGTGAAATGGCTTTCTGATTTCCGAAGGGTAAAATGTCCGCCACGAACCGAAGAGTGCTGCCCGGCTTCGCGCTGTCGCTCGGGTACACGACGCTGTACCTGAGCCTGCTCGTCCTCATCCCGTTGGCGGCGTGCTTCCTGAAGGCGGCCGACTTGTCCGCCGGCGAGTTCTGGGCGGCGGCGTGGAACCCGCGGGCGGTGGCGGCGTACAAGCTCACGTTCCTCGCGGCGCTGGCGGCGGCGGCCATTAACGTCGTCCTCGGGCTGGTCGTGGCGTGGACGCTCGTCCGCTACGAGTTCCCCGGCAAGCGGCTGATCGACGCGATGGTGGACATCCCCTTCGCCCTGCCGACGGCCGTGGCCGGCATCGTGTACGCCAAGCTGTACATGGAGAACGGCGCCTTGGGGCAATTCCTCGTCCCGCTCGGCATCAAAGGGGCGCACTCGGTCTTCGGGATTGTGCTGGTACTGGTGTTCACCGGGTTCCCGTTCGTGGTGCGGACGGTGCAGCCGGTGCTGGAAGACTTGGACGCCGAAGTCGAAGAAGCGGCGGCCGTGTTGGGCGGCAACCGGTGGGAGACGTTCCGGCGCGTGATCCTGCCCGTGTTGCTGCCGCCGGCGCTGACGGGCTTCACGCTGGCGTTCGCCCGGGCCATCGGCGAGTACGGGTCGGTCGTGTTCATCTCGGGGAACATCGCCTTCGAGACGGAAATCGCCCCCATGCTGATCGCCAACCGCCTCGAAGAGAACGCCTACGCGGAGGCGGCGGCCGTCGCCGTCGTGTTGCTGGTGGTGTCGTTCGCGCTGCTGGTGGTCATCAACGTGCTGGAACGGTGGAGCAAGCGCCATGCAAGTTAAGCCGACCCGGACGGACCCGTGGTACGTGCGCGGGACCATGATCGGCCTGACCGTCGGCATCGTCGGCCTGTTGATCGTGATCCCCATCGTGAAGGTCTTCGGCGAGGCCCTGCGCGACGGCCTCGGCGCCTACTGGACGAACCTGACCGGGGACGCGGAGACGCGGCACTCGATCTTCCTGACCCTGATGGTCGCCCCGGTGGCCGTCGCTATGAACACGGTGTTCGGCGTCGCCGCCGCGTGGTGCATCGCCCGCTTCCGCTTCCCCGGCCGCACCGTCCTGACCACGCTGATCGACCTGCCGTTCTCGGTGTCCCCGGTCGTGGCCGGCCTGATGTTCGTGCTGCTGTTCGGGTCGCGGTCGCCGATGGGCGCGTGGCTGATGGACCACGGCTACCAGGTGATCTTCTCCCCGCCGGGCCTCGTGCTGGCGACCGCGTTCGTGACCTTCCCGTTCGTGGCCCGCGAGCTGATCCCGATCATGGAAGCCGTGGGCACGGAAGAGGAAGTCGCCGCTCGGAGTCTGGGCGCGGGCGGGTGGGCGATGTTCTGGCGCATCACGCTGCCGAACATCAAGTGGGGCCTGCTGTACGGCATGATCCTGTGCAACGCGAGAGCGATGGGCGAGTACGGGGCCATCTATGTCGTCTCCGGCCGCATCGGCGGCGTGACGAGCACCATGCCCATCCACGTGCAGAAGCTGTTCGAGAGCGGCGGCAAAGACGCCGCGGCATACGCTCTGGCGTCCCTGTTGACGCTGTTGGCCATCGTGACGCTGTTCATCAAGGCGCTGATCGAGCGCAAGATCCGGTTGGACCAAGCGGCGGCGGCGAAGCCGGTAGAAATGGCGTGAGGGTGGGGTGGCACTGGCCGCAAAAACAACCTCACCCCCCGGCCCCTTACAAGGGTAGGTTTCCGGCCGGGGCAGAGGGAAATTTAGGCGGGGGTCGCTGTTGGCATCCGTCGCAGCCCCCTCG
>JAYTTY010000269.1:0-7141 GCA_043744795.1 Zavarzinella sp. | reverse complement strand
GGGGGGCGTCCCCATCTTGGGGGGCCCCCCCCCCCCCGCGGCGTTGTCGTTGCCGGCGCCCGCATCTCTCGCATCCGCCCGCGTCGGGTGACGGCGGCGCAAGCCGTGCAACCGCCCGCGCCCGCGCGATTCCCCGAATCCCACTTCATTTGCCCGCCCCGGCGTGCCGATCATTACGGATACAGAGGTGTGTGCCGATTGTTTCTCGAATACGGGGCTTGACCATGTCACGGATTGCGATGGCCTTGCTCGCGGGGCCGGTGTTTTGGATGGCGGGCGCGGGGTGTGACTCGACGCGGGGGGAAATCCTCCGCCCCGGCGACCCCCGCCTGGCGTCGGTGCAACCGCACGCCGACGCGGACCACCAATTGGCGTCCGCCCCCGCCCAGACGACGACCATCCCGGTCACGCTGATCCAGCCGCCCGAGCCGGCGGCCCCGATTCACGCGACGCCGGCGGAGTATTTGCCGGCGGCCAAGCCGGCGGCGCCTTCGTCGCCCGAGGTGACCGCCCGGCCGGCGGCCGCCGCGCCGGACGCGATTTCGGCGGCCCGCGCCGAGACGTACATTCGGGAGATCCAAGCCAATCAACAGAAGATGCTCCGCGCCGTGGACGACGAGATGCAACGGGTGATCGCGACGCAAACCCGCTTGGACGAAATGAGGACGCGCCTGGCGGGCGAGTTGGCCCGCTCGCCGGCGCCCGCGCCAGTCGCCACGCTCGTGGACTACCGGGTCGCGGTCCCGGCCGTGCCGAGCGTCCCGCCGACCCCGGCCGCCCCTTCCATCCCGGTGATCCCGGCGATCCCGGCCGCCGTTGACATCTACGCCCTGCCGACCGTCCGGGGCGAACCCGCGCCGGCCGCCGTCCCCGCGGCCCTGCGTGGGCAAGCGAAGCCCTGATTCAGTAAACCGACGCACGGCCGACGGCTCACGGAGGATCGGCCGTGCGGTTTTCACCGAGCCGCGGCCAATAGTGATAGTCTTCTCGGGCGGGAAGCCGGCTTTTCGCGGAGCGAAAAGCGACGATGGGGCCGCCGGGTCGGCGCTCATTCTTTCCGGATGCTCCGAGTGATGGGCGCCGCGGCGACGGCTCTCTTGGTTGTCGCCTGTTAAACGCGGGTCGCCGGCCGAGACGCCTCACAACTTCAGCTTCCCGAACAACACCACGGCGGCCGCGGACGTGCCCAAGGCCACGACCAGCACGACGGCCCACATGACCCAGTCCGGCCCCTTTTTGGCCGGCTCCGCTTTGGCGGCGGGCCGCCGCCCGCCCATGCGCAGGTGCGGGCGCGGGGCCGTCACGGCGTTCGGGTCGATTGGCTCGTGGGCCGTCGTCGGGGCGTTCGGGTCGGAGACCATGCGGGCTTTGTTGGCGTAATCGACGGCCTCCGGGTCGGGGCGGGCGGGCGTCGGGGAGCCGGGGCCGACGGTTTGTCGCAGGGATTGCTGATTCTGGGGCGTCGGCGGCGGGGCCGGCAGCGGGGCCGGCTCGATGATTAAGTCCCGGAACTCCGGGTAGTTGTGCAGGCCGAGGAACTGGGCCGTCTTGCTGCGGGCGGCCCGGATGTTTAAGGCGTCCCCCAGCAGCCCTTCCTTCAACGCCCGGCGGATGCCTTCGGCGGTCCCTTTCACCGTGTGCTTGGCGCCCTCGTCGTCCAAGTACACCAAGTACCACAAGTCGGCGGGGGGCGGGTCGCCGTGCTGGGCCGGCGGGCGGATGCTGACGCCGGTGAGATCCTCGACGAATTCCTTGCAACTGGCCGGCCGCTTGTCCGGGTCGCCGCTCATCGCCCGGCGGATGGCCCAGTCCACGCGCTCGCTGATGGCCGGGTTCAACTCGCGGGCCGGCGTCAGCTCGTTGCGGACTTTGCGCATCCAGCAGTCCAGCGGCCCGACGCGGCCGAACGGCACCTCGCCGGTCAGCACGGTGTACAGCGTCGCCCCGAGGCTGTAAATGTCCGACCGCACGTCCACGTTCTTGGCGTTGCGGAACTGCTCCGGCGCCATGAAATTCGGCGTGCCCAGCCCGCGGCCGGTCTTGGTCAGGTTCATCTCGTCGTCCTCGTTCTTGACGAGGCCGAGGTCGGTCAGCTTGGCGACGCCGTCCGCCGTGATCATGATGTTGTCGGGCTTCACGTCCCGGTGGATCATCTTCTGCTTGTGCGCCCGGTGCAGCCCCTGGCACACCTGGGCGAGCAGGCGGATGGCCTGGTCTTCGGGCATGGCCCCCTCGCGGTCAATCCGCGCCCCGAGCGACTCGCCGTCCACGAACTCCATCACCAAGAACGGGGCGGCGCCGGTCCCGCAGTACTCGATGCCGCGGACGACATTGGGGTGGTTGATGGCGGCGGCGGCCTTGAATTCTTGCTCGAATCGCTTGACGAGGACGGGGTTCTTGGCCGTGCTGGGCGGCAGCACCTTGATGGCCACCAGCTCGCCGGTGAGGCGGTGCTTGGCCTTGTAGACGGCCCCCATGCCGCCTTCCGCGATCTTGGAAAGGACATCGTAAGCGCCGAACTGTTGCGGGATCGCGGCTTTGGCGTCGAGAGGCGGCATCCGGCACATTCTCCTGGCCCGGGCGGGTCGAGCGGGCCACGGGTTTATCATAACCCGGCCCGGCGCGTCATTCCCACCGGAATCTGGCGTGATTGTGAAAACCAAGGCGAGGTCGGTCGGCGGCGTATCCCTTACATAGCACACAATCGGCCGACTCGGCCGAATCCGCAGACTCGCCAGCACCCTCAGTCAGTGGCCCCCGCAGCGCGGTTCGTGGGCGAATTCGCTTGTCAGACGGCCCGCGAGCGGTCAAGATCACAAGATAGGGAAATTCGGGCGGTTGCGGCAGGCAGAGGCGCGTCCCCAGGCGGGTTGTTGACGCGGCCGCCAGAATGTCCCGTGGGGAAGTCACGTCGCCGGCGGCGGGAGGGGCGGTCCATGAGCGGTCTCGGCAAGATCTTGATCGTCCTGAATCTCCTGGCGGCCGGGGCGTTCCTCTACTTCTCCACGGAGAACTGGCGGAAGCGCCAAGACCTCACGTTCGCCGAGTTCCGCGGCGAAGTCCAGCGCCGCGGCCTGCCGGTCGCCCCGCCGGCCGCGACCGGGGAAATGGACGCCGACAGCGTGTCCTTCGTCTTCGCGGTCAACCCGAACACGAATTCGACGTTCATTTCCAAAGCCACCTTGGCCAAACTCATCCCCCCCGGCGGCGAGTTCCTCGGCGGCGAACCCGTGGCCGATCAGACGGCCGAGGTGAAGCGCGTCCGCGACAAGGTAATGGGCTTGATCACCGCCGCGGACGGCCCGGCGAAGAACACTCTGTTGCGGACCTACGCGCTGAACCTCGCCCGCGGCGGGGCCGAGCGGGACGGCGTCAATGCCGTGTTCGACGTTCTGGCCCCGGACCGCGCCTCACTGGCCCGGCCGGACTTGCCGTACGCCGCCCGCACGTCGTCCCAAGTGGCCGCCCTCAAGGCGCTGGTGGAAGTCGCCGCCTTGGGCGACCCGCAGACCATCACGCCGCCCGAGGCGCAGACCTCCAAAATCCTCGGCGCCCGCGACGCCATGGCCCGGCTCATCAAGGGGGAAATCGGGCACGGGGCCGGCGGCGGGGTCGACGGCGAGGAGAACTTCCGCAAGTTGGCGAACGCCGTCGTGGACGCGGCGAAGCCCGGCGCCGGCGACGTCGCCAAGCAGAACTTGGCCGCGGCCGCCCCCGGCGACCCGGACGGCTTCAAGCACTTGGCCGACCTCGCGGTGAACCCGCTCTCGACCAAGGCCAACGTAGAGGCCGCCCGCGCCAGCGTGCTGGAGTACGTGCTGGGCAAGGCCGGCGTCGCGGCCGAGAAGACGGCCCTCACGGAACTGGTGAACCTGATTGCCCCCGGTGCCGACTTCAAACTCGCCGAGAGTGTGACCAACGCGGCCACGGCCCTCTTGACCCAGAAGTTCGAGGAGGCCGAGGCCCCCGCCGCCGAGGGGAAGGACGCGAAGGGGAACAACCCCGAAGGCGAAAAGGCCCGCCGCATCGCCCACATTCTGTACCACATCGACACGCACCGCGTGTACGACGCCGCCGCCAAGGACGACCGGGCCGCGTGGCACGCCCGCGTCGTCACCGTGGTCGGGCTGACCGAGTACGTGCGGGCCGCCGAGTTGCAGGCGACGGAATACTCCGAGGCCGCGAACCGCCTGTTGGCCGTCATCACCGAGGAGCAGAGCGTCTTCGAGAGTGAGTACCAGACCCGCGTGCAGCGGGCGCTGTTCCTCTACTCCCAGTGGGCGACCGTGGACGCCCAGCTCAAGCAACAAGTCGCCATCACCGCCGAGAACAAGAAGATCCTGGAAGAGCGCGTCACCGAGCGGGACAAGCTGAAGGATGAGTTGGAGAAAGGCCAGGAGGCCGCCAAGGAGTCGCTCGCCAAGTTGAAGACCACGCAGGAAAGCCTCTTCAAGGTGCAGAAAGATTTGCGGAACGCCCAAGAGGCGTTGCTGTCGTTGGAGAAGGAACTGCGGCGGCTGGAGTTGGGTAGCTGACGGGGACCGGACGAAGGGGAGACGGCCATGGGTTTCATCGGCAAAATGCTCGTCATGTTTCACGCCGTCCTCAGCATCGGCATGCTGACGTGGGCCATCGGCGTGTACACGCAGAAGATCAACTGGAAGTCCGCGGACAAGGAAGACCCCGGCGTCTTCGACCGGCAGCAGGCCAAGGCCGAGGACCTGACGGGCGCCATGAACCGCGCCTACTACCGCTGGACGAGCAACTACGGCAGCGTCGTGCTGTTCGAGGCCCAGCGCTTCCCGCGGCGGTCGTTCTACACCACGCAGTTGACCCTTGTGCAGAACGGCCCCGACACCAGCCCGGCCGTCCTGCAACTGACGACCGACCCGGCGACCGGCTTCCTGAACGTGGACCCGCGGGTCGCCCGCAAGCCTGTCGCCGCCCCGAGCGGAGCCAACGCCAAGAGCATCACGGGCTACGAGGCCGACATCAAACAAACTTACTTGGACATCGACGCCTCCCAAAAAGAGAACTCGAAGGCCCTCACCGACCGCGAACTCGTGAACAACGAGGTCACCGGCGTCACCAAGCCGAAACTGATTAAGGGCCTGCGCCAGCAGATCAACGAGCAGAAGCTGATCGAGGACGAGGCGAACCTGGAAGTCCTCTACGTCGGCGGCTTCACGACCATCCGGGAGGCCGAGTTCGGCCTGCTGAAAAAGCGCCGCGACGCCCTGACCGTCCGCATGGCCGAGTTGAAGAAGTACATCGACGCCAAGGGGAAACTAGAGTCCGGGCGATAGCAGGGGCGAGGGAGAGGGGGTAGGGGTGAGCAAATCGAAACAGGGCCAATCACCGTTTGATGGTTTGCTCGCCCCTGCCCCCTCTCCCTCGCCCCTGCTCAAGACTTGACATTGACTAAAGAATGGCGTGAGGTATACAGGCCGGTGGATCGGGGGATCCGCGCCTGGTCCACGGGACACATACGACGGTTGACGGCCGCAGTCGGCCACTCGGGGGAAATGAGCCATGACTTCGTTCGGCAAAATCCTGGTCTTCATGAACCTGCTGTTCAGCGTGGTGACGGGGTTCCTCATCATCATGGTGTTCGACAAGCGCACCGACTGGAAGACGAAGTACGACAAGGTCGAGCGCCGGGCCGAGGCCGCGGAACTCGCGTACAAGTCCGAGAAGCTGTCGCACGACAACGACTTGAAACAGAAGGACTCGGCGGCCAACGGCGTCATCATCGAGCGCGACGCCCTGGCCAAGCGCCTGGACGCCGCCCAAATTGAAGCCGCGAAGCTGCTGGACGACGCCCAAAAGGACAAGCAGGCGACCGCCGGGGCGCTCGTGAACTCCGAGAAGATTGAGGCCGAACTGGCCCAACTCAAGGAGGAGCGGCAAAAGCTCGTGGACGAGAAGCAGGCCCAGCGCGTGGCCTTGGTGAAGGTCCAGCAGGAAGTGGACGCCCAGCGGTCGGTGGCCGTCAACGAGAGCCTGCAGGCCAAGGCCCTGTTGAGCAAGAACACGAACCTCCTGCGGCAACTGGAAGAACTGACTGTCCGGCTGCGGGAAGTGGAGCAAGGCGCCGGCTCCGGCTTGGCGGCCGGCGGGGGAACTCCCGGCGGCAACTCCGTGCTGAACCCGCCGGCCCGCCCCGCCCCGCCCGGCGTCCGCGGCCGCGTCACCGCCGTCGGCCGGGAGGGGACGTACCTCGCCCAGATCAACGTCGGCAGCGACTCCGGCCTGTCGGCCGGCAACGTCTTGGTCATCTACCGCGGCGACATCTACGTCGGCGACCTGACGATCACCAACACCGAGCCGAAGGTCGCCGTCGGCAAGTTCATCCCGGCCAAGAAGAACATGGCCGTGCAGGTGGACGACGCCGTCATCACCAGTTTCACCAGCGCGAATTAAATCAGGGGCCTGGGCCGCGAGGCGGGGGAGACACTCACATGGCGAAGACGAAGAACACCGGGCCGAAGGCGCGGAACGACGCCTACACCGGGCTGCTGGCGATTTCTTTCCTCTCGCTCGTCGGGGCCACCGTCCTGATGGCGATGGACGCGAGTGAACTGGGCACGCCGCCCGCCGCGGTCAAGGTGGACGCCCCCGGCTCCAAGGTCGGCGCGTCCGGCGAGAACTTCAAGCGCACGGACACGTCGAAGATCGACACCACGCCGAACGAAGCGCCGAACGAAGCGCCCAAGGAAGCGCCCAAGGCAGAACCGAAAGTCGAGCCGGACCCGAAGGCCGACCCGAAGACGCCGGACCCGAAGGCCGACCCGAAAGTCGTGGACCCGAAGGCCATGTCCCGCCTCACGCCGGCCGTGGACGTGCCCAACGTGGCCGTCCCCCCGGTGGTCCAAGTCGGCGCCACCGAACCGGCCGCGGACATTGAAGCGCCGAAGCCGCTGCCGCTGCCGAAACTGGCGGACCTGACCGAGCCGCCGGTCCAAGTGAAGCCGTTCCTCCCGCCGATGTGAGTGGGGCGGGCCTTTGGCTTTTCGGATTTTGTTTTCAGCTCCAACGGAGCGTCCGGACGTAGCCAGCCCCGGAAGGGGCTGGAACACACGGGCAACATGATTTCAAGCCCCAACGGGGCGGCCGGAACTGTGTCTCAGTTCCGGCCGCC
>JAYTTY010000268.1:0-7173 GCA_043744795.1 Zavarzinella sp. | reverse complement strand
CGGCGGCTGACGCCGCTCGGCTCGCTTGGTTTTGCCCCTCGCCCCTACTTCGCCGCCGCCAGCGCAATCACCGCCCAACTGGTCGCGGCGCAGGAAATCCACTGGTCCTTGCCGTGCGGGAAGCCGGACTCGAAGTACGCCTGGAACGGCTTCGACCGCGACTTGACGAGCCACGACCCGTCGGCCTGTTGCGTCTTCAGCAGGTAACTCAGCCCGCGGCGATAAACGGCATCCTTCGTGGGCAATCCGCCGGCTTGGTGCAGGGCGGCGAGGGCGGAGCCGGTGGCGTAGGCGTCGCTGTCCAACGAGTCCAATTGGGACCAGCCGCCGTCGGGGCGTTGCGTTTTGGCCAAATCATCCGTTGCCGCTTTCAAATCCTTGGCGTCAACGTCAACCAGTTTCAGCGCCTTGAGCCGGAAGACGCGGTCTTCGGTGTCCTTGGGCTTCGTCGCCAACAGCCACGTCCGGGCCTTCGCCAAGCGGGCGTCGGCTTCCGCCCGCTGCGTCTCCGGGCTGTAATTCTTGAGGCCCAGCACGGCCAGATACGTCGTGGCGAACGAGCTGGCCTCGGACGGCGGCCGTTGCGACGACGTGGGCCAGTGGTCGCGGTCCTTGCTCTTGCCGAGCAAGTAGCCGGCGACGGCCGCCGTGGTCGCGTCCGGCTTTTGCCCGCCGGCGTGCAGCGTCAATAACGCATACCCGGCCGTGTCGGCCTGCCCGCCGGTGCCGGCGCCCTTCTCGAACTGCTCGCGGTTCTTCGTCAAAAAGGCCGCCGTGTGCCGGACCTGTTTTTCCAGCCCCTTCTCGTCGATCTTAAACCCGCGTCCCTTGGCCGTCGTGAGCGCCACCACCGGCAGCGCCTGGTGGTGGCACGAGAAGCAATCGCGGCTCACGACGTACCCGGCCCCGGCTTCTTCCAAGAGGGGGATGCTTTTCTCGACCGCCGCCTTGACGCGCGCCGGCGTCGGCGCGTCGGCGGCCGCTTGCAAGGCGAGGACGAGCGAGAGGAGAAGAGCTGGCGTCATGGGTGTCCGGTCTCGGGAGGGCGTTTGATTGATGATCCCACACAGGCGGGAGAAGCACAAGGGGGCGCTTTTCGCCAAGTCGCTCCGTATAATTAATCTCATTCCCCCTTGAAAACTCAGGAATGTTTCGATGTTGCGACTACCCGCGATCATGTTGAGTCTGGTGTTCTTGCCCGGCGTTGGCTTCGCGCAGCCAAAGGCCCCGGCGAAAACGCCGGCGAAATTGCCGGATGCCGTGGTCAAGGCGTGGGAGAGCGCCGGGGCCTCGGTGACGTGGGTCAAGGCCGGGCCGTTCGGGCGGCGGGATACCGGCAACGACCCAACGCCCGGGGCGCTGCAGGAGTTCCTGTTTTACAAGCAACTCCCGAAAGGCGGGTGGGCCAAACTCCCGGTCCCGAAGACGCCGTTCGCCGTCAAAATTCTTGAAGCGAAGATTACGGCCGCCGACCTGAAAGAGTTGGCCAAATTCCCGACGCTCGCCGCGTTGGACTTGTCGAAAACGGAGACGGGAGACGATGACTTGTCGCCGATCACCGGCCTCAAGCAACTCGCCGCCCTGACCCTGTGGGGCTCGAAAGTGACGGATGCCGGCCTGAGCCAACTTTCCGGCCTCCCGCGGCTGACGGCCCTCAATCTGACGGGCACGAAAATTACCGACGCGGGGCTGAAGACTCTCGCCGACCTAAAAACGCTGACCTTGTTAGACTTGAACGGCACGGACATCACCGAAGCCGGACTGCAACACTTGGCCGGCCACCCGCAACTCGCCATACTTGTGCTGAGCAACCCGGACGTCACGGACGCCGGCCTGAAACACCTCGTCAGCCTCAAGAAGCTCGCCTCACTCAACGTCAATTACGGGAAAATCACGGACGCCGGCTTGAAGACACTCGCCGCCGTCAAAACGCTTCAAGAGTTAAGTCTGTGGAAGACAAACGTGACCGACGCCGGGCTAAAGGAGTTGGCCACCCTCCCACAATTGACGACGCTCGACCTGAGCCACACGAAGGTCACGGCCGCCGGCGTGAAAGAGTTGCAAGCCGCCCTGCCCAAAACGAAGATCATTAAGTGACCCCGATGGCCCGCTTGCTCCCCCATCCTTCTTAGGGAAGGGGGCCGGGGGTTCGGTCGCCTTTTGCGGCCAGCACGTTTTCCGGCCCGCGGCCGCGCTCCACTCCCAAAGCGTCGCGTCGCGGCTAAACAATGGCCCCCGTCACCCGAACCGGATGCCAGTATTCGACTGCACGTCGTAAAAGTCGCCGTGGTAGCCTTCCGGCCAGATTGGCTCGAAGAACGGGTGCGGGTCGCCGGGGAATTCTTCCCGCCGGACGACGACCGCCACGCCGCTTAAGCCCAAGCGGTCCAATGCCGACCGCACCACGTTGAACGCCCCGTCCCACTCGGCGGGGGCGAGACGGCCCACGTTGAAGTAGACCACGCCGCGGGCGACGACAAGGACTTGCTCACCGTGGACGTGTCCGGCTCCGACGTGGGCGGCCCGCTGCCGGGGAAAGTGACCTTCGGCGGCCTGACCGCGGTGCAAGGCGGGCTGGGCGACGACACGTTCAACGTCGGCAGCAACAACGCCAACAGTCACGTCCTGTTCGGCGACGCCGTCGCGTTCCTCGGCAACGGCGGCGACCACGACGTCCTCGACATCAACGCCGCCGACGTTCAATTCCTCGTTACGGGCAACAAGAACACGTGCGAGACGCTCGTGGGGCCGATGTTGCCGTAAACGCGATTCAACAAGAATGGGATACCCAACGAGCCGGCCGCTGTGAGGCGGCGGGTGGGCCGAAAGAGGCGGCGCCACCTCACCTCACGGCGGTCGGCTCGTTGGACCACTGCAGTTGGTGCCGCCGGTCACTTCTTCCCGCCCGCGGCCGCCGGCGACGCCATGCCGGAAGAAATTCTACTTGACTGGTGAAGATGACTTCGGACAATAAAATTGCTTTTTTGTTGCCGCCTGAGAGTCTTTGCCATGTTCAACACCCTCTGCCGTCTACTGCCCGCCGCATTGGTCCTGTCGGCTCTTTGGGCCGCGCCAAGTCCCGCGGCCGAGCCGACCTCGGCGACCGTCAAGGGAACCGTCACCGACGAGGCGAGCCTCCCGGTCGCCAACGTGTTCACCTACCTGAGCAGCCCCCGGAGCGGGGGGTATGATGCCAAGACCCCGCAAACGCGGACGGACGCGAAGGGCGCGTACTCAATCACTGTAGCGGACCCGGCCGACGTCGCGGCCATCGAAGTCTCCTCCCCCAAGGCCGGCTTGGAGGGGATGTGGAAAAAGTTGACGCTCAACGGCGGCGACGACGTGAAGGTGTACGTCGTCCTCCCAGCCTCAAGGGTGGCCGTCGTCGCCTACGCGTTCCAGCCGAACGGGACCCGCGACTTCACGGCCGGCGTGACGGCCGGCACGATCAAACTGAAGCGGCCGGACTTCGGCTTCCTGTTCGCCAAAGGGTCGGCGCACGCGACCTCGGCGCCGGACGACTTGCGCTTGGAATGCCAGGACGGCGAATGGATGTTCATCAACTTTCACGTGCGGAACAAGAACGGTTTCTACGACGCCGGCGAGGTGAAACTGGACAGCGTGAAGGAGGCCGCCGAGGCCGGCTACACGCCTCGAGCGAAGCCGTGCGTCGTCGGCCACACGTACGTCGTCCGCACCATTGAAGGCAAGTACGCCAAGTTCCATGTGAAGAGCTTGGAGAAGGCCGGCGCCACGACGGCAACGCCGGTGAAGAAATGACCGGCCGCCCGGCCCCGGCTCACCGCAAGTCCAGCGAGTCCATCCACCGGACCATTTCTTTGAACACGTCGGGGTCGTCGTTGACGTACTCCTTGCTGGATAGTTTCATCTCGCGGTAGATGGCAGGGTATTTTTGCTTGGCAAATTGCCTGATTCGAAGGAGATCAGTGGCAAGTGATTGGAGGCGAGCAAAAGACGATCCTCATTCTTGACTTGACTTGGAAGTGTCTCGCAAAGGCGAGTGGTAAAAGTCCACCTCTTCTTCAGCACTTTAGTAGATGTCACTGTTGCTAGCCAGCAATCTGGCGGTTTCTCCATCTGGCATGCGTGTTGATCTCATCTTGCAAAAGCAGTGTGATAATAATTTCGAGATCAAGACTGAGAATAAAACCGAACTCTGCACACATAAAGGCTGCGGCAAATGTCCCCGCAGTCAAGACCAGAACGAGTGGTCCAAGGCGAGAGCGTCTGTTTGGCAGCGAGACCCGCTCTCCAGAATTATCTAGGTCGAATGCATAAATAATACACAGAAACATCGGCACAATTCCACATGTCAACACCCCCAACACGAACGCCGTACCAAAGCCCAATCGTGGCCTGCCCGTGATTCGTTTCATCGACCTGCCCCATGCGGGCACAAGATAGAAGCTATAAAAAGTCAGCGTTACCACTTGCAGAAAAAATACCATTCCGACGTTGCGGAGTTTGATCCTTGTTCGACGTGGACTCGTCGATGATAATGTTAATTGTACTGCTTTTATTCTCGAATGATCTTCGCTAGAACTTTGCTCATGGGCGACAAAATCGGACACCGGTTCTGCCGAAGGTGACTGCAAAGGCGGCAACCCAGTTGATGACGACTGGACCGGCGTCAGATCAGATTCAGATTGGTTAGAAAGTTCGGAAAACTTGCTCGTCCGAATTACTGGTACATCGTCCCCGCAGAGTGGGCAGCGGATAGACGTCGACTTGGTGAGCGGGCTGAGGTTGTAACACGTCTGACACCCCGGGCAGACGACGGTGATGGTGATGGTGAGGGACACGGGCGAGTTCCCCGGGCGGCGCGGGTTGAGATTCCCGCCACAATAGTCGAGTTTCAAGTCGGATTCAAGGATGTACGGTCAAGGACTGGGCCGATATATTTCAAACCCCGTGAATCCGCGACGCGGAGTCTTCGGAGCAGAGCGCGCCTTCAAAGATCTCAATGTCTTCCCGCATGGTAAGTGATAGCCCGAAGCGCAAGCAAGGAGGCGCCGGCGTTCCTTTTACGGCCGGTCGCTGCCCCCTTGCTTGCGCTTCGGGCTATCACTTTGGGGCGGGGGCGATTGCTGTCGGTAAGGCCACGCTCCGCTCCGAAGACTCCGCGTCGCGGAGTCACGGCCGTTCGATGGCTCGTCACTATTACCGAACTTACCGCAAGTCCAGCGAGTCCATCCAGCGGACCATTTCCTTGAACACGTCGGGGTCGTCGTTGACGTACTCCTTGCCGGAGAGTTTCATCTCGCGGTAGATGGCGGGGTACTTCTTCTCGGTGAGCTTTTTGAAGCCCTCTTGCACGTCCTTCACGATGGGGTCCTTGGCGCCGGCGATCACGAGGAACGAGAGGCGTTGGTTGGTAATCGGCTCCTTGGGGTTGCTGGCCAGGACGGCCCCGACCGGGACGGCCGCCCGGATCACTTCGCGGTGGTTGATGGCCAAGTAATAAGCCATCTGGCCGCCGACGCCTTGGCCGTGGGCGATCACGCGCTGCGGGTCGATGGTGTAAGTGGTTCGCACTTGGCGCACGTCGCCCATGATGGCCTCGGCCTCGCCGGCCACCCAGCCGCCGGCGGCCCCGGCGGTCGGGCCGACCATCAGGAAGTTGTACTTCTCGCAGAACGGCTCCCACACCTTCATCATGTCGTCCGCGTCCCGGCCGTCCCGCCCGGCCGCGTGCAGCCAGACGATTAGGCCGTGCGAGACGTTTTTGTCGTAGGTGTCCGGGACGAACACCCAGTAGCTGCGGCCCGTGGCGCCCTCGCCGGTGATCTTTTGCAGGCCGGTCTTCGTCTTCTCGTCCTTCTTGGCCTCGTCCTTCTTCGGCTCCTCTTTCTTGGGCGGGTCTTTCTTGGGGTCGTCCTTCTTCGGCTCTTCCTTCTTGGGTTGCGGGCCGACCGGCTTCACCGGGGTCATCGCCAACTTCTTGGACGACTCCTCCGGCAACTCGGGGACCACGTCTTCGGGGGCCTTGGTCAGCGTCACGTCCACGGCGTCGGTTTTGCCGCCGTCTTTGCGCTTCACTTCCAGGGTGAGCGTGGCGTTGACCGCGAAGTTTTGCAGGGCCGTCAGGAACTGGTCGCGGCCGGCGAACTGGCCGGCCTGCGGCGGGAGTTTCGGGGCGGGGGCGCCGCCGGCCGGCTTGGGGACGATCTTCAGGATCCGGTCGCCCGGCTTCAAGCCGGCCTTGGCGGCCGGGGAGTTCGGGTAGACGGCCCGCACCTCGACGCCGAGTTCCGGGTCATCCCGCATCGGGAAGACGCCGAGGAAGCCGGGGTCTTGCGTGGCCTGCGTGCCGGCGAGTTTAATGTCCTTGAAACTCTCCTGCTTGTCGCCGCGCTTCACGACGAGCGACACCAAGTCCCCCTCGTACTTCGGCCGGAAGGTGTGCAGGAACTGGGCCTGGTTCTTCACCGCCTTGCCGTCGATTTCGAGGATCAGGTCGCCGGCCTTCACGCCCGCCTTCTCGGCCGGGCTGTCGGGGGAGACGGTGTCCACCGTCACGCCCGTCGTGTAGAAGTCCGGCTCGCGGAAGGTGACGCCGAGCATGCCGGCCTTCAGCGTGACGGGCTTCTCCGGGGTGCCCTCCTTCATCTTGGGCAGCATCTTCATGATGTCTTCGAGCGGGACGGCGAAGCCGATGCCCACGTCGTACCACTCGAAGCCGGCCAACTCCGTCTCGGCGGTCGGGGAGATGGGGACGATCAGCCCCATGACGCGGCCGTCGATGGCGCACAGCGGGCCGCCGTAGTTCACCGGGGAGATTTTCGCGTCGGCCTGGATCGCCCGGCCCCACACGCGGTTGACGGCGCTGACGATGCCGCCGTGGATGGACGGCGGCTGGTCGAGGTTCGGGTTCAGCGTCCGGCCGAGGGCGACGGCCCACGCCCCGATCTCGATGTCCTTCTTCGGGAACGCCTCCGGCACCGGCAGGCCGGCCTGGTCGATCTTCAGCAGCGTCATCATCCGCGTCGGGTCGGACGCGACGATCTTGGCGACGGCCCGCGGCTTGCCGGGGACGGTGACGAAGATGTCCGTCGGCTTGCCGATGAAGTTGAAGGAGCTGGTGATGACGTACCCGTTGGCGTCCACGACGAGGCCGGTGGTCGCCCCGGTCCCGCGGCGGAAGATCACGTT
>JAYTTY010000267.1:0-1874 GCA_043744795.1 Zavarzinella sp. | reverse complement strand
TTTTTCGCTCCGCGAAAAGTTTGGCCCCCCGGTACGGGTGACTCGGGCTCTGGGGCGGGGGATCAGTCTTTTCGCGGAGCGAAAAGCGACGATGGCGGCGGACGGCTGAAGGTCGAAGTAAGCGAGACGACTTAATGCTTCTGAAGACGACGACCACCGGCCTCCGCACCGCGGCCCCCCGCCGCGGCGGGTTCGTCATCGTCGCCGTGCTGCTCGTCATCGCCGTGCTGACGCTGGCGGCGTACCAGTACAGCACGCTGATGGACGCGGAGTACATGGCCGCCGAGCGCATCCGCAAGGCGGGCGAGGCCCGCGTGCTGGCCGACGCCGGCGTGCATTACGCCTGCGCCCTGCTCGCCGACCCGGACGCCTTCACCGGCAAGCTGAACTCCAACCCGTTCGACAACCCGGCCGTGTTTCAATCGGTCGTGGTCAAAGAGGCCGACTCGCCGCGGGCTCAGGGGCGTTTTTCCCTGTTGTCCCCGGACTACGCCAACGTCTCGCAAACCGGCACGATCTCGACGCGGTTCGGCGTCGTCGACGAGGCGGGGAAGCTGAACGTCAACGCCCTGTACGCGGCCGACTCGTCGGGGCAGGTGCTGCACGACGCGCTGATGAAACTCCCCAACATGACGGATGAGATCGCCTGGTGCATCGTGGACTGGCTGGACGCCAACGACGAGCCGAGCGCGGGCGGTGCCGAGACGCAGTACTACGCCTCGCTGACGCCGCCGTACAAGTGCAAGAACGCCCCGCTGGACACCGTCGAGGAACTTCTGCTCGTCAAGGGCGTCACCCCGGCGCTGCTGTACGGCACGGACAAGAACCGCAACGGCCGGACTGACCCCGGCGAGGACGACGGCCTCGGCTTCTCCGCCGGGTGGGTTGCGTACCTCACCGTCTACAGCCGGGAGCGGAACGTGGACAGCGAGGGGAACAAGCGGGTCAACCTCAACGGCAATGACCTGGCTGCCCTGAAAACGGACCTGACCGCCGTCGTCGGCGAGGAACTGACCAACTTCGTGATCGCCTACCGCCTGTACGGGGCGACGAGTACGGCGGCCCCGAAAGGCCCGCCGACGCCGACCATGCAGGGGACGGCCGCGCAACTCAAACAAGTGGTCGATCTGGCGGTCAAGGCCGGGACGGCGCCCAAGCAGCGGATTTCCAGCCTGTTCTCCCTCATGGACGCCAGCGTGACCGTCGCCAGCACGAACCGCATGCGGCCGTCGGTCGCGTACAAATCGCCGCTGAAGTCCGCGGAGCCGGACGAGAAAATGCTGGGCGAACTGCTCGACAAGTGCACGACCTCGGCCAACGCCGAACTGCCCGCCCACGTGAACGTCAATACGGCCCCGCGAGAGGTGCTGATGTGCCTGCCCGGCATGACGGACGCGGACGCGGACGCGATTATCGCCAAGCGGCCGACGTACTACAACGGCGACGCCCCGGACACGAACTTCAACACGATCGCGTGGCTCATCACCGCCGCCAGCCTCAAGCCCGCCGCGCTGCAGTCGCTGGAACGCTACGTGACCGCCCGGACGCAAGTGTACCGCGTGACCTCCGTCGGCCACTTCGACGAGGCCGGCCCCATCGCCCGCGTTGAGGCAGTGATCGACGTGAACCAAGGGAAGCCGCGCATCGCGTACTACCGAGATTTGACGGACCAAGGAAGAGTAGTGGACCCGCGGACGGCCGGGCAGTGAGGAATGCGGTCGCTGTGTCGCGGGCGGGTTTTCGTCTTCGTTGGAGTCCCGGCTTCAGCCGGTCTTCGGCGGAGGACACCGGCGGTCCAAGCGACAGCAATTGGCGGTGCGGAGTCCCGAAGACCGGCTGAAGCCGGGACTCCAACGAAGACGAAAACAGCCGGC
>JAYTTY010000266.1:0-26981 GCA_043744795.1 Zavarzinella sp. | reverse complement strand
CAGCGAGAGACCCGGCGTTTTTCCTCGACCGCCGGGTCGCGTTCAAACTTGGGCCACAACCGGGCCACACGGGCGACGGGGTCGCGGTTGATCCGGGCCACGAATTCTTGACCGGCGGCGACCAACTCCGGCACGCTCCCATGGTAATGGCCGCGCGTCACCTCGTCCCGCATCCCGTCCCATAACCGCTCGATCGGGTTCCGGTCCGGACTGTATCCCGGCCGATTCACCACCTCGATCCCCAACCGGCCGGCCCGCCATCGGGCCGCCCCCCGCAGGAACAATACGGTCGGCTCCCCGTTGCGCCACCCGTTCTCACGCACCAGGCACTCCCCGGCCGTGAAGTCGTACGCCCCGCAGGCGGTCATCCGGCCGGACAGTTTCGGGCAGTCGCTCCGGCGCCACACGCGTTGTCCGGACGGCCCCCGCGCGTATCCCAGGTCCCGATCGCGGCGGACATGCGCCTCGCCGACGCCGGGCAGGGTCACCTCGCCGGCGCCCATGCCGACGAATAGCGCCGGACGGCGGGCGACATGGGCGCCCGGCCGGGCCTTGCCCGGCAGCTCCTTCACCTTTTTCCACGTCAACTTCGCCCGCCGCAACACGCCGCGCAAGGCGCTCCGGCTGGCCGGGCGACCGCGCGCTTGGCCAGCCCACGCCTTGCGTTTCTTCCGCGTCCGCCCGTGGCCGGGCCACCCGTGGTCGGCCGGCCGCGTCGGCTCGACGACCGCGACGAGCCGCGCCGCCGCCGCCGGCGGCGCAAAAGGGGGGCGCGGCCGCCGGTCCGGCGGTCCGCGACGGCGTCCGGGCCGCCGCCGTTGTACCAGCGGACCCACCCCGGCGCCGTCTCGTCGTCCCGGCCGGGGTGGGCGGCGCGCCCGGTGGCGTTGAACGGGCCGGCCGCGATGAGGGACAAGGCTTGGAAGCGCTCCCGCGTCCGCGGGTGTGACGCCTGGACGGCGGCCCGGCGCAACTCGTCGGGGGTCTGGCCCCACTTGGCGGCATCGACACGGACCATCGGATTCCTCCCGGTGCGGACGCGACGAATACCCCCGCCGATGCGATCCTCCGATCTCGGAACGAAAACTCCGGGTCTCAAACGGAACAGGGTTTAGCCGACAAACGAAACTGCCCCTTGAATGAGCAGTTCAACCGTTGCGATGCAACGTTAAAAGGCAGAGGGATAAACAGAGGAGATGCGAATAAGAAGTGAAAGAATGGAGTGGAAGAGGATCGAACTCTCGGCCTCCGCAGTGCGATTGCGGCGCTCTCCCAGCTGAGCTACCACCCCAACAAAACTGATTCTAACGGCCGGGCGCCGATTGGCAAGGTGTTTTGCGAACTCGACCGGGGCGGGATGTTGCGGGGCGAAGTCCCGCCGCCGGTCTGACGGCCCGGGCTTACCAGCGGAAGTTGTACATCACGTAGGCGAGTTCCGGATCGACGTCCGGCCCGGTCTTCTTGATGAAGTCGCCGCCGAACAACTTCGAGTAGCCGAACAGCAGGTCACTGTGCTGGCTCAGGTGAAGGTTGACGCGCAGGTCAAGCTCGTCCCCGATTTCCCGGCCGGCCTTGCCGGTCGCGCTGCGGCGCGTCGCCAGGCCGGCGTCGTTGTACAGGAAGTCCCGGCGCTCCGCGAGCGTGAAGTGGTGGAACTGGAGGATTAGTGTGATCCAATTGTCCGGGTACGCGGCCACCTGCACGTTCAGGTCGTTGACGTTTTGCCGGCCGACCACGTCCACGAATCCTTGGTAATAGTGGCCGAAGGGGAACAGCGGCTGGAACGTCTTGTGCTTGTCCCCCGTCGGGTCGGCGGTCCCCGAGGAGTAGTCGTTCACGACCCACACCTGTGGGCGCCACGGCGCGCACTTGAACTCCCACCCGAGGCCGGCGGTCCAGAAGTAGGATTCCAAGTCCTTGCCGTTGTACTGCCCGCGCTGGACGGCGCCCTCGAAGTCGTACAGCAGCCGTCCCTCGTTGCCGGCCAGCCGGGAGCCGAACGTGTGAATGTCCTGCCCGCCACGCGGGGCGGTCGCGGCCGTGTTGAATGGCGTCTTGGCCCGCGTGTCGTTTTCCAACCCCAAGTAATAGAGGTCGAAGAAGGTCCCGACCTTGGGGCGGTACTGGAACCACGTCCCGTAGAAGCGGACGTTGCCGGCCTGCTGGTCGTACTGCTTGTCGTCGATCACGACCGGGTGCATCCAGAAGGCATCCACGTCCACCTTGTCCGAGTGCCAGTAGGCTTTCACGCCTTCAAACGTGCGGCGCGTCTGGGCCCAGTCCAACGTGGAGACTAACCGCTGGGAGCCGTACAGCAACTCTTGCCGGCCGGCCCGGACGTAGACCGGCGTGCCGGCGATTTCGACGGTCTTGACCTCCACGAACAGGTTGAGAAAATCGGCCGCGTTGCGGTCGATGGGCCGCGCCGGCAGGGTGCTGCCGTCGCTGCCGGCGTTGATGACTTCCGCGAATAAGCGGAAGCAGTCTTGGTACCAGAAGTCCGCGTACACCCGGTTGCGGTACAGGCCGTAGTCGTCGTTCTTCTTCATCAACCGGGCGTCGACCTCGTTCATGTACCGCACGGAGTG
Organism: Zavarzinella sp.; assembly: GCA_043744795.1. Taxonomy (GTDB): domain Bacteria; phylum Planctomycetota; class Planctomycetia; order Gemmatales; family Gemmataceae; genus Zavarzinella. Next base: position 24,393 of record JAYTTY010000266.1, on the reverse strand, counting down.
CTGGCCGCCGATGGTCAGCATGGTGTCCGGGGTCGGGTGCATGCGCTTGAGGACGTCGAAGAAGTCCGTCTGCGTGTTCTCCGGGTTGTCCAAGTACCGGAAATCGTTGTTGAAGTTGCTCGGCGGCTGCAAGGCGAAGGGGGGGTACGGGAACGCGGGCGGCTTCGGCCGGTAGTTGCCGGTCACGAAGTCCTTGGCCGAGTAGTAGCCCGGGCCGGACCCCGGGACCGTGAACAACCCGGGACGCGGGAACACGTCCGGGCGCGGGTGCTTCGACCAATCGAAGCCGCCGGACATCCCGCATGCGTCGCAAGCGGCCGCCGGGGCGGGGGCGGATTCCGTCACGAACGGTGCTGCGGCCATCGGCGCCGTTTCCGCCACAACCACCGTGGCAGTGTCGCGGGACGGCGGGGGCGGAGCCGCTTCCGGCGGGGGAGATTCGGAGTGAGCAAGGCCGGCTCCCGCGAGAAGGAAGGCCGCCGCGGACATACGGGGATGGAACATCTGGCGCGCTCTCCAAGAAACGGTTGGCCCGGGGACGGCGGGAGATTCCGCGCGGGGTCACTAGGTTGGACGACAGCAGTGGTATCGGTCGTCCGATGCGGCGGCTGAATACGCGATGTGTGAAAGATGGGGGTCGTGTGGGTTGGCCGGGCGGTAAACTCGGCACAGTTTGTCAGGGAAGTGAGAAATGGCCGCCGTCAACGACGGCGGGCCGGCCGACTTTCGTCGTCCGGCCCGCCGGGCACTCCAGTATGGTCGGGCCTACCCGATTAGTGGCCGCCGAAGCGGACCTGCAGGTAGCCCATCGCCGTGAACAGGTCGTACTCCCGGCCCGGCGTGATTTGCGCCCGGCCCTCGGCCCCGATTGAGAAGCACGAGTTGATGTCCCAATTCGCGATGGCACGAAAGTCGTGGTAGGTCACTTGGTTGTTGTCCTGGATGATCCCGTACTGCAGGGAGTACCAGCACTGGTTCGAGTGAATGAAGTAGTCCCGGCTCAGCCAGTGCCACCACTCGACCCGCAGTTCGCCGGACACGAAGCAGTCCGGGGTGAAGTACGGGTGGACCGTCCCGAACAAGTTGTTCGGGTCCGGCGGGTTGGTCGGGAACACCGTCCCCTCCCGGAAGCCGTACACGTTCAACCGCTGCACCAACTTCAGGAGCTTCGGCGGCAGCGACAGGGCGACCTCGTTGTAGAGGTAGCCGAAGTTCGCGTCGTTGTTGTCCGAATAGTGGGCGTAAGTGTACGTCCCCCCGAAGGCCCATGTTCGGGTCGGCTTGACGTCCGCCCCCGCGTTCAAGCCGTAGCGGTAGATGTCCTGCCGCAGTGTTTCGCCGTTCTCGGCTACGTTTTCAAGGAACACGCCGCCTCGGGTGCGGAGGACGTCATTCACGTCGTACCAGTACCCGGCGTCGAAGGTCGGCCGCGTGCTGAAGCGGTCTTGGTACTTCTCGACGTTGAGCTGGCCGTAGGTCATCAGCCGGTTGTCGTCCCACTTCTTTTGGGCGCGAATGAAGGGCACGTCGCCGCTCAGGGTCTTGTCGTCCGGCGGGTTGTAGTTCACCCGCATGTACCCGAATTGCACGTACTCGTTCTCGTCCCCGATCGGCAGGCTCACCGCCGTGGTGACGCGGTCCCGAGTGATGTTGGCCAAGCCGCTGCGGCCGGTCTGCTTGAGCCAGTCGTACTTGATGTCGAGTTTGGGGCTGATCTCGGCGCTGGCCCGCTCGCTGGCGCAAATGGACTCCCGGTGGGTCGGGTCCACGGCGAGGCAGTTCCCGTACCACGTCAGGGCGGCCCGCGTCATCTTCAAGGCCCCGTACACTTGCCCCTCGTCGAAGAGTGTCTCCGTGTTCGTCGGCTCGAAGGTGTTGACCGCGTTGTACTGCGGGATCGCCATGTAATCCCGGTAGCCCTTGAGTTCCTTGGCGTCCCGCTCCAAGCGGAACGGCTCCTGCCAGGCCACCGTGGCGTCGTAGTCGCAAATCATGCGGTGGGCGGCCAACCGCACGTCGTCCTCGGCGGCCGTCGCCGCGAGCCGCGCGAGTTCCGCCCGCAGGGCCGGGCCGGCCATGCCGCCCGAGAGGTAGGGGCCAAAGGCGTTCCGAATTTTGAGGTCGCGCTGGGCGTAGTACGACATCTGGCTCATCACCACGTCTTCCGGCGTGGGGGACAGCATGACGTTGTACTGCGACCGGGCCGCGCTGAACTGGTGGTCGCTGTACAGGATCCTGGCCCGCTCCCGCGGCGGGATGGCGAACTCGGGGTCGATGGCGATCAACTGGTCGTACTGCACGGCCGACTTGCGGAAGTTCTGCGTGACGGCGAAGCTGCGGGCCATCGCCAAGTGCCCCCGCACGTTCGTCGGCGACTGCCGCAGAATGCGCTGGCACGTGGCGAAGGCGGGGCTGGGGTCGCCCGGCCACCGCGACGCCCGTTGCTGGGCGTCGGCCAGGCGGATCAGGGCGGCCAAGTTGTCCCCGTCCGGGATCGAACTGGCAATCTCAATGACCTTTTGGTCTTCGAAGTCGTCCGCGTAAAAATCGGCCAGCAGGAGTCGGCTGCGGACATCCCCGCCCATGGCCCCGGTCAACGTGCCGACGATCTGCTGGGCGCGGTCCGCGTTGCCCAACCGCTCGGCCGACCGGGCCAAGCCGTAGTAAGCCTCCGGGACCCGGCCGGCGGGCTTCGAGAGGGCGATCTCAAACTCGCGGGCGGCGTCTAAATTTCGATTCCCTTCGAGCAAGGCCCGGCCGACGGCGAGGCGCACCGTGGTGGCCGAGCGGTCGTCCCGCGGGTTCGTGGCGAGGTAGCCGCGGCCCGCGTTGACGGCTTGGTCGAACCGGCCGAGCTTGGCCAGCGCCCGCGTGTGCAGGGCGATGGACTCGGGGTTGGTCGGGTCGTCCCGCATCATCTGCTCGGCCACTTGGGCGGCCTCGGCGAATTTCCGCTGGTGCAGGAGGGCCATGCCGAACCACAGGCGGGCGCGGCGGGCCATCTTGTCTTGGGGCGGGATCTTGGCGAACTCGGCCTTCGCCTTCTCCCACTCGCTCGTGTACTCCAGCACCCGGCCGAGGGCGTAGCGCACTTCGTGGTCGTTCTCGTTCCGCCGCAGCATGTCACGGTAGATTTGCTTGGCTTCCGTGTACTCCCCGACCGTCTGGTGGTAAGAGGAGTACGTCAGCAAGTAGCTCCGCTGGTTCTGGGCGTTCGGCACGAAGCTGTCCAGCACCCGCTTGGCGGCGGCCGGCTGGAGCGTTTCCAAGTAGACGCGGGCGATGCCGATCAGGCCGGCCCCGTTCGCCGGGTCGGCGGACAGCACTTGGTTGTACACGTGCCCGCCGAGTTCAAATTCGGTCATCTCCAAGAGAATGTCGGCCAAGGCAATACGGATGCCGGTTTGCGTCGGCACGCGGGCGGCCATTTCGGTGATGGCCTCCATCGCCTGTTGGCGCTCGCCGACGCGGGCGAAGCCCCGCACCATGCTGGCCAGCACTTCCAAAATCCGCAGTTCGTGTTCTTCCGCGTTCTCCGGCGTCGTCACCCGCAGCAGTTGCTTTCGCTTTTCGATGAGGTACGGCAAGGCGTCGTACGGCCGGTCGAGGTCCAACAGCAAGGAGCCATAGGCCAGCGGGGCCGTCTCGTCGTCCGGCTTGATGCCGGCGAGGTAGCGGTCCACCAGTTGGGCGGCCCGGAACAAGTCGTTGTCGAGGGCCAAGGCGCGGGCGGCCCGGATGACGACTTCCGGCGTGCGGTTGCTCAGGCGCGGGTCGTTCTGAACCATCTCGATCACGCCGACGAAGATTGACGCGGCCGCCCGGTACTGCCGGACTGCCATGTAGGCGTCGCCGAGTTTCAGCCGGTAGCCGGCGACGTTCGGGGAGACGCGGATCACCTGTTCGTACTCGGCGATGGCCCGGCGGGTGTCGCCGGCTTCGAGCAGCAGGTCCGCGTACTCGGCCCGCAGTTCGTTCTCGCGCGGGTTGTTCTTGATGATCTCCGCGAGCAGCGCGGCCGCCCGCGCGAAGTTCTTCAGCCGTCGCTCGACTTGGGCCGCGTTCAACTTAATCTCGTCTTCCCGCGAGATGCTCCCGATGAGCTTGAGCTTCTTCACGGGCGGCGGGGCCGGCTCCGTGCGAGGCGTGAACGGGTCGAGCGGCTTCGGCGGGACCGTCAGAGTCTCCGGCTCCTGAAGCGATACGGTCGTCCCGGGGACGCCGACCGGCTTGAACCCGGTCAACGGCGCCGGCGCCGGCGGGATGGGCAACAGCCTGGCGCCGTTGCCCGGCGGGGCGGCGACGGTTTTCGGCGCGACGGGCGCTGGGACCGACAGCGGCGGGTTTGGGCTGGGCACCGGCGTGTACTTCTGCGCGTCCGGCGCGGCCGGCCCGGGAAGGCTCGGCGGCCCGCCGGCCGGCATCAGGTCGAGAATTTTGGCCGTGTCCACCGTGTTCACGTCCGGCAACGGCGGCAGGTTCAGGGGAACCTCCGCGGTCACGGGGACGATGTTCTTCCCCGTCATATAGCTGTCCAGCACCGCGGACGCCTTGCTCTTCACCGCCGCCGACTTCGTCTCTTTCGTCGGGACGAATGGCGGGGGCAAGGCCGGCCCGTCGGCGACCGGCTCAAAATTCGTCACCGTCGGGGCCGCGGACGGCTTGAACGGGTCGGCCGGCGCGGCGGTCGGCGATAGGACGATTCTCTCGGCCCCCGCGGCGGGCGGCGCCACCGGCTTCCAACTCACGTTGGTGGCGTCGGCCGGCGCGGCGTGCAGGTGGGAGGCGTCCCCCACCCGCAAATAGCCGTTGGCCGCGAGGTAGGACCCGGAGATGGTGAGGGCGATGCCCGCCCACGAGTACCACTTGTGGGCGGCCCGGGCCACGCCCTTGCGCGGGGTGCCGGTCGTCTTAGGGGCTTTCATCGTGTCCATACGGCCCTTCAAAGCAAATTGGTGCCCATGTCCAACCGGGAAAGTCGCTACGCACGGCGTTACCCGCGCGGCCCCGGCATCTCGGACAAGCGTGTTCTTCGGCACAACCGTCCGACTCGCTTCACCAAAATCACGGATTCGCCTGTTCCCCTCAAGAACGCCGACTGAACTCACGAAAACGGGGCGGTTCGGCGAAAGGCGGTCGATTCGTAAGATGGACACGGCCCGGCGCCCCGCGAAGTCCGGGCGGGCCGGTTGCGATTGACGCGGCCCGGCGGGCCGGGTATCAGCGGCCGGGAAGGGTAGGGCAGGGGGCGGCATGAAACGGCGACGGCTCTTCATCAGCGGCGCGATCCTCGCCGGCTTCGTGCTGGCGGTGCTGGCGTTCCTCGCCTACTTGGTGAAGACGCCGCCGCAGTTTTACGCCGCGACTGATCTGCCCGCCGGCGAAGACCGGCAGGAGATGTCCAAGGACTTGCTGGCCCTCTTCTCCCAGACGCGGTTCGCGATCACGAATTACGACCCGTACTGGCAGGCGTCGTTCTCGGCCGACCAGATCAACTCGTTCTTCCAAGAAGACTACGTCCGCGCGGGGGCCGACGAGAACTTGCCGCCGGGCTTCCACGACCCGCGGGTGCAGATCGAGGACGGCAAGCTGCTTTTGGCCGTGCGGTACGGGTCCGGGGTGAAGAGCACGATTCTCTCCTTGGAATTGCGGATGTGGTTGGTCCCCGGCGAGATCAACCTTCTCGCCGTCGAAGTGGTGAGTCTGCGGGCCGGCCAGTTGCCGCTTTCGACATCGACACTGTTGGACTACATCACGGCGATGGCCCGCCGGGAGAACATCGACATCTCCTGGTACCGGCACGAAGGCCACCCGGTCGCCGTCATGCGGTTTCAGTCCGACCAGACGCGGCCGAGTTTCCAGTTTGTCCGCGTGGAACTCAAGAATCAGGAGTTAGTGCTGGAAGGCCGGTCCACGGAGTCCGTGGCGACCGTTGCGGGCAAGGAAGCCGGCAAGCCGTGAGCGGTCCAGCAGAATTGCCAGCCGTCTGGTGTTAGCCGGAAGCGGACTTCGCCGGCCAGCCACTTCCCGAGAAGGGACACGCCGACGGCGGTGATGCTGTCTTCTTTCCAATCGAATTCGCCGGCGTCTCCTTGAACCACACGACCGCGACCATTGGAGACTGGGCCTTCGTAATCCAGATAAGCTTTGCGGTGGTCGGGCCTCGGGTCGGCCGCGATGTCTTCGCCCACGGCCGGGCGGGACGCGAGGCGCCAAGAGCGCAAGGCGTCCCCGCATTCGAGGAAGAAGTCCCAGTGTTCCGTCGGGTAATCGTGTCGGAGCAGCGAGAACCGGGGCATAGGACACGTTGGGCGACGGCGGCGTTTCCGTTACAATAAGCGTTCGGGATCAATCCGTCTGCCAAAGTCTCCGCCATCGGGCGATACCGTTTTCGGTGGTTTCTGGGCGGAGGGCCTCTTTTCCTCGAGTGGCGCGTTGGCGGCCGAACTCGTGGAAGTCATGACGGTGGGGAATGGCGAAGAAAATTGAGGAAGACGTGTTGATGGTGGCCCGCAACCGGCGGGCGGCGCACCAGTACGAACTCACGGACCGCTTGGAGTGCGGCATCATGCTGGTCGGCACGGAGGTCAAGAGCCTCCGGGCCGGGCTGTGCAACTTGGAACAAGCCTACGCGAAGATCGAGGGCGACGAGCTTTGGCTGGTGGGGTGCGAAATCCCCGAGTACGCCATGGGCACGCACCTGAACCACAAGCCGAAGCGCACGCGCAAGTTGTTGTTGCACAAGCGGGAGTTGGTGAAGTTCGCCGAGAAATTCATGCAGAAGGGCTTCACGCTCGTGCCGTTGAGCCTTTATTTCAAGGCCGGGAAGGCCAAGGTCGAAGTGGCGGTCGCCCGCGGCAAGCAACTGCACGACAAGCGGCAGTCGATGAAGACGGCCCAAGCGAAGCGGGACATGGCCCGGGCGTTGACCAAGCGGAAGTGAAGGCGGGAGTCCCCTGATGCGGCTGGCGGCCCTCGTCGATTCGCCCGACCACGTTTGCTGCCGGTATCGCCTGCGGGCGTTTGAACCCATTCTGAATGCCCACGGCCACACGATCACCTATGTGACGATCGCCAATACTCCCGCGCGCCGCATGTGGGGCTTTCGCGGGTTGCGTGAGTTCGACGCGGTGATCTTGCAGCGGCGGCTGCCGTCGAAGGCGGAAACGTGGCTGCTGCGGCGGTACGCGAAGCGGCTGATTTTCGATTTGGACGACGCCGTCTGGCTGCGAGACTCGTTCTCCGGCAAAGGGTTTGAGGACCGCAAGCGGGCGGGCCGCTTCCGCTATTTGATGTCGCGGGTCGATGCGGTCGTCGCCGGAAATGCCCACCTCGCCGAGGGCTGCGCGGCGGCGAACGCGCCGAGTCGCGTTGTCATTCCGACATGTGTGGACGTGGAGAACTACCCCTCATCCGCCCACGGCGGGCCGGCCACTCAACTCGTGTGGATCGGGTCGTCCAGCACGCTCAAGGGGATTGAGGCGATGCGCCCGCTGTGGGAGCAACTCGGGCGGGAACTGCCGGACTTGGCGATGAAAGTCATCTGCGACCGCTTCCCCCAATTCGAGCGCCTGCGCGTGGTCGAGGTTCCGTGGCGCGAGGCGACGGAACGTGCCGAACTCGCGTCCGCCGACATCGGCGTCAGTTGGATCCCGGACGACCCGTGGAGCCGGGGAAAGTGCGGGCTGAAAGTATTGCAGTCGATGGCGGCTGGGCTGCCGGTGGTCGCCAACCGCGTCGGCGTCCACCCCGAAATGATCGTGCCGGGCGAGACGGGCTTCCTCGCGGACACGCCAGAAGAATGGACAACGGCCATCCGCACCTTGGCTGAAAATCCGCCGCTGCGCCGCGTCATGGGGGCGAAGGCCCGTGAATTCGTCCGTCGGCGATATAGCGTGCAGTCCGGGGCGGCCAAGTGGCTGGAACTCGTGGGTTCGCGGTGATGATCCCCACCGACACCTTTCACCAAAATGGCATCGTCTGGCATCTTAGCGCCATTGGCCGTGACGTGCTCACCCCGGAGATATTGAACCTCACAGCGAGTGTGTCCGCCGGCCGGGCGCTGGCGGTCAAGGCCGGGGCGCACCGCACCGTGTACCACGTTCAAAACGGCGCGTTGGACCTCTTTTGGAAGCATGCCAAGTTCAATGGCCCGCGGGCGTGGGGCCGCGACGTGTTGCGGGGGCCGAAGGCCGGGATCGAATTCCGACGGCTCGAAGAGTTGCGCGCCAAGGGCATTTCGACCATTGTGCCGCTCGCGTGGGGCCGCGTCGCGGGGCTGTGGCCGCGCGGGAGTCACCTCGTCACTCTGGCGGTTCCCAATGCCGTCACGCTCGGCGATTTTCTCACCGCTCAGTCGCATTCCAAATCGGCGCGGCGCGTGATCGCCGTTAAGCTGGCCGGATTGTTGGCCAAGCTGCATGGGGCGGGGTTCGCCCACGCCGACTTGCACCCCGGCAACATCTTGATGGACGCGGCCAACCCGCATGACGATTGGCGGCTGATCGACGTCCACGACTTGGAATCGGCCGGCGGCCCGTTGACGGCGGCGGCGCGGGTGCGAAATCTCGTGACGCTGAATCGCTGGTTTACCTTGAGGGCGACGCCGAGCGACCGGGCGGCTTTCTGGGGGGCGTATCGCAAATTGGCGGGTCTGGCGGACGCCCTGGGTGAAGAGATCGAGCGGAAGACGTTGGAATCCAACCGCAACCTCTGGCGGTCGCGTGACCTGCGCTGCGTCACGGACAACAAGGATTTCCGGCGGCACGACTTCGCGCACTTCCGCGGGCACATCCGCCGGGATGCCCCGACGAATGCGGTCACGGCGATGAACGACCCCGAAGCGTTGTTTCGCCAGGCATCGACGAATGTGCTCAAGGATTCGCGGACATCGACAGTGGCCATCGTCAACATCGGCGACACGGCTTACGTGCTGAAACGGTTCAACATTAAACGCTGGCACACGCCGATGGCCAATTTAGTCCGGCCGTCCCCGGCGATGCGGTCGTGGGTCGGGGCGTGCGCCATGGAGAACCGGATGCTGCCCTCGCCGCGGGCGCTGGCCGTTTTACATCGGCGGCGGTTCGGCCTGCCGCGGGAAGGGTATTTACTCATGGAGCACCTCCCCTCCGCTAAAACGCTCGCCGAAATCACTGTCGGTCCGCGGGGCGCCGTTCTTGGGGAAACCGCCGACCTCGTCCGGTTGATGCACCAGCGCGGCCTGTCCCATCGGGATTTGAAAGCATCCAACGTAGTCGTGAGCGGCCAGCGGATTTTCTTAATCGACTTGGTGGGACTGAAACGCAAACGGACCGTCTCCGCTGATCGCCGTCGCCGCGACCTCGCCCGGTTATGCGTAAGCTCTCTGGCAATGTCCGGCGTTACTCGGACGACGAGACTGCGGTGGTTAAAACTCTATCTTGGCGGAGCGTCGAAGGAGTGGGGGGAATGGAAGAGTTGGTGGAGAGACATCAGCCGTCAGTGTTTGGACAAGTTGGAGAAGGGTCGTCTGGGCGGCCGCGGCCTGCATTGACGCAAAATTCAAGACGGTCGCGTTCCGCGACGACACAGATGGAAGAGAGTCGGGCTGGCGTATGGCGGCCGGCCGGATTATAAGGTGGCGAGTTTGGGCGAATCCCCACGGAACGGCTTCATGGCTGACCGCTCCCGACAATCCCGATTTTCGCCGCTGTTCGCGGCGTGCCTGGCAAGCGTCACGGCCTGTTGGGGCGTCGGCTGCAACTCGTTCGGCAAGCCGGACCCGGTCATCATTCCCGCCGGCCAATTTTCCGCGAATCCGGTCTTGCCCGGGAAAAGCCCGCCGCAGCGCGTCTCGCAGTTCGTCTTCTACAGCGACACGCCGCTCAAGGAAAACACGCCGCTCTTCCAAGAATTGAGCGCCCTTCGGGACCAACTGTACCGTGACCTCCAGTTGCCGCCGTCCAACACCGTCGTGCAAGTGTACCTGTTTGACGACCAAGATCGGTACGAGAAATACATGCGGCACCGCTACCCGGAACTGCCGCGGCGGCGCGCGTTCTTCATCGCCCAGCCGCGGACGGCGGGCGGGCCGGACGACCTCACGGTATTCACGTTTTGGGGGGACCACATCCGCCAAGACCTGCGGCACGAACTCACGCACGCCCTGTTGCACGGGGTGTTGAAGGAAGTGCCGTTGTGGCTGGATGAAGGGCTGGCCGAGTTCTACGAACTCCCGCCGGAAAAGGCCGGCCTGAACGTCCTGCACGTTGAGGCCCTGCGCCAGAACGGGTTCGTCCCGGACCTCGCCGCGCTGGAAAAACTCGACCAAGTCCAACAAATGGGCCGGCCGCAGTACCAGGAGTCGTGGGCGTGGGTCCACCTGATGCTCCGCGGCTCCCCGGAGGCCCGCGCCGTCCTGCTCGCGTATTTGCAGCAACTCCGCGGGCCGGCGAAGACGACAGCCTTGCACCCGAAACTGCGGGAAGTTTATCCCAACCCGACCGACGCCCTCACGCGGCACGTCGCGGCCCTCGACCCGCCGTCGGCCACCCTGCGGCCGGTGGCGGACGCCGCGGCGGCCCGGTAAACTGCCGGGAGGGGCAGCATCAAATGGCAAATGTTTTACTCGGCGTGACGGGGTCGGTGGCGGCCGTCAAGACGCCGGAATTGGTCGCGTTGTTCCGCGGCGCCGGGCACGCCGTCAAGGTCGTCAGCACGACGGCCGGCCTGTACTTCTTCGACCCAGTCGAACTTGACCCTACCCACGCGGGTCGCAACCCGGATGTCATCGTCACGGATGCGGACGAATGGCCGGGGCAAGCCGAAGGCAAGACGTACCAACGCGGCGACGCCGTCCTGCACATCGAACTGCGACGGTGGGCGGATGTGTTCGTGGTCGCCCCGCTGGACGCGAACACGGCGGGCAAGTTCGCCAACGGCCTGTGTGACAACTGCCTCAACTGCGTGTGGCGGGCGTGGGACCCGGCCAAGCCGGTCGTCTTGGCCCCGGCCATGAACACGCACATGTGGACACACCCGATGACGCGGCGGCACTTGCGGTGCATCGCCATGGATTTCGGGGCCGCCCACGTCCCTGCCTCCCTGGAAGACGACGCCCTGATCGCCCAGTTAAACGCCCGGAGCAGGCGACTTCGCATCGTCCCCCCGGTCGTCAAGGAACTCGCGTGCGGGGACACCGGCATCGGGGCAATGGCCGAGCCGGCGGCGATTCTGGCGAACCTGACGGAAATGCTTGCCGGTCCCGAGGGGCCTCCCTAACATCGTCCTCGGCCAAGCGCACCGCTTTGGCCCGAAACAAAGGGATAAATCATGAAGAAGCTTGTGGCGTCCGTCGTGGCGCTGGCCGTGTTCGCCGGGTTCGCAGCGGCTGAAACGAAGATCGACGCGGCGAAGATTGTCGGCAAGTGGGAACTCACGAAGACGACGGGGGACGTGCCGAAGGGGACCGTCGTCGAATTCCTGAAGGACGGCAAGTTGGCCATCATGATCGAAGAGGACGGCAAAAAAACCAACCTCGAGGGCACATACAAGGTGGACGGCGACAAGCTCACCGTCAAGATTTCCTTGAACGGCAAAGACCTGCCCGAAGACACGGATACGATCAAGACGCTGACGGACGACGAACTCGTGACGGTGGACAAGGAAAAGAAAGAGACCGCGTTCAAGAAGAAAAAATAAGCTCGCTGCGGCCCGCGGATTCCCGCGGGCCGCGATCGTTCCCAAACTCCCCTTGATTCCGACCGGCCCCCTGCTTTACCATCTTCCCAATTGATTCGCCCGGGACTGGGCGTGAGGGACTGCGATGAAGCGTTTCATGGGGTTGCTAGGCGTGGCGGCATTTCTGACGGGCGCGGCGATCAACGCCCAAGACAAGGGCCTGCTGACGGGCGAGACGTGGACGGTCGTAAAGTCAGAACACGCCCCGCCCGGGACGACGATTCAGTTCGGAACCGACGGAAAAATGACGCTCACCGTGCAAGTGGACGGCAAGAAGCAACAGATGCCCGGCACCTACACCTTGAGCGGGGCGCAACTCGTCCTCAAGTTCACCAACAACGGCCGCGAAATTACGGACGCCCGCGTGGTGAAGAAACTCACCGCGTCCAGCCTCGTCACCGAGGACCGCAACAAGAAGGTGGAAGAGTTGAGCCGGTAGAGAGCATGAAACAAGAAAGCCCGTGGACGGCCGTCCACGGGCTTTTGAACTCACTTCAACAAGTCCTTGCTTAAGCACGTCGGACACCAAAACTTCTCGATGTGCTGGATGACCAGACTCGTCCCCTCGTCGTGGGAGACGTTCGGCTTGCTCGCCGGGTTGTACATGGCGTCCGTCACGTCCCGGATCAACACACACTTCACCCCCGACCGCGTCATCTGCTTGATGGCGAACGTGCGGTGCAGCACGCACATGTTCGTGTGGACACCCATCACGAACAGGGTGGTAATCCCCTTGGCCTTCAGGGCGTTGTACACTTCTTGCCCGTTGTCAGTCACGCCGTCCCGAGCGGCGTCGATGGTGATGGCGGGGTGTTGGCTCTTCCACGCGCGGAACATCTTGGGGGCCGGCACGTCGTCGCAGCCGCCGTCCTTGTCGTCGATGGGCAGCGGCGGGTCGGGCAGGGCGATGGCCTTCGGGAAATCAACTTTGGAGAACTCCTTCATCCGCAGGCGGGCCAGGGAGTCTTTGTAAAAGTCCATCGTGTCCGACGGGCAGTGGACGATGAACATGCCCCGCCCCCGGCACTTCTTCGCCACGGCTTCTGCCACCGGGGCTAATTCCCCACAGCGCTTCGTCGCGCTTTCGCACCAGTGCTTGTCCCAAATGTCGCAGAGGACCACGGCACACTCGGCCGGATTCACCTTCTCCGTGAGGGCGGTTTCCTTCCACAAGTCCGCGCCCTTGTACGGCTGAATGCGTGTGCGCAGCGGGAGTTCCAACGGGTCGGCGGCAAACAGGCCGTGGCCGGCGGCCACGACGGCGAGGGCGGCCGCGAGGGGCAGTTTCAAGTGATGTCTCCGGGGGAAGAGGACCGAGCAAAGAGGCGGGATCTTCGCAGGCGTCAGCCGGTGCGTTGGCACCACGGCTTCGCGCACGGCGGGCCGGCCCCGCAGTTCATCGGCATCGGGCTGCCCGAACTGACTTTGGCCGACGGTAGACTCAACGCCCGCGTGACGCGACGGCAGGCGCACGCCGGGCAAGCGACGGCGGGAAGATCCGCCTCGCGGCGGACGAGCGTTTCAAAGGTCTTCCCGCAGTCCTCGCACTCGAATTCGTACATCGGCATTTGGTCCGCTCCTCAGGTCGATTGTCGGCGTTTTTTGTATATCTCGCTGGCCCGCATCAGCACTTGCTGTTCGGACTCGGTGAGGCTGGCTTTCCCGAGTTTGTTCACCTTTTCCAACACTTCGTCCAACTTCGCCTCCAAGTGTTCGTCCAAGCCGCCACCGTCCGAGCCGGACGGGCCGGACACCCCGCCGCCCACACTGGCGGCGGCCGGTTCCGGTTGCGGTTCCGGTTGCTCTTGGAAAAGTCGCAACTTGCTCTTTGAGCGGATCGGCCGCCTTGAGCCTCGGCCGGGAGTGGGCAGCCAGTTCAACACCCGCAACGAGAAGCGGTGGTAGACGAACGCGAAGCAGCCGGTCGCCACGTGCGCCGCGATCAACCCGGCGTTGCCGGGGTCGTGTTCCATCGCGGTTACGCGTAAGACCGCGAGGAGGATGCCAACGAGCCAAATCGGCACCGGCAGGACGTAGAAGACGTTGACCGTGCGGCCGGGGAAGTGCATCACGTATAAGACGAACAGCGACACCAGCGCGGGCGTCGGCCCGCGGAACGCCCCTAATTCGTGCCGGAAAATCAGCCCGGCCGCCGCATACGCCAGCCCGCCGAGAAGGCAGGTGCAGAAGAATTGGGCCAAGTATTCCCGGTTGCCGTACAGGTCTTCGATCTGTCGGCCGATCCACAGCAGAATGACGACGGTGAAGAGCGCCGCCAAGACGTTGTGTTCCGGGTCCGGGTGGACCAAGGCATACGTCACTACCCGCCAGACTTCGCCGTCCGACACGCGGTCCACGTCCATTTCCAAAGCGGTCGTGAGCGTCTGGATGTCGGCCTTGCCGGCGCCGCGCACCGGCTGCGTGGCAAGTTGGGCGACAAACAAGACGACGTAAGTGATGGCCAAGAACACCGTCACTTGGGCGCGGGCGAACGGGTTGTGCCACCGCCCGTCCTCTCGGTAATAATCCCGGTCGGCGATGCCCATCCCGCCCTCCCGCTCTGGCTGCCCTTGATCTGTTTTAACAGATTCTTGACCGTAACGGAATACTCCGGCCGGATGAAACTGGCGAGACGGCCGTTGTGTCGGCGGCGCGGCCGGTTTACAGTGTGCGGATGAGCGCCGCCAACAGCCTTCCCCGCGTCCTGGGTTTCACCACCGCCACGGCCGTCGTCGTCGGGACCGTCATCGGCTCCGGCGTGTTCAAAAAAGCGACGGCCGTTGCCAACCTCGTGCCCGATTTCACGCTGGCCATGCTGGCATGGGTGGTCGTGGGCGTACTCACCTTGCTCGGGGCGTTGACTCTTGCGGAGGTCGCCGTCATCGTCCCCAAGGCGGGCGGGAATTACGCCATCTTGCGGGACGCTTACGGCCGGTGGGCCGGCTTCCTCTGGGGCTGGGTCGAGTTTTGGATTATTCGCAGCGCGTCCATCGCCGCCCTGGCGACCATTTTCACGGAATCGCTGCACGACATTTTGCGGCAGGTCGCGCTGGCCGATGCACACAGCGAGATTATCGGCCCGCTCGGCAGATCAGCGATCACGGCGGGGGTCATCATCCTCTTGGGTCTCATCAACGCCCGCGGCACGAAATGGGGTGGCGGACTTCAAGTGGCCGTCACGGCGGTGAAAGTGGCGTCGCTCATCGGGTTGGCGTTGTTGCCGTACTTGGTGGCGTTGGCGGGGCGAACGCCCGCGCCGATGGAGACCATCGTCATCGCGGATGCGCCGGCGAAAGCCATTACCCTCTCCGGTTTCTTGGGCGCACTGGTGGGCGTGTTCTGGGCGTACAACGGCTGGATGAACATCGCCCCGATTGCCGGGGAGGTGCGGAACCCGCAACGGAACATCCCGCTGGCGGTGATTTGCGGCGTACTGATCCTGATTTTGCTCTACCTGTCCGTCAACATCGGCTACCACCAAATCATCTCAATCCAGGACATTGCCGCATTGAAGCGGCCGGTGGCGGGGGAGTACAGCTTCCGGCTGCTCGGGCCGATCGGGTTGGTGCTGGCGTCGGGCGCGATCATGGTGTCCGTCTTCGGCGCGCTGAACGGGAACATTCTGGTGGGGCCGCGGTTGCTGTTCGCCATGGGGGAAGACCGCTTGGCCCCGAAATGGCTCTCCGGCTTGCACCCGCGCTACCAAACGCCTGCCCGGGCCGAGTTGATCCTGACGGCGTGGTGCGTCATTCAAGTGTCGGTCGTGGCCTTAATGTTGCAGGTGACGATCCCCGCCATCGACTGCCTCGGCATCAGCGTCGATTTGAACCTGCCCCCCGGCAAAGACCCGTTCGACATCATCACCGACTTCGCCATGTTCGGGGCGATCAGCTTCGAGACGATTGCCGTCGCGTCGATTTTCGTATTCCGCCGCCGCTTCCCGAAGGACACGGTAAAGTTGGCGTACCGCTGTCCCTTCTACCCAGTCTTGCCGATTGTTTATGTGCTGGCGTTGGCGGCGGTGCTGGTGAACATGTTCACGACGCAGCGGGCCGAGGCGCTCACCGGCGTCGGCTTCATCGCGGTCGGCGGGCTGGTGTATGTGCTGTTCCTGCGGCGCCCGGGAAAGGACGCCATTCCGGCCGCCAATCCGTAAATTGACGGCATCACCCGACGTTGGCCCCAGTGGCGATCCATGCACATCAGTGAAATCTTCGCGGAGCACGCGACGACCTTCAGCTTCGAGTATTTCCCGCCGAAGACGGACGAGGCGTCCGCGGAGTTGTTCCTGACCATCGCCCGGATGCAGGAGCTGAAGCCGTCGTTCGTCTCCGTCACCTACGGGGCCGGCGGCGGGACGCGGGAGCGCACGCACGACTTGGTGGTGCGCATCATCCGCGAGACGAAGATCCCGGCCGTCTCGCACCTCACCAGCGTCTGCCACACGCGCGAGGAACTGGCCCACATCCTCGACCGCTACGCCGACAGCGGGGTGGGGAACATCCTCGCGCTCGGCGGCGACCCGCCGAAGAATTTGGCCAACTACGACCGGGCGACGGACGCCTTCCGGTACGCCGCCGAGTTGGTGCGCTTCATCAAGTCGCGGGAGAAGAAGCCGCACGCCAAGGGCTTTGGCGTCGGCGTCGCCGGCTTCCCCGAGGGGCACCCGGGGACGCCCAACCGCATGTTGGAAATGGACTACCTGAAGGCCAAGGTGGACGCCGGGGCCGACTACATTTGCACGCAGTTGTTCTTCGAGAACCGCGACTTCTACGACTTCCGCGAGCGGTGCGACATCGCCGGCATCAAGGTGCCGATCATCGCCGGCATCATGCCGATCACGTCCCGCCACGGCATGGTCCGCATGGCCGAACTGGCGCTCGGCGCGCGCGTGCCGGCCGGGCTGCTGCGGTCGGTGGCCCGGTGCCAAGACGACGAGTCGGTGGCCAAAGTGGGTTTGCACTGGGCGACCGAACAGTGCCGCCGGCTGTTGGACCATCAGGTGCGCGGCATCCATTTCTACACGCTGAACAAGTCGGACGCGACCCGGCAAATCTACATGAACCTCGGCGTGCCCGACTCCGCGGCCCTGCGCGCCGTCAGCCAGTGAGGACGCCCGGCATGCCCGCCCCGACGCGCGACGAACTCGCCACGCAATTCTTCGACCAACTCCCGTACCCGCCGTACCCGGTTCAGGAAGAAGCCCTGTTGGCGTGGTTCACCGGGGACGAGGGGGTGCTGGTGTGCGCCCCGACCGGGACGGGCAAAACGCTGATCGCCCAGGCGGCCCTCTTCGAGGCGCTGCACACGCGGAAGGTCGCCTACTACACGACGCCGCTGATCGCCCTCACGGAGCAGAAGTTCCAGGAGATGCAGGCCGCCGCCGAGCGGTGGGGGTTCTCCAAGGACGACATCGGCCTCATCACAGGCAACCGCAAGGTCAACCCGGACGCCAAGGTTCTGATCGTCGTCGCCGAGATTCTGCTGAACCGCCTGCTGCAGCCCGACGGCGTCGATTTCTCCAACGTCGCGTCCGTCGTGATGGACGAGTTCCACAGCTTCGCGGACGTGGAGCGCGGCATCGTCTGGGAGCTGTCGCTGGCCCTGTTGCCCAAGAACGTCCGGCTGATGCTCCTCTCCGCGACCGTGGGCAACTCGGCGGAGTTCGTCAATTGGCTGAAGTTCTCGCACCAGCGCACGGTCGAACTTGTTGAGAGCACCGACCGAAAAATCCCTCTGACGTACCAGTACGTCCCGGACCAACTGCTCGGTGAGTTTCTGGTCGACTGCGCCGAAGGCGTGGAAGCCGTCCGCAAGACGCCGGCGCTGGTGTTCTGCTTCAACCGCGACGAGTGCTGGTCCACCGCCGAGATGCTAAAAGGGCTTCATGTCCTGCCTTCCGAGAACAAGGCCCGGCTGAACGCGGAAGTGGACAAGTACCACTGGCCCAACGGCGTCGGCCCGAAGCTGAAGCAAATCTTGCGGCGCGGCGTCGGCGTCCACCACGCCGGGCTTCTGCCGTTCTACCGGCGGGCGGTCGAAGACCTGTTCCAGCAAAAATTGCTCAGTGTCGCCGTCTGCACGGAGACGTTGGCCGCCGGGATCAACCTGCCCGCGCGCACCGTCGTCATGACCAGCCTGATGAAGGGACCGTTCGGCAAAGAAAAGTTGATCGAAGCCAGCTCGGCGCACCAGATCTTCGGGCGGGCGGGCCGGCCGCAATTCGACACGCAGGGCTTCGTGTTCGCCTTGGCCCACGAAGACGACGTGCGCATTCTCCGCTGGAAGAAACAATTCGAGCAGATCCCCGAGGACACCAAAGACCCCGGGCTGATGAAGAAGCGGAAGGAGCTGAAGCGCAAGAAGCCCGACCGCAACTCGCACCGGCAATACTGGAACGAGGCCAGCTTCGAGAAGCTGAAGACTGCCCCGCCGGGCCGGTTGTACAGCAAAGGCCCGCTGCCGTGGCGGTTGCTCGGCTACTTGCTGCAAATCTCGCCGGAAGTCTCCCGCATCCGCGGCGTGATCCGTAAGCGGCTCCTGGACGCCCCGCGCATCCTCGCCGGCGAAAAACAGATGGAGCGGATGCTGCTCACCCTGCATGAAGCCGGCTTCGTCACGCTGGAACCGACGCCGGTGAAAGACGAGGCCGGGAAGTACGCCGAGGACTACAAGGCCGAGCGCGCCGTGCCGACGCCGAAACTGGACCTGATGATGGCCTTCCGAAGCGTCCACCCGCTCTACGGAGCCTTCCTGATGGAGACGCTCGGCAAGGCGAGCTGGGAGGAGCGGGTGCAAGCTTTCGAGAGCGTCTTGGAGATGCCCCGCCCCCTGTTGAAGTTCGTGCGGCCTAAGGGGGTCGCCCCCGGCCCGTTGGAGACTGAAAAAGTCCGCGTCGCGCTGGAGCAAGCCGGGCTTCTGGCCGCGCTGCCGGCGCCGGGCGAGGACGACGACGACGACGGGGGGTTCGTCCCGTGGGACGAACGGCCGCCGCCGGAGCCGTGGTTCGCCGAGAAGTTGAAGATGTACTTTGAGCTGCAACGCCCGGAGACAACCGACCTCGAAGTCTTCTCCGCGTGGGCGGCCGGAGAACTACTGCGGGACTTCAACGGCAACTTTAACTTGTACGTCCGCACCAAGGACATGACCAAGCAGGAAGGCATTATCTTCCGCCACCTCCTGCGGCTCATTTTGCTGTGCGACGAATTCGCCCAGTCCACGCCGCCGGGCACGACCTCGGAAGAGTGGCTCGGCTTCCTGCGGGACTTGGCGGTTCGACTCACGGACGCCTGCCGCAACGTGGACCCGACCAGCACCGAGGAGACGATCAAGAAGGCCCAGACGGACGACGCCTTGGCGAAGGCCGCGAAGGTCCACGTCGTCCCGGCCGAATTGAGCGAGGTGCCGATGGTGACGACGTTCGACTCGGCCAACATGCCCGCCGACCAGAACGACGACTTCGGGGCCGGCATCGACGACGCGCCGGCGGGTCAGCCGTGAGGCGCGTCCAATTGGAAATCTGCGTCGCCACGCTGGAAGACGCCCTGGCCGCCGAGCGGGGCGGGGCCGACCGGCTGGAAGTCAACGCGGCCTTGGAGCTGGGCGGGCTGACGCCGTCCCCCGGCGCGTTTCAATTGATCCGGGACGAAAGCCCGTTGCCGCTCACCGTCATGCTCCGGCCGCGGCCGGGCGGGTTCGACTATTCGCCGGCGGAATACCGCACCCTGATTCGCGAGGCCGAGTGGTTTCTGGCCCACGGGGCCGACGCCGTCGCGTTCGGCGTGCTGAAGCCAAGTGGGGCGATTGACGGCCGGCGGTGTCTGGAACTCGTCGAACTTGCCGGCAACGGCCGGGCCGTGTTCCACCGGGCCTTCGATCTCACGCCGAACCCGCTCCGCGCGCTGGAAGAACTCCTCGACCTTGGGTTCGCTCGCGTGATGACATCCGGGCAACAACCCGCCACGCCCGCGGGAATTCCGCTCATCAAAGCGCTCATCGACTCCGTTGCCGGTCGGATCGAGGTTTTGCCGGCGGGCGGGATCACCGTGGCCAACGTCGCGGCGGTCGTCTCGCAGACGGGCTGCAATCAGGTTCACGCCTCGATGCGGACGGATTGGGAAGACAGTTCAGCGAAACACCGGCCGCAGATCCGCTTCGGGTCGGCGTCCGTTGACGGCGAACATCGCTTCCGAGCGACGGACGCCGCGGCGGTGCGGGCCATGCGGGCAGCGCTCGACGCTCTTCACGTCCCGCCGGGTTGACCTTACACTTTTCCACATCACACTCGCCTCGGCAAGAAGTCGCCATGAGTTCCGTCATCGTCATCCCGGCCCGGTACGAATCGACCCGGCTGCCCGCGAAGGCCCTGCTTAAGGAAACGGGGAAGTACCTTGTCCAGCACGTCTACGAGCAGGCCCTGAAAGTCCGCGGCGTCAGCCAAGTCGTCATCGCCACGGACGACACGCGGATCATGGCCGCCGTCGCCGGCTTCGGCGGGCAGGCGGTGATGACGCGCAAGGACCACCCGTCCGGGACGGACCGCATTGCAGAAGTGGCAGCCGGGCTGACGGCCGAAATCGTCATCAATCTTCAAGGCGACGAGCCGCTGCTGAACCCGTCGTACTTGGAACTATTGAACCAACTGATGTTGGACGACCCGGCGGCCGAGATGGCGACGTTGGCCGTGCCGGTCCGCAACGAGGAGACGTACCACAACCCGAACGCCGTCAAAGTCGTGTGCGACCTTGCCGGGAAGGCGCTCTATTTCAGCCGGGCGCCCATTCCCTACGTCCGCGACGCTCTGCCGGACTTTTCCGCCCAGCCCTATCGGTTCCTGCACCACTTGGGCTTGTATGCGTACCGCCGTACCGCCCTCCTGCGATTCGCCGGTTTGCCGCCGCACCCGCTGGAACAATTGGAAAAATTGGAACAACTGCGCGCGCTCGGCAACGGCTGGACCATCCGCGTCGGAATCGTGCCGACGGCCGGGCACGGGGTGGACACCCCCGCGGATTATGAGCGTTTTGTGGCCGAGTACCGCCGCCGGCAAGCCGCCGGCCACGCCCCGTGACGCGATCTGCCGTGGCACGGGCCGGTTCGTCCGGTATAGTGAAGGCTGGATGAAGTCTCCGCTTGGCCTCCCGACCCCCACCCTGAGAAAGTCCTCCCGTTCATGACTAAGTACATTTTCGTGACCGGCGGCGTCGTCAGCTCGCTCGGCAAGGGGCTGACGTGTGCCTGCATCGGGCTGCTGTTGGAGCGCCGGGGGCTGAAAGTCCGGTTGCAGAAGTTGGACCCGTACATCAATATCGACCCCGGCACGAT
Source organism: Zavarzinella sp. (assembly GCA_043744795.1). Taxonomy (GTDB): domain Bacteria; phylum Planctomycetota; class Planctomycetia; order Gemmatales; family Gemmataceae; genus Zavarzinella. The sequence continues at coordinate 3,351 of JAYTTY010000266.1, read as the reverse complement.
GAGCCCCTTCCAGCACGGCGAAGTGTACGTCCTGGACGACGGCGCCGAGACGGACTTGGACCTCGGCCACTACGAGCGCTTCACCAACGCCCCACTGAACCGCGACTGCAACTTCACGACCGGCAAAATTTACTCCTCGGTCATCACGAAAGAGCGCAAAGGGGAGTACAAGGGCCTGACAGTGCAGGTCATCCCGCACATCACGGACGAGATCAAGTCGTGCATCCGCAAGGTGGCCAAGCCGGACGTGGACGTGGTCATCACCGAGATCGGCGGCACGGTCGGCGACATTGAGGCGATGCCGTTCTTCGAGGCCATCCGCCAGTTCCCGCTGGACGTGGGCCGGCAAAATTGCATGTACATCCACCTGACGCTGGTGCCGTACTTGAAGGCCGCCGGCGAGTGCAAGACGAAGCCGACGCAGCACAGCGTCGGCGAACTCCGCAAGATCGGCATCCAGCCGGACGTGCTGATCTGCCGGACTGAGCGCGAATTGCCGAACGAGGAGGCCGAGAAGATCGCCCAGTTTTGCAACGTGGAGCGCCGGGCCGTCATCGAGGAGAGGGACAAGGAGTACACGATCTACGAAGTCCCCCTCAGCCTGATGAACAACAAGCTGGACGAACTCGTGATCGAGCGGCTGGGCATCACGACCGCTCAACCGCTGGTGATGGACGACTGGAAAAACATGATCGAGTCGATGCGGGTGTGGGACCGCGAGCGGGACGTGAACGTCGCCGTCGTCGGCAAGTACGTGAAGCACCACGACGCCTACAAGTCGGTGTACGAGTCGCTGGTCCACGCGGGCATCGCCAACCACTGCCGGGTGAACATACGCAAGATCGAGGCCGAGAAGGTCGAAGCCGACGGGGCCGACAAGGCGCTGGCCGGCATCGACGCCCTCCTCGTGCCCGGCGGCTTCGACAAGCGCGGCATCCAAGGCAAGCTGGACGCCATCAAGTACGCCCGCGAGAAGAAGATCCCGTTCTTCGGTATTTGTCTCGGCTTGCAATGTGCCGCGATCGAGTTCGCCCGCAACGTGATGGGCTTCGAGGACGCCAACTCCACCGAGTTCAACCTGACGACCACGCACCCCGTGGTTGCTTTGTTGGACGAGCAGAAGAAGGTCACGCAAGTCGGCGGCACGATGCGCCTCGGGGCTTACGAATGCCGCCTGGCCGAGGGGAGCAAGGCCCGCGCCGCCTACGGGTCCGAATTCGTGTGGGAGCGGCATCGCCATCGGTACGAAGTGAACAACGACTACCGCGACTCGTTCACGCAGGCCGGGCTGCACATTTCGGGCACGACGCCGGACAGCAGTCTCGTCGAAGTATTGGAACTGGCCGACCACCCGTGGTTCGTCGGCGTGCAGTGCCACCCGGAGTTCAAGTCCAAGCCCACGAAGGCCCACCCGCTGTTCCGGGCGTTCGTCGCCGCGGCGCTGGCGTACCGCGCGGAAAAAAAAACCGACCACGCCCGTAACCGGGTGCAAGCCGTGATCGGGGCGTCGGCGTCTTGATGTCTTAATAAGCCCATGCACGGCCGTGCATGAGCTTTTTTGTTCACTTCCTCGAAAACTTCCAGAACTCATCGAACAGGCCGTTGTCGATCACCACGAACGCGGCCGGTTCCTTCGCCGTCGGCGTCGGCTTCACGACCGCGAAATCACCGAGGCGCGGGTAAAGCTGAGCGTTAGTCCCCTTGAACTCGGCTTCGTGGAAGGTGTGCCCGGAGTTGAGGACGACGTATGTGTTCGGCTGATTCGGATGCGGGAAGACCATCATCGGCAGATGGCTGTCGGCAGGGTAGGTGACGCCGTTAACGACCAGTTCTTTGGCGGTCCATTTGATCGGCAGTTTAGGCAGTAACTCTGCGATGACCAAATTGCTGGACGGATCGCCAAACAGAATCATATTTTTCGGCTCGGCCTTCAACTTGGCCACCTCCGTGTCCTTGATGACTGGCAACGTCCCTCGGAACCACTTATCCCACTCCTTCATGAATCGGTCCAGTTGTGCGACGGCCGCCACATGTATCGTCGGGTTGGACGGAATGCCAGTACCGACGACACAGATGAATGAGCGAGTAAAGGCGTCGTCGATTGGGCCTTGCAACAACGGACGCTTCTCGACCGATTTTTCGAAGTCAGCTTCATCCTTCTCCGTTAACAATCGCCACTGGCGGTTTTCCAAAGCGAAACACCGCCAATAAATCGCATTCTCGTCATTTTTGGCGCAAGGCACTTTCTGGCCGTCGATGGTCAGTGTGGCGGGATATTCACGCTCGGATTTTGGGAAGCGCCAAATCTTAAGACGGCGGACATTGGCCGTTGTGACTGTGAGCGATTGGTTGGTCCATTCTCCAGTCACATGGGCTGCGGCATAGTGGCGGCCCATCCCTTCGATTTCAGCCCACCCACCCAACGATGACCGGGTCGTAAAGGTCGTAAAGTCAACCTTATCCGGCGTCATCGGCTTTGGCACCGCCGCGAGTTCACGCAGTTTCGCATCGACCGGCTTTCGCCATTCTGGCGGGAAGTTGTGTTCAAGGCCTGTGCCGATAACGTGCGTCATTCGGTCAGCCAGACCAAGTTCCTTCAACCGTTTCTCGATGTTTACGGCGGCTTCACGCTGTTTGTCTCGTTCGCCACTGTAGGCCACGATCGGGACCATGGCCGCGTTCCGAGCGTAGTTGACGGCATCGTAGATGGTCAGAAGTTCTTCCTGAGGGGACGGTAGTGAGGCGGGCATACCGCTTACATACCCGTGCGTGGTCGTAAAGCCCGCCCCCGGCTGAATGGCGATAAAGTGATACGGCCGCCGAAGCCCGAGGTGCCATGTCCCGGCCCCCCCCATCGAAAACCCCTTCAGAACGATGCGGCCGAGATCCGGCTCATTCTTGCGGCCGACCGCCCATTCCGTCATCCAGAAGTCGTCTAAGGCTTCGTATACGTCCCTCTCGCCAGCCCAGCGGTAGGCGTTATTGCCGCGGCCATAAATGTCGATTTGAATGTAATCTTGATCGGCCGGCGTTGCCCGGCTGGCGTGCCCGGTCAAAAACTTCACTTCCGTCAACGACGCGTCTCGGCCGTGCAGCATGAGGTCGATTCGCCACTTCTTTTTCGGTTCTTTGCCATAATTAGCCGGATACCACACGGCGTAACTCTGGATCGACCCGTCTATTTTGGACTTGTAACCCCGTGCGACAGATTTACCCGGCACATCCAGCCAGACTGGTTTCCCATCCATTGCCTGTTGAACTAAACCGCCCGGTGGCAGGTTCTGAACAGGCATTTCCCCGGCTGATTTTGGCCTTGCGCTTTTCCGGCTTCCCGGCATGATCCCCCCGAAG
>JAYTTY010000265.1:0-7235 GCA_043744795.1 Zavarzinella sp. | reverse complement strand
TCGCTTGCCCGAACCACGGGCAAGCGAGACGCTCGCCCTACGGTCCTTGCCGGTCCCCCCTCTCCGCTTCGGAGAGGGGGGTAGGGGGTGAGGTAAATCGCCGGCACCCGTTCACGGACGCGACACCCACGAGAACTCCACTCTCAACAATGACCGCGGCGTTGGAACGAAGGCCGCCAGTGTGGGCGACGCGCGAAGAGCAGAGTTTGACGCAACGTTTGCAATGGAGCAAAGCTCGCAAAGAGCCGACGAAAAGAACAGCGAACCCCTTCGGGAAGAAAGTCATCTTTCTTGTATTCCTTTGCGATCTTTGCTCCTTCGCGTCTTTGCGTGAAACGGTTTTCAGGTTTCAATTTTGAACAGAAAGTAGGCCGCCGATGGTTGCCGCCGTCGCCGACGACGTGGTCGCGGAGATCAAAGCCCTCAAGAAGAAGATCGGGGCCACGATCCTCGCCCACTACTACCAAGAGGGCGAGATTCAGGAACTGGCCGACATCACCGGCGACAGTCTGAAGCTGGCCCGCGAGGCGACCACGGTGTCGTCCCCCGTGATCGTCTTCTGCGGCGTCCACTTCATGGCCGAGACGGCCAAGATGCTCAACCCGGCGAAGACGGTCCTGCTCCCGGACCTCGACGCCGGGTGCAGCCTGTCCGACTCCTGCCCGGCCGACAAGCTGGCCAAGTACCAGGAGATGCTGCGCATCAACGGCCGCCTGTTCCAGACGGTCACCTACATCAACAGCACGGCCGCCGTGAAGGCCCTCTCCGATTGGGTCGTCACCTCCGGCAACGCCGAAGAGATCATCCGGCGCGTGCCCGCGGAGTACGAAATTCTCTTCGTCCCCGACCAGCACTTGGGCCGCTACCTCAGCGAGGTGACGGGCCGTCAGATGATCCTCTGGAACGGCTCGTGCATGGTGCACGAAATTTTCAGCATCCAAGACTTGATGAAGCTGAAGCGCGTCTACCCCAAGGGCAACACCATCGCCCACCCGGAGTGCCCGGCCAACATCCTCGAACACGCCGACTTCATCGGCGGCACCGAGAACATGATTAAGCACGTCGGCGGCTTCGCGGAAGACACGGACTTCCTCGTCGCCACCGAGGCCAACATGATGTGGCAGCTCCAATCGAAGCACCCCCGGCACCGCTACCACCCCGTGCCGGGCGTCAGTTGCGCGTGCAACAAGTGCCCGCACATGGCCAAGAACACGCTGGAAAAACTGCGGGACTGCATGGCCAACATGGCCCCCGAAGTGACGTGGCAGCCCGAGTTCGACAAGGCCCGCGAGGTGCTGGAGCGGAGTTTGTTGAACCCGCCGAAGGCCAGCCCGGCCCCGGCGGGGGATTGACCGGCGTTGGGTGATCGTCCGAATCATCCCGGCGTTCTCGTCGTCATCCCGGGGTTCGCCGCGCCTCACCCGCGGGCTACAGTCCGTCGCCCCATCCGGGGCTAAAACCTCGTGTTTGGTTTTCAGCCCTGGAAGGGCGCCGGAGTGTAGCCCGCGGGTGAGGCTTTGCGAACCCCGGGAATGCGATCCCGAACCCCGGAATTGGGATTGGTACGAGTTGTCGGAAAGGATTTCTCCCCTCATGGCCATCGTCCCCTACCGCTTCCTCACCCGCACGCTGTACGCCATCCCGTACATGAAAAGCCTGCCGGGCGACGACGACGGCTTGCCGGAACTCCCCGCCGCCGGACGCATCGACCCGCAGTCCGACATCGACGACTTGAAAGTCTTCGCCGACGTGCGATTGGCGTGGAACGAACTGGGCATCGCGGTCAGCGCGACCGTGACGGGCAAGGAAAACCACCCCATCGGCGACAGTGACCGCCCCCGAGTCACCGACGGCCTCACGCTCTGGCTCGACACGCGCGCGGACCGCACCGGCCACCGGGCGACGCGGACGTGTCACCAGTTCCACTTGCTCGCGGCCGGCGGCGGCAAGGGGAAGGATGAGCCGTGCGTCGTGCAGACCAAGATCAACCGGGCCTTGCAGGACGCCCCGCTGGCCACCGTGGCCGACATCCCGTTCCACTGCGAACGGACGAAGAAGGGCTACCACATCGAAGCCTTCTTCAACGCCGGCCTTCTCGCCGGCTACGACCCGGACCAATACCCGCGGATGGGCATGTTCTACGCCGTCATGGACTTCGAACTCGGCGAGCAAACCCCCGGCGTGACCAGCGACTTCCCGTACTGGGAAGACCCGTCCCTCTGGGCGACGTTGGAGATGACTCGCGGCAAATAAGAACATTTTTAACCGCCAAGTCGCCAAGACGCCAAGAAGACAATACGTGATTCTGTCTTCTTGGCGTCTTGGCGTCTTGGCGTCTTGGCGACTTGGCGGTTAAAAAGTTTTATTTCTTGGCTTCGGCCCGCTTCTTGGCGATCAGGGCCAGCAGGGCCTTTTGCGGGTCGGCGAATTTGGCGATGCCTTCCTTCATCAGCGTCTCTTCCAACTTGTGCATGTCCACCTTCTCGGTGATCTCCGTCACGACGGCTTCCGGCGGCGTCTGGTCTACTTGCCGCGTGAACGTCTGGCCGCTGGCGGCCACGTCCGCGTTGGTCTTCGGCGGGTTGGTCTGGATGTCGGACCCGGCGAAGGCGGCGACGTACTTCCAAGCCGGGTCTTCCTTCTTCTTCGTCCCGGTGCTGGCGAAGATGATCTCCTGCTTGAGCGGCAGCTTCTTGTCGGCCCAGAACTCTTGATTCATCTTCCAGAGGTGCTTGGCGTTCACAATCCCGACTTGGCCTTGGGCCGCGGCGGAGAGGCTGGGCACGGCCTTCTCGGTGTACACGTCCAATCGGCTCACGAAGATGCTGTAGACGGACTTGAACGTGACCAAGGTGGGCCGGCGTTGAGCGCCGCGCCAACAGGCCTCGCGGGCCGCGATGTATTGCCGTTCGCTGAAGATCAGGGTGACGTTGACGGTCAACCCGGCCGCCACGACGTCTTCGAGGGCGAGCAGGCCCCCCTCCGTGGCCGGCACCTTAATCATGCGATTCGCTTGGCCGACGCCCCACTTTTGGGCCAATTCCACGTACCGCTCGGCCCGCTCGGCGGCCGGCAGGTTCACGGCCGGGTCTTCGATGAGGGGGTCGAGTTCGAAGCTCACCCAGCCGTCGTCGCCCATCGTGTGGTTCCACGCCGGCCGGAAGGCGGCTTGGGCGGCCGTCACCAAGTCGTCGGTGAGTCGCCAGGCGATGTCCTCGTCCGTCAGGCCGTCGGCGACGTACTCGGCCAACGACTTGTCGAAGCGGCCAGTTTGGATGAGGTCGGAGACGATGATCGGGTTGGACGTGGCGCCGGTGGCCCCGAACTTAAGGTTCTTCTGAACCTCGTCCGGGTCCACGGAGTCGAGCCAGAGCTTGGTGCCGGCGTGGACGAGCGATTCGAGCGGGGTCATGATGGCATCTTCCCAGTTGGAAACAGATGCCATCAGTTTAGGAGACGGGCGAAACCCAACAGCAGTGAAGAGAAGAACTTCACCACAGAGGACACAGAGAGCACAGAGAAAAACCCGAAAAGAGAGAAGACATTTTCATTATGCCTTTCCCCTGTCTCGGTTTTCCTCTGTGCTCTCTGTGTCCTCTGTGGTGAAGTTCTTATGCCTTGATCCGTGTTTGATCCGTGTTCGATCTGTGGCTAAAAATGCTTTGGCTTTGCCGACGTCACGGGTACCGCAACGACTTCTTTTCCCGCATCGTCGTCCGCATTTCCTCCCGGCTAATGCCCAGGTCGCGGATCACGGGGAGGTACACTTCGCGGAAGTAGATGTGGGAGTCGAACAGGTCCAAGCTCTGGATCTCGGCGATGCGGCGGGCGCTGTCGTCCAACAGGTCGTGGACGACGGGCATGGCGAACGTGTTCATCACGCGCCGCAGTTGCACGATCACCTCGTCGCGGTCGTGCTTCATGTAAATCCGCAGGCAGTCGCGGAAGAAGCCGAAGTGCGACTTTTCGTCGACGGAGACGAAACTGAGCAGTTGTTCGAGGGCCGGGTCGCGCCCCATCTCCTCGACGCGCTCCTTGAGCTTCTTGTAGTTCAGGAACGTGGCCTGTTCCTGGACCATCGCGTAGGCGATCATGCCGAGTTGATTGTCCTGCGGCAGGTTCCACTCGCGGGCGAAGACCTTCTCTTCGAGGTCTGCCATGTACTCTTCGGTGCGGTGGCCGGACTTCACCAGCCAGTCGCCCAAGGCGAGCGAGTGCTTGGACTCTTCGTAGCCCCAGTTGGCGTAGAACCACGCCCGGCCCTTGCTCTTGCGGACCAGAGGCAGGATTTTCGAGGTGTAGTCAGGCAGGTAGAGTTCCACGGCAGTAAACGTCTCGATCACGTCCGCGATCACCGGGTTCAGGTTCCGGTTGCACTCGGCCCACGGGATGTCTTCGTTGATGTTCCAACGGCGTTTCTTCTCCGCCTTGTCGAAGAACTCGCGGAACAGGAGGTACGTCTCCCGTTCGAGTTCCCTCGGCAATTCGGGGGCGGCGGTGAAGGGTTTCCCGTTCTCGTGCGTCATGTCTTGCACTGATCCAGCGGTTTGGGTAAGTACGGACCCACTGATGTTAAAATAGGGAATGTGCCCCGGCGAGGGGAGACGAATCCGCATTGTACGATGAACTTATCGGTATCCCCGACAAGCCGCTTCAACGATTGTAGGGTTTGGACTCCCGGCCCAGCACGCGGGTCGGCTCTTCGGCCCGCACGGGCTGCCGGAGACTGGAACTGACGACTTCCACTTGGAAGCGGGCGTTCCCCGGCGTTTGGCCCTCCGTCTCGACGGTGAAAACCGCCTCGGCCCCCGGCGCCAGCGTCTGAATCACCGGGAAGCGGACTTGTCGGCCGTCGATCTTGCCCTTCGCCCCGGCCCCGCTGGCCCGCACGGCCCGCAACTGCTCGGGCACGTCGATAAAGATGTCCACTTTGTTGGCCTCTTGCGTGCCGGCGTTCTTCACCTTCACCGTGTAAACCGTCGTCTGCCCCACGTTGACTGGGTCGGCCGACTCGCGGATGTTCACTTGGATCGCGGGCACGCCGAGGATTTGCACGCTGGCCTCGGCCGGCTTGGCCCCGGTGATCGGCTTCACCAGGGAGACCGGGCGAACCGTCCCGTCCTTGGCGGCCGTCGGCTCCCCGCTCACGGTGGCAATCAACGTCGCCTTTTCGATCCGCTTCTCGCATCGCCCAGTAATCGTCAGCTTGCGCTCCTGTCGGGCCGCGAGTCCGCCGATTTTCCAAACGGTGTCTTTGCCCACGCCTTGGCCTTTGTCAGTCGCGCTCACGAAGGAGATTTCTGGCGGCAGCGTGGCCTTCACGGTCACGCTGCCCATCGCGACGTCCCCCTGATTGCGGACGACGAGTTCCCACGACACGTCTTGGCCGACGTAGGCCCGGTTCAGCCCGTGGGCGGTCACGGAGAGCAGGGCTTCCTGGATGGTCACGTTCGCCGTCCGCGGGGCGGCCCGCAGGTTGCCGTCCGCGATGGCCCCGGCCTGAATCTGGAACGTCCCGCCGCGCTTGGCCGTCACCGGCATCTGAATCGTCCGGGAGGCCCCGGCGTCCAGATAGTCGATGGCCTCGTTGATTACGTCCGAACTGGGGCCGGTCTCCAAGCCCTCTTCGACTCGGCCGCGGACCATCACTTTTTCCAGCGGCCCGGTGCCGGTGTTCGTCACGACCATCTTGAACGGCAAGACTTCGCCGACGACGCCCGACGTTGGGCCTTCGAGGGCTAGGCTCAACTTGCCCTCGGCCACTTGGACGACGTTGCTGCCGCGGGCGGTGAGGCCGTCCAGCGTCCGCACGTCGGCGGTCACGGTGGCGTTGCCGAGTCGCGTCGGCCGGTAGGTGGCTTGTACCGTTTGTTGACGGCCGGCCGCCAAGCCGGGCAGTGTCCAGATGAGCGTGTCGCCGTCCACGGTCGCCCGCGGCTCGGTTTTCATCAACTGCATCCCGGCGGGCACGGTCGCGTTGAGGGTGATGTCTTGCGTGTCCACGCCGCCTTTGCTGGCGACGGCATACGTCACCAGAAAGTCCTGGTTCACCGGGGCGACCTTGCCGGCATCGACCGTCACGCCCACTTCGGGGGACTGCCATGTGATCTTGGTCTCGGTGCGGGAGACGACGGTGAACTTCGCCGGGTCGGCCGGGTCGGCCTTGATGACTTCGATGGCGACGCGATTCGTGCCCACCGCGGCGGTTGGCTGGTTGATGCGAACTTTGGCGGTGCCGTCCGCACTCGGGGCGGCCGTCGATTCGGTGACGCTCTCGACCGGCCCGCCGCTCGTGGTGGTCAAGGCGGCGGGCGGGCCGTCGATGATCCGGTAGCGAATACGGAAGGCTTTCGGGTCGGTGTCGGCCACGCGGTTGATCTTCGTGCTAAAAACGTGTTCCCCGCCGGCGCGGGCCGAGACGGGGGCCGGGAATTGCAGGCGGGCGTCGATGAAGTTCAACTTCACGAACTTCTTGTTCCCCTCCCAATCGGCGATGCCGGGGGCGTAGGCGATCACGTTGGTCTCGCCCGGCACGGCCGACGTGATGATGCAGTACGTCTGGCCGGGGCCGATCTCGAAGTCGTCGTCCGGGTCGCGGTTGCCGCGGGTAATCGTGTGTTCGCGGTAATCCGTGTAGGAGTAGCCGTACTTGTTGTCGACTTTCAGGCCGCGGTCGGACAGGTAGCCGCTCTCGTCGACCTCCACGATGGTCCCCGGCCCCTCGATCATCCATTCGACGCGCCTGGCCCGGCGCGGCTGGCCGTTCTCGTCGTAGACGGTGGCGATCACGACTTGGGTGCCGCGGAGCGGGACGGTCGTCTGCTCCGGGCGGACTTCCAAGCGTTTGGAGTGCGGGTCGAAGTCCGCGAAGTAGCCGTTGCCGAGGGGCTTGGCGTGGCTGCGCCCGGCCCCGCCGCCGGGGAACAAGTACGGGAAGTACGTCGGGTTCCCGGAGAGACACCCGGCCAGCAGGGTGCAAACGCCCCCCGCGAGCAGCAGACTCCCCAGTGATCGCCCGTACCGTAACACGCTGCCCGGCCCCTTCGCGAAATGGCGCAACGACCGGCCCATACCCGATGCGGGGAGGTGGCCGCAAGGCGAGTTTGAAAGAACTACCAAACGCGAACGAAGCGCTCGGGTGAGCGTCTTTTAAGTTGGTGACAACCGGCCCGTTTGGTCACATCGCATTGGCCCAACAGGCTTCCCATTGTCCCTTCTCGCTCTTGAACAACGCC
>JAYTTY010000264.1:0-1891 GCA_043744795.1 Zavarzinella sp. | reverse complement strand
CCGCGTGAATCTGGGCAATCGAATACCACAATGGCAGCGGGATTCGGTCGGGCACATCTAGGGCCAAGGGACTCTGCGGCCTTCAGCCCCGTCGTTATTTCATGTTTGTAAGGATGAGTTACTTCCCCGCCAATACCTTTTGAGCCGCCGCCACGCCGACGCCCGGTTCCATCTTGTAGCCGGCTTCCAGCAGGGCCAACTCCAAGGCGGCGAGGGCGCCGATCACATCGAAGGCGTCTACATAGCCCATGTGGGAGATTCGCCAGATTTTGCCCTTCATGTCGTCCTGGCCGTTGGCCAGCTTGTAGCCGTACTTCTTTTCGAGATTCTTGAGCAGGTCGTTGCCGTCGATGCCGGCGGGGACGGTGACGACGGTGAGGCCGCTGTTGGGCCGCTCGGCGAAGAGTTTCAGGCCCATCGCCTCGACGGCGGCGCGGGCGGCGCGGGCGGCTTTATCGTGGCGCGCCCACAGATTTTCGATGCCCTCGGCCCGGATCCGCTTCAGGCTGACGCGCTGGGCCTTAATGAGCGTGTTGGCCGGGGTGAACGGCGTGTCGTTCTCGGCCAGTTTCGCCTTGTAGCGCTTGAGGTCGAAGTAGAACGTCTTCGACTCCTTGTTCCCCTCGATCACCTTCCATGCCTTCGGGCTGACGGATACGTAAGCCAAGCCCGGCGGCAGCATCAGCGCCTTTTGCGAGCCGGAGACGCAGACGTCCACGCCCCACTCGTCCCCGCGGTACTCCATCGCCCCGAGGCCGCTGATCGCGTCCACGGCCAGCAGGGCCGGCGTCTTGGCGACGAGCTTGCCGTAGGCGGCGATGTCGTGGCCCACGCCCGTCGATGTTTCGCTGAGGGTGGAGAAGACGGCCACCGTGTCCGGGTTGGCGGCGAGAGCCAGTTCCAAGGCGGCCGGCTCGACGGCTTTGCCGTAGGGGGCCTCGACGGCGACGATGGTGACGCCGTGGGCCTTCATGATGCCGCGCCACCGTTCGCCCCACCGGCCGGCGGTGAGCAAGATGGCCTTTTGCCCCGGCGCGACCGTGTTGGAGACGGCCGCCTCCATGCCCCCCGTGCCGGAACTCGTCAGCACGATCACGTCGCCCTTGGTCTGGTACACGTACTTGAGGTCTTCAATCACCTCGCCCAAAATGGCCTTCTGTTCGGCCGTGCGGTGGTACGTGACCGGCTTGGCCAACTCGGCGAGGGTTTCCTCGGGGACGGGCGTCGGGCCGGGGGTGAACAAGCGGGACTTAGCCATCGGGAGATTTTCCTTGACACGGGGACCGTACATCGATCTACCCGACAAATTGTAGGGATTGACAACCGCCCGGCCGGCAATGAACCTTTTTCCCGCGGCGGGGCTCTAATTCTGCGGCGGTGGCCCGCGGACAATCCCGCAAAATCGGCCGTGTTCCCGGCGAACCGTTCGGGCGGGCCGGCTACCATGTTTCAAGTGCGCCCGCCGCACGCCTCTCCACCCCTAACTCACGAGGTGGCCCATGTCCCGCCGAAACCCCCAACGCCGACCCCAAAGCCTCTCCGGCGTGCCGCCGTTCACCCCGCGGCCCGACCGCAAGGCCATGCAACTCGGCGCCCAAGTGAAGGACGCCCTGAACTGGGTCCTCGGGTCCGTCTCCGACCGGCCCGACGACGTGCTGGTGCTGTGCGCCGTCGCCGACGTCGAGCCGCTGCCCGGCGGCAACCGCATGGTGGTGAAAGTCGCCGTCCCGCCCGACGTGGCCCTGAGCCGCGTGACCGACCAACTCGCGGAGTCGGCTTCGGCCCTCCGCATGGAGGTTGCGTTGGCGATCACGCGGCGCAAGGTGCCGGAGTTGATTTATGTGCCGGTGCAGTCGGGGTGACGACGAAGAGGTGAGCCGAGCGGCGTCAG
>JAYTTY010000263.1:0-1891 GCA_043744795.1 Zavarzinella sp. | reverse complement strand
CACGGGCGTATTGACGTTGCCTTTGTTTAGCCGCGACGCGACGCTTCGGAGTGGAGCGCGGGCCGAGACGCATCAAACCGCCAGCCCAAACGGGGAAGCGATTGTTTGTTGGCGCCCCGCGCTCCACTCCGAAGCGTCGCGTCGCGGCTAAACGGGGTTTTGATTGATGGCAGACATGCAAAAAAAACTCGTCTTCACCAACGGCTCCATCCTCACGCCCGACGACGAGTTCCCCATCGGGGACGTGATCGTCGAAGGGGACCGCATCGCGGCCGTCGGCCACTTCGGCTTGGAGCCGCCCGCCGGGGCCGAACCCATCGATCTCGAAATGGGCTACCTCCTCCCCGGCTTCGTCGACCTGCACGTCCACGGGGCCGGCGGGGCCGACTTCATGGACGGCACCGCCGACGCCTTCCGCACCGTGCTGACGCACCACGCCCGGCACGGCACCACGAGTTGCACGCCGACGACGACCGTGGCGAACCACGCCCGGCACATGGCCTTCTTCGGGCAGGTGAAGGCGTTCCAAGACGCCCCGCCGGTCGGCGCCCGCGTGCTGGGCGCGCACCTGTACGGGCCGTACTTCGCCAAGGAAGCCCGCGGCTGTCACCCGGCCGCCGACGTGCGCCCGCCGACGTTCGACGACTACTCCGCGTACCTCGGCTTCGCCAAGTACCTGCGAACGGCGACCGTCGCCCCGGAACTCGACGGGGCTGAGGAATTCGTGACGGCGTGCTTAAAAGCTGGCGTGCGCTGCAACGCCGGGCACTCCCACGCGACGTTTGAGCAGATGGAAGAGGCCGTCCGCTGGGGCGTCCGGCACATCGACCATCTGTTCTGCGCCATGTCCGACCGGGCGCGCTTACGGCAGACACAGACCTACCCAATGCGCGCCGGCGTGATGGAAGCGACGCTGTTCTTCGACGAGTTGACGACCGAGATCATCTGCGACGGCAAGCACCTCGCCCCGTCGCTGATGAAGCTGGCCCACAAGATCAAGGGGCCGGACCGTTTGGCCATCGTCAGCGATGCGATGCGCGGCATGGACATGCCGGACGGCCAATACGTCTTCGGCCCGCCGGACAGCGACGCGATCGTGTGGAAGCGCGACGGCGTCGGCATCACGCCCGACGGCAAGGCCCTCGCCAGCAGCGTCACCCCCATCGCCCACGGCCTGCGCACCCTCGTCGCGGCCGGCATCCCGTTCACGGACGCCGTGCGCATGGCGACGCTCACGCCCGCCCGGATTGCCGGCGTCGAGGGGCAAGTGGGGAGCATCGAAGTCGGCAAGTTCGCGGACCTCGTCTGGATGGACAAGGACTTGGCGATCAAGGGCGTGTGGGTGGGCGGGCAATTGATGAAGTGATGCGGCGGCTCATCGAGCGGGTGATGTTCGGGCTGTCGATGGCCGTCTTCGGCTTGGTCGTGCTGGCTGCCTTGCCGTTTGTGTTGCCGCAATTCGCGGGCCGATACGCCCGGTCCCGCATCGAGGCCAAGTGGCCGGACAGTGACCGGGCGCGCCGGGTCGGCAAGGGCATTTGCCACGGCGTGGGCGAAGTCACTCGTACCGCCGCCGGAATAACTGAAACCCAACGGCCGGGCCGGGGTATTAAGAGCGTCCGGAAGAAATGGCGTGACACGCGGAAGGGCGGTTGCGGCGGAGCATCGTCGCTTTTCGCTCCGCGAAAAGTCTGGCTTCCCACCCGTGAGGCCGGCCACCCGTGGGAGGAAGGCCCGGCTTTTCGGGGAGCGAAAAGCGACGATGCTCACGCCGGGATCATTGTTTTCGCACGCTCGGACTAGTCTTTCGCACTTTTTGGCGGGTTGAAAAGGAGTGGCGGGGCTTGAGCGCCGGCGGTAGAGTGTTGGTGCTCAAACCTTCACCCTCACG
>JAYTTY010000262.1:0-7237 GCA_043744795.1 Zavarzinella sp. | reverse complement strand
CACCACGATCAGCGCGAGCATCACGGCGTACTCGACCGCCGTCGGGCCGTCTTCCTTCTTCATGAACGAAACGAACTTCTTGGTCAACTGACGCATGGTCTACTCCGGTTTGGTGTTTGGTAGGCGGCTTGTACGGCTAGTGTGCTGACCCTCTTTTTCAGCACGACCGTTGCCGCCGCGACAACAGATATGTAAGTCACATTCCGCGCGCACGCAACTTTCCGCACGACCATTTTTACCGTTTTTTTCCGCATATTCCGCACGGCCTGAATATTCGGACCCCGGTGCGCGCCGGTTGCGCGGGTCATCCGATATCTCCTCTCCGTGATGAATCGTGGGCGGCGCGAAATCCGGCACGGCGATTGGTGTTCGCCCCGGCGGGCAACGATGGGACCGCCCTCGCCTTGATCGACGTGCACGCGGCGCGGCGGGGCGGCGCCGATTAAGTGCGTTCGGAAGAAATGACGCGAAAGCGGAAGGGCGGGCGCCGCGAGGCGTGGTCGCTTTTCGCTCCGCGAAAAGGCAGGCTTCCCGCCCGAGATGCCGGCCGGCCGCGAGGGAAGATCCGACTTTTCGCGGGGCTAAAAGCGACCATGCTCACGCCCGGCCTCATTCGTTCCGAACGCTCTACGACCCGCGCAGGCGGGCGGCGAAGGCTCGGTATTCTTGGGAGGCGAGGCCGGCGTCGAGGACAATTTTCACTTGACCCATTTGGTCGGCGACCATCGCGCGGGCGTCGAGCCACAGGCCCGGGAAGACGCGAGACTTGATCACGCCGGCGTCGTCGGCCGGCAACAGTTGGTACACGCCGGCCACGAGTTCCCACCAATCAATGCGGTCGTCGCGGACCCGCCAGAGAATATATTCTTGGACGCCGGTCCGCTCGTACAAGTCCCGCTTCTCCCCGGCGTCCAGCCGCGAGGATGTGACCGCCACCTCCACGGCCAATTCCGGCGTGTCGCGCGGCAGGCCGACCGTATTCGTGACGGCCCCGCCATGGGCGGCATCGAGGAACAGCACGGCGTCCGGCTGGACTTCGTTGTGCCCGTCGATTCGCCATGACGTGTTGTCCTGCCCGCGGATGCCGCGGAGGCCAAAACAATAGATGCCGAGCCACGCAACGATGTCGAACTGGGCGCTGCCGTGTTGCGTGTGAACCGGGGACATGTACACGACTCCGTTGACCAAGTTGGCGTTCTTGACGTACGGCATCCCCGCGTATCGGCGGTGGAACTCGTCGGCCGTCAGCCGGTCCCCCTCGCGCAGCAGCGGGAGCGTCGGCATTGTCCCAATGTCGTCCACGCTGTTCGCACTCATTTCGTCTCCTCCTCGTGAGTCGCCATTATACCGCCGGGGTTTATTCTTTGGCCTTCGGCGGGGCCGCCGCCTCCTTGATCTCGTCGGCCGTCAGCGGGCGCACCGTGATGGCCCGCACGTGCGATTCGGTCTTGAACGCGGAGACGCCGAACGGCTTGGACACTTCGCAGTCGGCCCGGATCGAGAGCTTCAGGTTCTTCGTGTTCAGGTCCACCACTTGCTCGGCGTCGACCCACGCCTGGATGCGCTGCGCCGTCACGCGGACGCGGACCTTGTACCACTGGTTCTTCTTGAACTCCACGGACTGGTTGGTGCTGTTCTCCGAAGCGTCGGCCCCGTTGATGCTGGACAGCCCCACGGTCGAGCCGCCCCAGCCGCCCATCACCAGCGAGACGAACTGGTCGCCGACGGGGAACGTCGTGGTGGCGAAGAAGTCGTCCCCGTCCACGCGCTTGCCCTCCAGCGTCACCTCATAGTCGGTCGTCGGAAAGTCTTTCTTGTCGTAGGTGATGCCGGTCATGCGGAACCCCTTGCCGAGGACGACGGCGCCGTCCTTCACCGAGACCGGCCCGGCCTTGTAGAAGTCGGCGGCCTTCCAGCCGTCGAGCGTCTTGCCGTCGAACAAGGTCTTGGCGGCGGGCGGCTCGGCCGCGGCGGCGACGGCGCACGAGAGGAGCAGGGCGGGCAGGCAACAGCGCATCATGGGGTTCACCTTCGGGGGCGACGGCGGGCGGGTTTAGTATCGCGGAGGCGGGGGGCCGACTCAAGGGAAATGCCGACGTCCATCCTCGCCGACCTGAAACGGAAGATGTATTCTGGTCTGGCGAACGCACTTCCCGCCAGTCGCCACACTCGTTAGGATGTCAACTCGTCGCATCGTTGACTCGCCGCTTTTTTTCCAAGCCGTCCACGCCGCCGCCAAGGACTTGACATGTCTTCTCCGATTCTCCCCTCTGTTAGCCGCCGGCCGCTCGCCCTCCGTCTGGACGCGATGGAAGAGCGGATCAACCCCGGTGGCACCGTGATTTATACCGGTGGGGGGAGTATCACCGTCATCTTCGATTCCCAAGGGGGTAGCGCACACTTCAGCCTGGAAAACGATCAACCCGACTCGCCGATCCTTCTCGGAGGCGCCGAAGTCCGGACCGAGCCGGACGGCAACGGCGACCGGCAGACCGCCACGTTGGCCAACGTCGGCAGCCTGACAGTCAACGGCGAGGGGGTCTCGGCCTCGCGCTCCATGTCGGTGGACGTCCCACGGAATTTTCCCCTCGGTGTCCATGCGACCGGCGGACCCGGCCCGGACCAGTTTTTTAGCGGTGGCAGGGGCGTCAACGTGTTTGACGGCGGCGGCGGTGATGACCGATTCACCGGGATCGAGGTGACGTCGGCCAACACATCGACCGTCACCACCTCGCTCGGCGGGACCGCCCAACTCACCGGCTTTGAATTGTTTGTGCTGACGGGCTCCGCGGGGGAGGACAGTTTCAACTTCGGCGGCTTCGGGCCGACCCTGGGGGACGGAACCATCGCGGGGGTGACGATCACCGGCGGCGGCGGGGCGGACCACGTCGATGGCGGATTCGGGGCGGACACGATCCATGCCAGCGGCACCGTCTATGGCGGGCCGGGGAACGACGCGATCGTCGGGGGCGACCTGAACGATCACCTGTACGGCGAGGGAGGAAACGACGTCATCGACGGCGGCCCGGGGGACGACATGATTGAGGGGGGCATCGGACAGAACGGCCTCAGCGGCGGCGGCGGAAATGACGTGTTGGACAACCGCCTCGGGACGCGCAACCCCGCGGCCTTTCAGCCCGACAACATCGGCCTTCTCGACGGCGGGGACGACAACGACACGCTCTACGCCAGCGACGCCGGCAATCAATTCATGCAGGGTGGCGCGGGGAACGACACCATTTTCGGCTCGGCCTACACGACGGGCTTTTGGGGTGACACCATCGATGGCGGCACGGGCAGCGACGTGCTGACCGGCAACGGCGGCCGGGACATCGCGGTCGAGATCGCCTACGCCGGCGGTAAACTAAAGGGGACGGCGAACGGCGGGGCTATCAGCGGCCCCGACTCCGACACGTTCAACGTCGCCTTCGAGCAGGTTGACTTAGTGCCGATGGGGGCCGCCGGCACGTTCACCGTGGAGAAATATCCCGGCCGCGTGATACTCGACCGCCGGGGGGCCGGGAGCTCTCCGCCGGAAGGCCCGGACAAAGTTGTCATGGTCGCCCCCGGCAACGTGAGTCTGGCGCACGTCACGCCGTCGAGCAACCCGCTGGACGATTTCAAAAGCGCGTACACCACGGCGAACCCGGAGGTCCCGTTCGAGCAATACGGCTCCGTGGAGGTCGTTAACGTGGCGGACTTTGTCGTCCAGGCGGCCCCCGGCGTCGGGACGGCGGCGCACCCGCTGCGGTTCAACGTGGGCGGGTGGGCCAAGACGGGAATCACGCTGAAGGGGAGCGCGGGCGTCGAAGAAGTCGTCGCCACCGGCCTCCACGACGTGAAACTCGTCAACCAGTCGATCCTCTGGAAGGAAGCGGAGCTAAACCGCGTCGATCTGGAAGACATCGACGCGACCGAACTCTCCGGCGGCCCCAAGGGGGACAAGTTGGATGCGTCCCTGTTCACCGGCAAGGCCCGGCTGATCGGCAACGGCGGCAACGACACGCTGTTGGGCGGGACCAACGACGATACGCTGATCGGCGGGGCGAACAACGACAGCCTGAGCGGCGGCGGCGGGGACGACCTGCTGCTCGGCGGGGACGGCAACGACACCATGAACGGCGGTGACGACGACGACACCGTCTACGAAGAGGCCGCCAAGCCGACCGTGCGGGTGACGTTCACCGCCACGCCGACGACGCTGGCCGGCCGCGGCGCGGACAAGTACGAAGGGGCCGAGTTCCTGACGCTGGTCGGGTCCGATGTGGCCGACACGTTCACGGTCCGCAACTGGGCGGCCGGCGCGCCGAAACTGGACCTGCAAGGCCTCGCGGGGGACGATTTGCTGACGTACGCCGGCAAGGACGCCGCGGTCAAGGTCACGGACACGCGGCTGACCGGGACGGACGCGGCCGGCGGCCGGACCGTGGACGCCCACTTAGTGTCGATCGCCAAGGCGACGCTAACGGCCGCGCAGTCGGCCGGGACGACGTTCGAGGTGGACGACTCGGTCGTCCCGGCCTTCGCCAAGGGTCTGACGCTGACGAACACGCCGGTCAACGCGCTGTCGCAGATTCAGTACACGCCGCCGGCCGCCGGCGGGCCGGTGACGCTCTCCCCCGGCCGGCTGACCGCGCCCGGCCGGGCCGTCCCGATTCTGATGCCGAACCTGCGGAACGCCACGCTCAAGAACGGGGCCGGGGCCGACCAGTACAAGATCGACGGCTGGCTGTACGCGGCCGACGTCGCGGCCGACGCCGCAGACACGCTGGAAATCGTGAGCAATGCAAAAGTGCAGAACATGAGCCCCGGCGGCGGCGGGTTCGTCTATCAGCGGGACAAGCAGCCCGCCGTGGCGGTGGCCGGCCTGCCTGCCCTGACGCTGACCGGCGGCGCCGGGTCGAACCGGTTCGAGGTCATCCCGTGGCAAGGGCCGGCGAGGATCAACGGCGGCGGCGGACGAGCCGCAGATTCTGTGCTCGTCATCGGGGCGCAAGACGCCGTGACGCTGCGGGACGACCGGGTAACGTTCACCGCCGGCGGTGGCACGAGCGCGTACGCCCTGACCGGGGTTGAAGTCGCCACCTTAGCCGGCGGGCCGAACGCGACGTTCGACGTGAGCGGATGGACCGGATTCAGCGCCTTGCTCGGCGACGGGACCGCCGCCGTGACGTCCGTGGATGACGCGGCAATCTTGACCTTGCAGGACGGCCTCTTGAAGAAGACCCCCGGCGGGGAGACCATTCTGAAGGGGTTCGACCACGCCACCCTCGGCGGGCCGGACATCCGGGTGACCGACTGGCCGCACGACCTCGACGTGCAAGGGGGCGGGCCGGACGACTTTTTCTCGGCCTTGGGGGATACGGACTTCGCATTGCAAGACGGGGCGATGACACTGGCCGCCTCGGGCGCGACGTACACGCTCGGCGGCATCACGAAGGTGATCCTCGGGAGTTACGGCTCCGCCCACACGCACACCATCAGCAATTGGACGGGCAAGGTCTCCGTCGTCGGCCGGGCCGCGGACAAGGTCGTTGCCCTGGCCGACGCCAACTTCGTGTACGACGCCAAGACGGCCATGATCGCCCTGGGGACAGGCGGGGCCGACATCATGGTCAAGGGCGTCGGCCTCGTGGACCTGACAAATATCGGGACCGCCGGCCACCTGATGGACATGCGCAAGTTCAACGGCAAAGTCATCCTCCACGGCGGGGCCGGCAACGACACGCTGTACGGCGGCAACAAGGCCGACGAGTTGTACGGCGAAGGGGGCAACGACCGCCTCAACGGCGGCCTGAGCATCGACGGCCTGTTCGGCGGCAGCGGGATCGACACGTTCTCCACCGCCGACAACAAAACCAAGGAGTGGAAAGACTTCGTGGAAGGGACCGACCTGTCGGGGACCGTCTGACGGTCACGGCTTCAGCGCGATGACCACGGCGCCGGCGACGATCAGCCCTCCGCCGACCCAGTGGCGCCATGACACTTCTTCGCCGAGGAAGATCGCCGCGAGGGCGATGGCGAAGATCACGCTCAACTTGTCCACGGGGGCGACGGCGGACGCCTCCCCCATGTGCAGCGCCCGGAAGTAGCACAGCCACGACAGCCCGGTGGCGACGCCGGAGAAAATCAAGAACCACAGCCCGCGGCCCGTGACACCCGCGAGGGCCGGGACGCCGTTGGCGAACACGATCCCCCACGACAGGACGAGGACGACCGTGGTGCGGATGGCCGTCGCCAAGTTCGGCTCGATGTCCCGCGTCCCGGCCTTGGCCAACACGGCCGTGACCCCGGCGAACCCGGCCGACAGCAACGCCCAATGGAGCCAAGTCATGCGATTCGCCGGGGATGGGAGTGATGACACCCCATTGTACCGCCCGCCGGCCAACACATTGCCGGCCATTGTGTTACACTTGGCAACTCGCCCCTCGGAGACCCGAATGGTCTTGCTCGTTCGCTCTCTGTTGCTTGCTCTGCTGATCGCCGCACCGGTCACGGCCCAACCGCCCGAACAGGGGCCGCCGCCACGTCGGGTGTTGCTTCTGGGCGACCCGCTGCCGGCCGGGGCCGTTACGCGCTTTACACGCCAGCCCGCCGGGGTGCGCGAAGTCAGGACGTCTGTCCTCACGGCCGCCCGCTTCACCCCGGACGGCCGGTGGGTCGCTATGGCGGTCGGGCCGCCGAACGAGCTGATCGTGTGGGAAACGGCCACTGGAAATGTCCTGCGACGGGCGCCGTGGGATGAGGGGGCCGACCTGGATCTCGGGCCGGTCACGCCCGACGGCCGGCAAGTGTTCATCAAGCGGGCCGACAACACGTGGCAGACGTTCGACCTCCGCACCGGCAAGCGAACTCCCGGCCCGCGCTCGACGGTCGGCGCCTACGAAATCTTTCAGGACGACGAGCGACCCGAAGGCTACGGCGGAAAATGGGCGGCCGAGACGCACTTTGACACACTCGCAAATCCATGTGTTGATATCGATTTGGAGAAACGGTGGTTGGACATCTGGGACGTCCGCCGGAGAGAACTGGTGCGCCGATACCGATTTCCGTTTCCCGTTAACGACCCCGATGGCTGGCTGCCGGACGAGTCGGCCGTGAGGCTGAATGCGTACACAGGGGGCACGCATCTTAAGCGGTTAGGATACGAAATTTATTAACTGTCCCATTTGGCCTGTTTGGCACGCGACTTCGGCGGTATGGTGCGCGACCTGATCCCTTTTTCCCTCGGCAGGAA
>JAYTTY010000261.1:0-7255 GCA_043744795.1 Zavarzinella sp. | reverse complement strand
GCGACGGATGCCAACAGCGACCCCCGCCTAAATTTCCCTCTGCCCCGGCCGGAAACCTACCCTTGTAAGGGGCCGGGGGGTGAGGTGGTTTTCGGTCGCCGGTTTTACCAAATGTAAAACCTCCCGCTCAATCGCCGCCAAAGCGGCCGGCAGTTCGTTGTCAATCTGACTGTTGGCGACACGCATCACCCGCAAGCCTCGGCGGGCCAAAATGGCATCGCGGGCCGCATCGTATTCGGCTCGATTATCGTGAGCCGAGCCATCGAGTTCGATGACGAGCCCGGCCGCATCGGAATAGAAATCCGCGACGAAGCCGTCGATCACTTGTTGTCGCCGAAACTTGATGCCTGCCAATCGTCGGCCCCGAAGGCATTCCCACAAGCGGAGTTCTTGAGGCGTCATATTTCGCCGCAGCCGTCGCGCCAGATCGAATTTCTCGTCCGTAATGATTTGGCCGGAAATGATGTATCGGATCATGCGGAGTTCCTCCGGGATCAACCATCAAGCCTGGGAACGGTGGCGAAGAGACAGTTTAGTGAGTGTGACTTCGGCGAAATCCACCTCACCCCCGCTCCACTCCGCTCCGAAGACTCCGCGTCGCGGCTAAACAAATGCGCCCCGCCCGTTTTCCGAAACCCGTCTTGCCCCCCGCCGCGAATCGTCAAGAATGACTGACGCATGTTCCCGCCCCCCCGCCACGTCCGGCGATTCGGCAAGACGCTCCTCATCGGCGCCCTGGCTGTGCTGTTGGTCCCGCGGGACTCGGCCTCGCAGCCCAAGGAGCGGCCGGCCGACAACCCGACGGCGACGCAGTTGGCAGAGGGGGCCGAGAAGGCGGCGGCCGGCAAGTGGCTGGACGCCATCGAGCAGTTCCAGCGGGTCATGGACACGGCCGGGGACGAGTTGACCCCGGCCGGGCCGCGGCGGCAACTGCCGGCGCGGTGGGTGGCCCAAGACCATATTTCCCGACTGCCGCCGGCGGGATTGAAACTGTACCGCCAGCGGGTGGACGGGCAGGCAGCCAAGCGCGTGGCCGAGGCGAAGAAGGCTCCGACGACGGCCGAGTTGCACAAGGTTCTCGCGGAAATGTTCAACAGCGCCGCCGCCGAGGAGGCGATCCTCGAACTCGCCCGCCGGGCGTTCGCCGCCGGGAACCTCGACGAGGCGGCCCACTTCTGGAAGATGCTGCTCCCCGGCGCGCCGGACGACGGCCAACTCCGCTTTCCGCAGCCACTCACGCCGGCCGCCGCCGTGAGGGCCAGGCTGATTCTCGTCCAGCTTTATCAAGGCGACCGGGACGACGCGGCCAAGGCCATCGACGCATTGAAGAAAGACCACCCGGACGCCAGCGGCCTACTGGCCGGGAAGACCGCCAAGTACGCGGACACGCTGACGGAATTCTTGACCCGGCCCGACAGTGTTCTCCCCCCGCCGGCGCCCGAGCCGGGCTGGAACACGTTCGCCGGGCAGGGGGGGCGGGACGGCAACACGCACGCGCCCCTGCCGTACTTCTGGCCGGACGAGCCGGCGTGGAAGATTCCACTGCCGTCCCCCAAGCGGGGCCGCTTCGGCGAGTCGCCGCCGACCCCGTTTCACCGCAACGCGCTCGCGTTCCACCCGGTCGTCGCCGGGCCGGAAGCGCTGATCGCCGACGCGAAGCGCGTGTGGTCCGTGGACCGTTTGACGGGCCGGCCGACGGAAGTTTACGCCTCCGCGGCCGGGGGCGACACGGCCGTGCCGACGCCGCGGGACGTGCGCCACACGCTGGCGATTCACCGGGGAAATGTCTACGCCCGCCTCGGGGCCGACGGGTTGCAGTCCCCGCTCGGAGAAGACGCGGTCGCCCCGAAAAGTGAGATCGTCTGTTTGGGGCCGCGGGCCGCCGACTCACCCGCGCGGAAAGTCTTGTGGCGGTTGCAACCGCCGGGCATCGCGGAATCCACGACTCTTTGGGAAGGCTGCCCCGTCGTCACGGACGAGCGCGTCTACGCCATGTTTTGGCGGCAGGCCCGCGGGGAGACGGTCGCGGGCGTGGCCTGTTACCGGCCGGGCGACGGGGCCGAGTTGCCGCTGTTGCTCTGGCAGCGCGTCGTCGGCAAGAGCGGCGGGGAACCGAATGGCGAGGTCCGGCACCGGCACGAATTGCTGACACTCGCCGGGGCGACTGTCCTCGTCGCCCCGCAGGCCGGGAGTGTGACGGCCCTCGACGGCCGCACCGGGCAGCCGGCGTGGGAGTTCCGCTACGAGAGCGCCGACCGGGCCACGGCGCCGCGCTACCGCGACCTGTGCCCGCCGGTCGTCAGCGGGGGAAAAGTCTTCCTCTCCCCGGCCGATAGCGACCACCTGTTCTGCCTGGACACCTTCACCGGCCAATTGATCTGGGACCGGGACGGCGTGGAAGTGCAACACCTCCTCGGCGTCGCCCGCGGCCGGCTGATCGCCACCTTCGGCGGGCAGTTGAAAGGCCTACGCGGATTGAGCGTCCGCACCGGGGCCGACACCGGGCCGGACGGGTGGACGCTCCACGACCAGGCGGGGGAGATCACCTTCGGCCGCGGCCTCGTCTCGGACGACGCCGTCGTTTGGCCCACACGTCACGGCTTAATGTTCGTCAGCCCCGAAGACGGCCGCCCGCTGCGACAGCCGATCCCCGGCAGTTTCGGAAACCTCACGTTCGCCGACGGCCTGCTGTTGGTCGCCACCGGCACGGAACTCTGGGGCTACCTCGCGGACGGCAAAGCCGTGAGCAAGAAGGCCGACATCGATCACCTCCCGCCCGACGCGATGGTGTGGAACATCGACGGCCGCCCCATCCGCGCCGCTCAACTTCGCCGCGCGGAAGGCCCGCAACCCGCCGCGGAAGAGAACCCCTTGATCCCGGCCACGGACGTTCCCGCCCTTCTGGAAGCCCCACTCGACCGCCGGTTGGTTTCCACGGTCAACGACCCGACGCTGCGCATCCTCGCGGAGTCGCCGCGCCTGATCGCCCTCGGGGAACAACTCCACGTCGGCGGGAAAGCGATCCCCAACCCGGCGAAGCATGACATTACCTTCGCCCGAGAAAATTCGTGGGCCGTCATTCTCGGCGGCCCGACGGGCATCACCGCCCTTCACCCCGGCCGCCTGACCGTGATGTGGGAACTGCTGCTCGACGCCGACGCCCCGCGGCAGACGGCGCCCAACCGCCCGGCGTTCCCACTGGCCTCGGGCAGGGAACCGGCGACGACGTTTGACGCATTCACGCTTTCCGAGGATGGGCTGTTCGTCGTCCATGACGCGCATGATTTGCTGTGTTACGCCCCGGCATCGGGAACCCTGAAATGGGGCCGTCGCGTGGAAGAATTGTCGCCCCGCGTGCCGTTCACGGCGGCGTGGAGCCCGCACACGGCCCGCTCGGGGAAGTCGCTCGCGGTGCAATCATCCGCGGGCGTCATCGGCATACTGGATGCGGACACGGGCGCGGTTCGGCACGCGCTGACGACGTTCGCGAAGTCGTGGATTGAACCGCCGGCCGTGGCGGGCGCCGGGCAATTCGCGTGGCCGACGGACGACGCCGTGATGCTCTTCGACGCCGAACACGGTGTGCCCGTGGCGACGCACACGCTTCCCGACCCCGTCAGCCTCAGCGGCCGGCCGCCGCGGTTATTTCCGCACGGGAACAACTTGTTGGTCCTCATCGACCGCAACGCCGGGACGGACGCAGACCTGTTGGACGCCGTAACACTGAAACGTCAGTGGAAACTGCCGCCGGTCACATTCGGCCGCCGCGTCGAGGACGTCGCCTTGGGGGACGACCGCTTCTTCGTGGCCGCCGACGACCGCTTGTCCGCGTATGCGTGGAAGGAAGCGGAGCCGCTGTGGTCGGTCCCGTTGCCGCCGGGTGACGGCCCGCGCCGGTTGGCCGTCACGCCGGCCGGGGTGTGGGTCGCCCCGCGCGAGCCGGAGATGACGCGCCGGACCTTCGACGCGCTCGCCGCCTTCCGCGACGCCGGCGGGGACGCGGCGCGGTTGGTTCGGGCCGCGGGCGATTCCTATGATGTGTGGACCCGGCGGACGTGGCCCGTGCTGCTCGTCCACCCGATGACCGGGTCCGTGGCCCAGCGGTGGAATATCCCGGCGTTGGGCGTGGCGGCCGGCCTTGATGTCGGCCGCACGCGCGTGAATATTCTCACCGGGGCCGGCCACTGGCGGTTGCTCCCCCTCGCGGAGAAAGCGGACCCTTGAACCCCCCTCCTTTGCCCGGCGACGACGACGGCGCCCTCGCCGGGGCCGACCGGCTGCGGCAGTCGGCCCAAAAAATCCTCGCCGAGTGCGGCAAGGTCATCGTCGGCCAGACGGCCGTCCTCGAACAACTGCTGATCGCTCTGTTCGCCCAAGGCCACTGCCTGCTCGTCGGCGTGCCCGGCCTCGCCAAGACGCTGATGATCCGCTCGCTGTCCGAGGCCATGGACCTCAGCTTCAAGCGCATCCAGTTCACGCCGGACTTGATGCCGTCCGACATCACCGGGACGGACATCCTGCAAGACGACCGGGCCACCGGGCAGCGCAGCTTCAAGTTCATCCCCGGCCCCCTGTTCGCCCACGTCGTGCTGGCGGACGAAATCAACCGCACGCCGCCGAAGACGCAGGCCGCGCTGCTCGAAGCCATGCAAGAACGGCAAGTGACGGTCGGCGGCCAGCGCTACGGCCTGCCGGACCCGTTCTTCGTGCTGGCGACGCAGAACCCGATCGAGCAAGAAGGGACGTACCCGCTGCCCGAGGCCCAGCAAGACCGCTTCATGTTCAACATCAAGGTGGACTACCCGTCCGAGGCCGAGGAGTACCGCATCGTGGAGGCGACCACGCGGCGGTCCGCGGCAAAGATCGAGCACGCCGTCACCGGGCCGGACTTGAAGGCCATGCAGGCGCTGGTGACGGACGTGCCGGTGGCCGAGCACGTCATCAAGTACGCGCTGAAGCTGACCCGCCGGACCCGCGTGGACGCCCCGGACGCGCCGGACTTCGTCCGCAAGTTCGTGACGTGGGGCGCCGGCCCGCGGGCCAGCCAATACCTCGTGTGGGCCGGCAAGGCCCGCGCGCTGCTGTACGGCCGGCCGTACGTGGCGACCGAAGACATCAAGGCCGTGGCCTACCCGGTCCTGCGGCACCGCGTCATCACGAATTACAACGCCGAGGCCGAGGGCATCAAGACCGACGACATCATCCGCCGGCTGATCGAATCGACGGAGAGTTAAACGGAAGATTGGCCGCCAAGACGCCAAGGCCGCCAAGAAGACATTCTTAGAAATGCCTTTTCTGTCTTTGGTCTTCTCCGCGCTCTCTGCGTCTTTGCGGCCAAAATGGTTCTGGTCTTCTTGGCGGCCTTGGCGTCTTGGCGGCGAAGAAGTTTTGATTTTCATTGTCCGCCGCTTCGCCTGTCAATTTCGGGCCGGGCGCCGCATAATGGTCGGATTGCCCGCCGAGGATTTTTCGCATGGCGTTGGATTGGCTGAAGAGCGCGTTTAATGAGCCGACGGGCTTGCAGACGCACGACATTATCGTCCGGCTGACGGCCTCGATCGGGTTCGGGATCGCCATCGCCGGGCTGCACGTGTGGACGCGGCCGCCGTCGAAGCCGGAAGGCCCGCGGATCGGCACGTCGCTGGTCATGTTGTGCGTGCTGATCGCCATCGTGTCCCAGGTCGTCGGCAACAACGCGGCCCGGGCGTTTAGCCTCGTCGGGGCCGTGTCCGTCATCCGGTTCCGCACGCCGCTGGAAGACACGCGGGACACGGCGTTCGTCCTGTTCGCCGTCATCGAGGGCATGGCCGCCGGCGTCGGGTACTTCGAGGTCGGCCTCGCCGGCCTCGCCGCCGGGACGCTCACGTCCGCGGGCTACCGGCTGCGGGCGGCCGTGCCGTCCGCCGGCGTGTGGGAAGTGGACGTCCGCGTGGCGGCCGGCAAGCCCGTCGAGCGCGTCTTCGAGAACGGCGTCGCCCTCCTCGTCGAGCGGTGCGACTTCCTCAGCGGCAAGTCGGCCAAGAAGGGGGAGGCGATGGAGTACCGCTACAAAGTGGTCCTCCGGCCGGGCGTGACGCCGTTGAAACTCCTCGCCGAACTGAGCAAGCACGAGGACGCCCAAAGCGTGGACATTAAGCAGCTTTAAAAGTGGTCAGGGGCCAGGGGCCAGGGGCCAGTAAAGACAAAGAGCCGACCCCGGAGGCCAATGGCTGTTCGGGGTCGGCTCTTCTCTTTTGTCTTTACTGGCCCCTGACCCCTGGCCCCTGACCACTTTTCAATCCCCCTCCATAGAACAAGTCCACCCTGTTTGTTTTCACCTGTGGAGAGTCATCCATGTTGATCGGGAACCCGCGGCGCTGGGCGGCCCTGTTGGCGGTCGTTTTCGCGAGCGTCACGGCGGCGGCGGACAAGAAGCCGGCCACCATCAAAATCCTGCTGCCGGACACGGGCAAGGTGGCCCTCAAGGTCGAGGGCAAAGACTTGGAGGGCAACGACAAGGTGAAGGAGCACCAGCGCGTGCTGGTGACGCCGGACCTCGAAGCCGGCAAGACCTACGCGTACAAGATCGAAGCGACCATCGAGCCGAACAACTACACGAAGATCGTCCGCACGCGGGACATCACCTTCAAGGCCGGGGACGAGGTCACTCTGGACATCCGCAAGAAGGACGACGCGATCAAGGACAACGTCCTCATCCGCTGGGTGCCGACGCCCAAGGTCGTCGTCGAGGACATGGCCAAGCTGGCCGAGGTCACCAAGGACGACAAGGTGCTCGACCCGGGCTGCGGCGACGCCGTCATGATTATCACCACCATCAAGGGCTTCAACGCCAAGGCCGGCGTCGGCATCGACATCGACCCGAAGAAGGTCGAAGAGGCCAAGGCGGCCGTCAAGAGCGCCAAGCTGGAAGACAAGATTCTGATCAAAGAGGGCAACGCCCTGGAGCTGACGGAAAAGGACTTGGACGGCGTCACCGTCGTGATGCTGTACATGGGCGACGAACTCAACATCCGGCTGCGGCCGACGCTGTTCAAGTACCTCAAGCCGGGCGCCCGCGTCGTGTCCCACCGCTTCATGATGGGCGACTGGAAGCCCAACAAGACGATCACCGTCACCCGCGACGGGGACTACGGCACTGAGGAGTTCGAACTGCACGTCTGGAAGATCACCGGCAAGGAAGCGGCCGGCGAGTTCGAGAAGAAGAAGTAAGTCGGCAAAACCCGTTCACCACAAAGGCACAAAGGTCGCGCAAAGA
>JAYTTY010000260.1:0-1898 GCA_043744795.1 Zavarzinella sp. | reverse complement strand
GCTGGATCACGCTCTGGCGCGGCTGGGCCCGACTCCACCCCCTCATCCGATACCACTTGTCAATGACAAAGATGTGATGAACTGTCAGCGCTAACGCTTCTGGCTCGCCTCCCTCGCTGACGCTTCGGGAGCGAAACCTTGCCGCCTTTGACGACTTTGCCGACAGCGGGGGGGAAGCCCGCCGGGAATCCGGCAACCGACATGGCATTCCGTTTGGCCCTCCCCCCTTTCCCGGCGATATTTACCCAGTCCCCCCAAGGACACTCCGAGCGTCGGTCCCGGTCCCAGCCGGTTGGCCGATTAAAGACCTCTCTTGAAGTCGGCGCCCCACCCCAGGGTTCCGCAGCAGGAGAGTTGCACCGTGCCGTTGATTTCCCCAGCCGACGCCGTCGGCCTGGATGCCCCGTTGACCCGCGGGTCCGAATTGCTGTTGGCCGAGGCGATCACCCGTCGCATCAGCCAGCCGCGGTACGACCTGTGGTTCCGCAGCCACACGACGTTCGTCTTCCTCGGCGACCGCTTGGTGGTCGGGGTGCCGAACCTGCACTTCCACGACTGGTTGCAAAAGACCTTCGGGGACGACGTGCGCGCCGCCGCCGCCGAGGTGTTCGGCGGGCCGGTGACGGTGCAATTCGCCATCGACCCGGACCTCTTCCGGGCCTTGCGGCAAGAGCAGGCGGCGGCTGAGGCGAAGCCGGCCCCGACAATCCCCGCGAAGCCAGTCCTCGCCGTGAAGCCGACCGCCTCCGAGCCGGTTCTGGCTTCTCTCGTTGAGGAAAAGGTTGCCGAGTTCCGCAAGCCGAAGCGGCGGTGGAAGTCGCTGGGGGATTTCGTCACGGGGACGTGCAACCGCGTGGCCCACGCCTCGGCCCGGTCCGTCGTGGAGGAACCCGGACAAGGGGCGAACCCGCTGGTCATCTACGGGCCGACCGGCACCGGCAAGACCCACTTGCTGGAAGGGGTCTACCTCGGCCTGCGGAAGCGGTTCCCGGAGCAGAAGACGGTGTTCATCGCCGCCGAGGACTTCATGAACCGCTTTCTGGCGGCCGTCCACCAGAACAAGCAAGGGGGCTTCCGCAAGCAGTACCGGGAGAGCTTCGCCTTCCTGATCGACGACCTCTCCTTCCTCGCCGGCAAGAAGGCCACGCAAGTCGAGTTCCTGCACACGTTCGACGCCCTGCTCGCCGAGGGCGCCCAAGTCGTCCTCACCTGCGACTGCCACCCGCGGCTGACGGAAGACCTGATGCCGGAACTCGCCGACCGCCTGCTCGGCGGGGCCGTCTGGGGCGTGATGCCGCCCGACCCGGACACGCGGTTGGACCTCTTGCGGGCCAAGTCCGCGACCGGGACGGCCCGCATCCCGGACGACGTGTTGAAGTTCCTCGCGGCCAACCTGCGCGGCAACGTCCGCGAACTGGAAGGGGCGATCCACGGGCTGACGCACTACGCCCGCGTCGTCAACAAGCCCGTGTCGAAGGACATGGCCCGCGAGGCGCTCGGCGACCTGTTGCGGCACGCCGTCAAAGTCGTCCACGTCAAGGACGTGGACGCGACGGTCTGCTCCGTCCTCAAGATGGAGCCGAAGAGCCTGCAATCCAAGTCGAAGGCGTGGGCCGTCAGCCACGCCCGCATGATCGCCATCTACCTCGCCCGCAAGCACACGTCGGCCAGCTACGGGGAAGTGAGCATCCACTTCGGCAATAAGACGCACAGCACCGCCGTCGCCGCCGAGAAGAAAGTCCGGGCGTGGCTGGAGGCCAACGGCCTCATCAAGGCCGGCGACCGCGAGTGGAAGGTCCGCGAGTTGATGGACCGGCTGGAGCGGGAGTTGCTGGGGCGATAAGTGATTTTGCGAGCCGAGCGGCGTAAGCCGCCGGGTGTTGCGCTGGAGCGCAACA
>JAYTTY010000259.1:0-7278 GCA_043744795.1 Zavarzinella sp. | reverse complement strand
AGTGTCGGTGGGAGAGGGCGCCGGTGACTCGATCCACAACCAGCAAGCGGGAACCGTCCCGCTCCGGCGTGGGGTGTTGGGCGATCAACTCCGGCGGCAGGTCGAAATCGAGCCAGTCGGGTGTCATGAAACGTCGTTGGGGTCAGTCAGGTGGGACGGAGGCCGCGAATCATTTTCTTTCGATTTGCTGCACCAGGACTTCCACTTCTTTCCAGAGCGCGTCCGCATCTTTGCCGCCGGACAGTCGGTCACGAATCACCCCCTCATGGTCGAGCAGAACGAAGGCGGGCAAGGAATCAATGCCCCACTGCTTGCCGATCCGCCGTCCAGTGTCCGCAATGTTGTCCCAAGGCATGCGGTTCCGCAGGAGGAACTCCCGGAGGGTATCCGGGTCGTCTTGGGCAATCCCCACGATCACGAAAGGTCGGCCGGCGTAGGACTCGGTCACTTTTTTCCGCGTCTCGGGCAGGAGCGCCCGACACGGCGCGCACCACGTGGCCCAGAAATCGACCAAGACGACTTTGCCCCGGAAGTCAGACACCCGGACCACTTTGCCGTCAGGCGTCTCCCCGACGATGTCGGGGGCGATGTCGCCGACCCGTTGACCGGGGACGCCGGAGTCGCACCCGCCCACGGCCAGAGCAAGTGTCATCGCCGACATGATGCCGAGATACTGGAACGAGCGATCGGCGAAGGGCGGGCGTCTGGTGGTCAAAACAACTCCCGTTGGAGGGGATGCAGGAGGGCGTCAGCCAAGGTCCGTTGAGACGACCGGACGGGGTAGTCGGCCAGTTCGCTCGGCGACACCCACCGGCCATTGTCATCATACGCCGGCTCGGGGATGGTTGCGGCGCAACTCGCCTCGATGCACGTCATTTGAATGCGGAATCGCGTCACGGAATAGCGCAGCGTCATCAGAGGGGCCGAATCCACGACGCGAAGTTTCAACTCGTTCGCCATGTCCGTGACGACGGCGCCGGCGTCCGCGGGCGGCCGATATTCCCGGGTGGGAAATTCCCACATATTGGCCCACCGGCCGGAATCTCCTCGCTGGCGAAGAAACACCGCATCCCCCCGCCGGAAGACGGCGCAGGCTTCCAACACCCGCTCGGTGGCGGTTTTTTTGATGAGGACGGGGATATCGTGTTGCAGGCCGCGTCGGAAGGATTGGCAGGAGGCGCGGAGGGGACACGTGGGGCAATCCGGTTTTCGCACGGTGCAAACAGTCGCCCCGAGTTCCATCATGGCTTGGTTGAAATCGCCGACGTTCTTCCGGGGGAGGATGGCGGTAGCCGTCTCCCAAAGCCAGCGTTGCGTGGCCGGCAGAGCCAAATCTCCCCGGTTCGCTCCGAGGCGGGCGAGTACCCGGCGCGTGTTCGCTTCGACGACGGGGAGGCGGACGTCAAACGCTTGGGACAGGACGGCGCCAAGAATGTAGCGGCCGACGCCGGGCAAGTCGGCCCATACCCGCGGGTCGGCCGGCAACTCGTTCCCGTGGGCGGCGACCAATATCTTGGCCGCGCGGTGCAGGTTCCGGGCGCGGGAGTAATAGCCCAACCGCTCCCAGTGGCGCAGCACGTCCTGTTCATCGGCCGCGGCCAGCGTCCGCACGTCGGGGAAGCGGGCGACAAAGGCCGCGAACCGCGGCGTCACGGCGGCGACGGTCGTTTGTTGGAGCATTACCTCGCTGACCCAGATCCGGTACGGGTCGCGGTTTTCACGCCACGGCATTGGCCGCCGGCGCCGCTTGAACCAAGCGAGCAGGCGGCGGCGGTCGGCGGGGGAAATGAGCGTAGGCAAAGGTGGGAAGGTCGGCGAGGGCGGCACCGACGGCATTAAGTGCGCGGGCGGCGCATGTACTTGGAGAGTAATTCGGCCGCCGCGTTGGAACTGTCCATGACGACTTTCTTCTTTTCTTCCTTCTTCACCGGCTCCTCGGCCGGATTGGTCCCGAGGGCCGGCATCTCCATCACCGTCGTGGAGTCCGGGTTGAAGTTGCCCACCGTCGGCGTCCCGCCGCCCGCGGGGGCGTCATCCATGCCGAGCATCAGGGCCGCCAGCGCGTCCGGGTCGTCATCGACGGCGGCGACGGCCGGGGTGGGTTTCTCTTCGGCCGCCGGGGCCGCGGCCAGTTTTTTTGCGTCCAAAACGGTGACTTCGTTCACCGCCGTCTCGTTGGTGGACGGGGCCTTTTTCGGGGCGGCCGGCTTGGCGGTCGTGGCTTCGATACGAACTTGAAACTCCAAGGGGCCGACGCGCAACTTATCCCCGTCGCGGACCTCGCGCTCGCCGCCGACTTGTTCGTCGTTGACGAAGGTGCCGTTCGTGCTGCCGCAGTCGCGCACGAACACTTTGCCGTCCCGTTGGGCGATGCCGCAGTGTTGCTTGCTGATGGCGGGGGAGGCCGGCCGGAGTTGACACTGCGGGTCGCGGCCGATGACGAAGTCCGGCACCGTGACCGGAATGGCCTTGTTAGTGTGGACGCCCTGCGAAACCACCAAACTCAGCTTCATGGAATCTCCCGAATGCTGTTCAAGTCAGTCCGTGGAACGGCATCACTTCGGCGCCATTCGGCCTTGAGGGGATTGGGGCGGGCCGGGTGGCCGCCGGGAAGGTCGATAGCGCTGAATACCGTCTTTTCAACAGTCTTTAGAAAGGCCAAGGCACATCGACTTATCGTATTAGTATACGTGGAGAATCAGTCTTATTGTGAAATTAAACCACAGGGTCCGGGGCGATGCAACACAATCCTCGTGGATTCGTCAGACTTTTCGCGGGCGTTAAATTCTCAGCCCTCAGCATGATAGGTCTCCTGATGGCGGTGGGGTGCGCCGACAGGCCAAGCGTCATCGACGTGAACCCCTCCCTGCCTCACGACAACGTCGCGCTCCGTATTTCCGCCACGAATCCCGCCGATTTGACGCTCCTGCGCGACCTTGCCGCGACGTGGGCAAGCCGCAACCACGCCACGGTCGTCGTGTCGGAAACCGTGGGCGACGAGACGGCGGACCTCTGGGTCGTCGCCCCGGCCGAACTCCCGGCGTTCGCCGAAACGGGCCGTCTCACGGAAGCGCCGCCCGACGTGATGAAGGCCGCGCAGGCGTATCGGTGGGACGATATCTTCCCAGTAATTTCATCAAGCTTGTGCGGGTGGCGGGACAAGACGTGGGCCGTCCCGGTCGTCGGCGAGGGGTTGGTGTTCGTCTATCGAACGGACGCATTCCCGGGGAAGGCCGGCCCCGTTCCGCGGCACTGGGACGACGTGGTGCAACAGGCGACGGAAGCGCCGCGAACGTGCTTGGCCGCCTGGCCGGCCGCCCCGGAGGCGCGGGAGGCGGTTTTCTTTTCGCTGGCCGCCAGTCTCGACCGGGCGGTCATAACCCGACTGCCGGGCGGGACGCTCGTGCGGGACGACTTCTTCAGTTTCCAATTCGACCCGACGACGGGCGCCTCCCGCCTCATGAGCCCGGCCTTTTTGGAGGCCGGCGAGATTCTCGCCAAGTTGACGCCCATGACCACGCCGGGCGCGGACCCGGCCGAAAGTTTCAACCGGCACGGGGCCAAGTGTGGATTCATGACCTTGAGCGAATTGGCGCGCTTGGACCCGGGTGTCGCCGCCAAGGTCGGCATCCTGCCGACGTTGGGAGTCACGCACACATACGACGCCGATGGCGAGCGCGTGGCCGTGACTGGCGGAAACGTCAACCGCGTCCCGTACCTGGGCTGGGGGGCGCGAGTCGGCGTCGTGTCGGCCAAGAGCGGCAACCCCGAGGCCGCGTGGGATTTTCTGACCGACGCCGGCATGCCGGACCGCCAAGCGCTTGACCTGATTGCCGCCGCCAAGTGGGGGGCCGGGCCGTTCCGGGCCTCCCAACTCGACGCCCGCAATCGGGCGCGGTGGCTCGGGTATCAATTAACCCCCGCGGAAACGGACCGGCTGACCAGCGCGTTGCGCGACAACCTCGGCATCGGCACGCTGAACAGCCGGACGCGACTGAGAACGCCCAACGAGCGGGAACTCCGCGAGGCGTTCCGGCGTCATTGGGAAGGCGTCCTCGCCGGCCGCGAACAGCCCGAGCAAGCCTTGCGGGCGACGGACGAGGAATGGACGGCGGCCATTCAACGCATCCCGCCAGACCAGTGGCGCATGTGGGTCCGCAAGGCGCTGGGGCTGTGAAGCGGGTGGGCAACTCGTGACCGCCGGTGGCAGGGAATTGATCGGAAAACCTCGGCTCCGACCCCATTTGGCCGCGAAAAGAGCCGGCATTGCGATTGCTTATGACGGTGTCCGCTTGTCCTCTTCTCGAGGTTTCTTCATGCGTTTTTTACTCTTGGGCACCGCTGTTTGCCTGACGGGTTGCGACCCGGTAGATTCCCTCGACACCCGGCGGGCGACCGCGACGGCCGAACGGCCCGCGTCGCGGGAGGCGGCGACCGCACGACTCGATTCCACGGCGTCTGACACCCGGCAAGAAACCACGCAGGAGCGGCCGAAATCCCCGCCGCCCGCCACCGTCGAAAGGCCGGCCGGGGCGGAAGAGGAGAAAAAGGAAGACCCGCCCGAAGAGGCCCCGCCCGTCCCCGACACGTACAAGCCGCTAAACAAGGCGAAAAACCTGTTCTTCGAGAAGGCCGGGGACGTGCGCAAAGTACACCTCATGACCGAGGTGTGCCTGCGGGAAGGACCGCTCGAAGTGCTGCTCTGCAAACTTAACACCAAGGAACACGAGTCGATTTTGCACGTGGACGCGGACGCCCGCGAGATACACTTCGCCCTGATCGCCGCCGGCGCCCAGCCCGGGACGCCGGTGAAGTTCGTCCCGAAGTTCGAGGCGGCGACGGGCACCAAGATCAAGCTGTCGCTCACCTACCGCGAGAAGGGCAAGGTGAAGACGGTCCCGGCCCAAGAGTGGGTTAAGGACAAGAAGACTGGCAAGAACATGGCGCACGAATGGGTCTTCGCCGGCAGCAAGTTTTTCAAAGACCCCGAACGGCCGGCGGCCCCGCCGTACTACATGGCCAACAATGGCGAGGTCATCAGCCTCTCCAATTTCCCCGACTCGATGATGGACCTCCCGGTGAAAAGTCCCAAAGAGGCGATTGAGCTCATTTATGAAATCGACTCGCCGCGCATCCCGCCGCTGAAGACCCCCGTCCTCGTCACGTTCGAGCCGGTCTTGGACAAAAAGTGACGCGGGCCGTCGCGGCGACGGGTTTTGGGCAAATCCGGTCGAAGCGGCGACATGCCGGGGTGATTCCGCGGCGCGAGTCCTATAAATACTCCGAACGGAAGTGCTTGGCCGCCTTGGTGATGCCCATATGAAACATGCCGCCTCCGCCGCGAACTTGGAACAAAAGGCCCGCCTCGGCGAACAGGACGCCTACCTGTTCAACGAAGGCTCCCATTATCGCCTCTTCGACAAGCTCGGCGCCCACTACTGTTCCCGGGACGGCGTGCTCGGCACGCAGTTCGCGGTCTGGGCGCCGGCGGCCCACCGCGTGACGGTCTTCGGCGACTTCAACGGCTGGGACAAGTCGGCCACGCCGCTCGCCCCGCAGGGCAGTTCCGGCATCTGGATGGGCTTCCTGCCCGCCGTCCTGCCGGGGGCGGTGTACAAGTACCACATTTCCTCAACGGTCAACGACTACGAGGTGGACAAGGCCGACCCGTTCGCCTTCGCCAGCGAGGAGCCGCCGAAGACGGCGTCCGTGGTCGCCGACCTCGGATACCAGTGGAAGGACGCCGAGTGGATGGCGAACCGGTACCGGATGAACGGCATCCGGCACCCGATCTCCATCTACGAAGTCCACCTCGGGTCGTGGATGCGGGACGCGGACGGCAACTTCCTGACCTACCGTGAACTGGCCCACAAGCTCGCGGACCATGTGCGGCTGACCGGCTTCACGCACGTCGAGTTGATGCCGATCACGGAACACCCCTTCTACGGCTCGTGGGGCTACCAATCGACCGGCTTCTTCGCCCCGACGAGCCGGTACGGCGGCCCGCAAGACCTGATGTACATGATCGACTACCTGCACCAGCGGGGCATCGGCGTCATCTTGGACTGGGTGCCGTCGCACTTCCCGTCCGACGAGTTCGGGCTGATGTACTTCGACGGGACGCACCTCTTCGAACACGCCGACCCGCGGCAGGGCTTCCACCCCGACTGGGGCAGCGCGATCTTCAACTACGGCCGGCACGAGGTGCGGTCGTTCCTACTGTCCAGCGCCCTGTTCTGGCTGGAGAAGTACCACATCGACGGCCTGCGCGTGGACGCCGTCGCCAGCATGCTCTACCTGGACTACTCCCGCAAGGCCGGCGAGTGGATCCCGAACATTTACGGCGGCAACGAGAACCTGGAGGCCGTCGATTTCATCCGGCGGTTTAACGAGGTCGTCTACCGCGAGTTCCCGGACGTGCAGACCATCGCCGAGGAATCCACGGCGTGGTCTCAGGTGTCCCGCCCCACGTCCACCGGCGGTTTGGGGTTCGGCCTCAAGTGGGACATGGGCTGGATGCACGACACGCTGAAGTACATGGCCCGCGACCCGATCCACCGGGGCCACCACCACGGGGAACTCACGTTCCGCATGGTGTACGCCTTCAGCGAGAATTTCGTGATGCCCTTGTCACACGACGAGGTCGTCCACGGCAAGGGGTCGATGGTCGAGAAGATGCCGGGAGACGACTGGCAGAAGTTCGCCAACCTGCGGCTGCTGTACGGCTACATGTTCGGCCAGCCCGGCAAGAAATTGCTCTTTCAGGGTTGCGAGTGGGGCCAGTGGCGGGAGTGGCAGCACGACACGTCCCTTGATTGGCACCAGCGGGAGTTCCCGCCGCACGCCGGCATGGAGCGTTGGGTAACGGACCTGAACCACACCTACCGGGCCGAGCCGGCCCTGCACAACGGCGACTGCCGCGCGGGCGGGTTCGAGTGGGTCGATTGCAACGACGCGGCCGCGGCCACGATGAGCTTCCTTCGCGTCGGCGACGACGGCCGGTTCGTCCTCGTCATCTGCAACTTCACGCCCGTCCCGCGCGAGAATTACCGCGTCGGCGTCCCGCACGGCGGCTTCTGGCGGGAACTGTTGAACAGCGACGCCACGATCTACTGGGGCAGCGGCATCGGGAACGCCGGCGGCTTGCTGGCCGAGTCCGAGCCGTGGCACGACCGGCCGTTCTCACTCACCCTCACGATTCCTCCGCTGGGGTGCCTGTTCTTCAAGGGGACGTAAGCGCTTCGGCATTTGCAACGGCGAGCGTCGAGGCGTCAGCCC
>JAYTTY010000258.1:0-7301 GCA_043744795.1 Zavarzinella sp. | reverse complement strand
CCCCTTGGCAAGGGGGGGCCGGGGGGGGTCTTCTTCGTCACCATTCCCGTAGATTCTGTTTTAACCCTCACCGATAACTTACCCTCCCCATGCGCACCCTCCGCGACCTCGTCGCCCAGTTCCCCGGCTTAAAAGACGTCGGCCTCACGCCGGCCGGCGCCGCCGCGAGCCTCCAGCAGTACGGGGCGAATCGGCTCACGCCGTTGCCGCGCGAGCCGCTGTGGAAGAAGTTCCTCGGCAAGTTCGACGAGGCGATCATCAAGATCCTGCTGGCCGCCACGCTGCTCAAGACCGTCGTGGACCTGTTCGCCGTCAGCGGCACATTGGGCTTGATCGGCTTGGGGCTGCTGGTCGCCACGTTCGTCGTCGGCTTCGCCCTCAAGCTGAACGAGTGGCTGCCGAGCATGATGTTCGCGGTCGCCATCGTCCTCGTGGGCTTGAGTCTGCTCACCGAACACCCGTCGTTTGAAGGCTTGGCGGTCATGGTGGCCGTCACGCTGGCCACGGGGGTGGCGTTCCTGAGCGAGTACAAGAGTGACAAGGAATTTGAAGTCCTCAACACGCGGAAGGACTCGATGAAGTCCAAGGTCGTCCGCGGCGGCGAAGTCCACACGCTGTCGTTGGAGGACGTCGTCGTCGGCGACCTCGTCATCCTCGAAATGGGGGACGAGATTCCGGCCGACGGCCGAATCATCAAGGCCACGGAGTTGATGATCGACCAGTCCCTGATGACCGGCGAATCGGAACCCGTGCGCAAAGTCTCCCGGCCGGACGACGAGACGGCCGACGGCCCCGACCAGCCGCATTGTGTCTACCGCGGCACGCAAGTCGTGGACGGGGCCGGGCAAATGGTCATCACGGACGTGGGCGACCTGACCATGATCGGCCAGATCGCCCGCCGCCTCTCGGCCGACGCCGGGGACGACGACGGCTCCAAGCCGGAAACGAAAGAGACGCGCGTCCAGCGCAAGCTGACGCTCTCCAAGGAACAAACCCCGCTGCAAGTGAAGCTGACGGCCCTCGCCGGCCTCATCAGCAAGGTGGGGTACGGGGCGGCGCTCGCCATCTTCATCGCCCTGTTGGTCCGCGGCATCTACACCGGGGACGTGAGTTTTTCCGCGACCGACACACTGTCGCAAGCCGAGGTCGTGCGCAAGACGATCAGCCACCTGCTCGAATACTTCGTGTACATGGTCATCATCATCGTCGTCGCCGTCCCCGAGGGGCTGCCGATGAGCGTCACTGTCTCGCTGGCCCTCGCCATGCGCAAGATGACGCGGGCCAACAGCCTCGTCCGGCAGCTCGTGGCGTGCGAGACCATCGGCTCGGCCACGGTGATTTGCTCCGACAAGACCGGCACGCTGACGCAGAACAAGATGCAGGCGGACCGCCTCGGCCTCGGCGGCGCCGTGTTCGACCGCGGCGGCGACTGGCCGAAGCCAACCACGCAACTGAACACCGCCGTCGATTGGGTCGCCCTCAACGGCACGGTGAACTCGACCGCCAACCTCGAAGAGAAAGAGGGACAGACGGCCGTCATCGGCAACCACACGGAGGGGGCCTTGCTGCGCTGGGCGCGCGAGTCCGGCGTGGAGTACGGCCGAGCGAGGACGGACTACCCCCTGCGGTACCAGATGCACTTCAGCTCCGACCGCAAGCGCATGACCAGCGTGGCCGGCGACAGCAAGCTGTACGTCCTGATGAAAGGGGCGCCGGAAGTCGTCCTCTCGCACTGCACGCACCGGCTGGACGAGGCGGGACGGACGGTCGAACTCACCGACACGGCCCACGAGACCATCTCCAAACAGTTGAAGGACGCCTCCGGCATGGCCATGCGGACGCTGGCCTTCGCCCACAAGGAACTCCCCCCCGGCACGACGACGGACGAGGACGCCCTGCACGCCGACCGCGACAACCTCGAACAGGGGCTGACGTTCGCCGGCTTCGTCGCCATCCGCGACCCGCTGCGGCCGGAAGTGAAAGCCGCCCTCGACGAGTGCCGGCAGGCGGGCATCGAAGTGAAGATGATCACCGGGGACAACATCGAGACGGCCACGGCAATCGGCCGCGAGATCGGCCTGATGGACGCCCCCGGCGCCCTCGCCATGACCTCCGCGGAGATCAACCAACTCACGGACGAGCAGTTCAAGGAGAAACTGCCGAACATGCGGATTCTCGCCCGCGCCCGGCCGCTGGACAAGTTCCGCGTCGTGCGGTTGCTGCAAGACATGGGGCACGTCGTCGCCGTCACCGGGGACGGGACCAACGACGCCCCGGCCCTCAAAAAAGCCGACGTGGGCTTGGCGATGGGCATCGCCGGCACCGAAGTCGCCAAAGAGGCCAGCAAGATCGTGCTGCTGGACGACTCCTTCGCCACCATCGTGAAGGCCGTCCACTGGGGCCGGGCGCTGTACGAGAACATTCAGCGGTTCATCCAGTTCCAACTGACCATCAACGTCTCGGCCCTCCTGATCGCGTTCCTCGGGCCGTTCTTCGGCGTCAAGCCGCCGTTCACCGTCCTGCAATTGCTGTGGATCAACGTCATCATGGACACGTTCGCCGCCATCGCCCTGTGCAGCGAACCGCCGCGCGCCGGCCTGATGAAGTTGAAGCCGAAACGGCGGGACGAGAGCATCGTCACCCCCGGCATGAGGACAACAATTCTGCTCACCGCCGGCTTCTTCGTCGTCGTGATGATGGCCGTCCTGCTCGGCATGGAAAACGGTTGGCTGAAAGAGGGCGGCGGCCCCAACCCGGAGCGGTGGGAGTTCTCCCCACTGAACATCCGGCAGGTGAGCTTGTTCTTCACCTTGTACGTGCTGTTCCAAGTGTGGAACATGATCAACTGCCGGTCCCTGACGCCGGAGAGCAGCGGCCTGATCGGCTTCTGGCGCAACCGCTCCTTCATGGGGATCATGCTGGCGATCTTCGTCGGCCAAGTGGTGATCGTGACCTTCGGCGGGGCGATCTTCTCACTGGAGCCGCTGAACGTGATCGACTGGGCGGTCCTGACGGCGGCGACGGCCAGCGTGCTGGTGTTCGCGGAAGTGGTGCGACGGCTGCGGCCGAAGGCGGTTTAACAGAGAAAGATAACAAGGCATTTTTGGCCACGGATCGAACACGGATAAAACACGGATAAAGGCGGAAGAGAAGAACTTCACCACAGAGGACACAGAGACCACAGAGGAAAGACAAAAGGCCGAGAAGACATTCTTAGAAATGCCTTTTTCTCTGTTTTGGCTTTCTCTGTGGTCTCTGTGTCCTCTGTGGTGAAGTTCTTCTCTTTGCTTCTCTGGTCTTCTGCCTATATCCGTGTTTGATCCGTGTTCGATCCGTGGCCAAAAAATGCCTTTCTCACTTCTCAGACAAAAGCTCACCGCTTGATCCCCGGCCCCCCGTTCCCGATACTAACGCATTGGCCGTATCGGGACTTTACCAGCAGGATTGACATGAGAGCGGGGATCGTCGGGCTGCCGAACGTCGGCAAGAGTACGCTGTTCAACGCGTTGACCAGTTCCAAGCAGGCGCAGGCCGCCAACTACCCGTTCTGCACCATCGAGCCGAACGAGGGGGTGGTCAGCGTGCCGGACGACCGGCTGCAGCGCATCACCAAGTACATCGTCCCCAAGAAGGTCGTCCCGGCCGCCCTGCGGCTGGTGGACATCGCCGGTATCGTCCGCGGGGCGAGCAAGGGGGAGGGCATGGGCAACGCCTTCCTCAGCCACATCCGCGAGGTGGACGCCATCCTGCAAGTGGTGCGGTGCTTTGAAGACGCCAACGTCGTCCACGTCGCCGGCAAGGTCAGCCCCGTCGACGACGTGGAGACCATCGAAATCGAACTGATGCTGGCCGACTTGCAGACGCTCGACGGCGCGCTGCCCCGCGCCGAGCGCTCGGCCAAGGGGGGGGACAAGGAGGCCGTCCGCCGCGTGTCGGCCATCCAACAGTGCCTGGCCCACCTGAACAAGGATCAACCGCTGCGGAAGCTGACCTTGGACCCGGAAGACGCCAAGGCCATCGCCAGCTTCGGCCTGATGACGGCCAAGCCGATCCTGTACGTCGCCAACGTGGCCGAGGACGACCTCGAAGGCAAGGGGCCGCTGGTGATGCAACTGCGGTCCTACGCGGACAAGGTCGGGGCCGGCGTCGTCCCGGTGTGCGCGAAACTGGAAGCCGAGTTGGCCGAACTCGAAGGGGCCGACAAGACGGAAATGCTGGCCTCGATGGGCCTCGCCGAACCCGTGTTGCCGGTCTTGGCCCGCGCCGCCTACAAGACGCTGGGCCTGCAAAGCTACTTCACCGCCGGCGTGCAAGAAGTGCGGGCGTGGACGATCCCCGTCGGGGCGACCGGCCCGCAGGCGGCCGGCGTGATCCACACCGACTTCGAGAAGGGCTTCATCCGGGCCGAGATTTACAACCTGGAAGATTTGGAAACCTACAAGTCGGAGCGCGACATCCGGGCCGCCGGCAAACTCCGCATCGAGGGGAAGACCTACGTGATGAAGGACGGCGACATCTGCCACTTCCTGTTCAACTGAGAAAGAAAAACATTCACCACAAAGGCACGAAGGGCGCACGAAGATTCACGAAGGAGAGGCCACCTTTACTTGCTTCTTCTCTGTGAATCTTCGTGTGCCCTTCGTGCCTTTGTGGTAAATTCTGAGTCATGTCAACCACGGCTGTCACCGACATCGTCTCTCGGCGCCGTCTGCTCCACTTCGGGGCGGGCGCCGGCCTGACGCTTGGCGGGTTATGGCGCGCCCAAGCGGCGGCCCCGGCGAAGGCCGACCGCGGGGCCGTCAAGGCGTGCATCTTCGTCTTCCTGTACGGCGGGCCGAGCCACATCGACACGTTCGACCCGAAGCCGGACGCCCCGGCCGAGGTGCGCGGCGAGTTCAAGACTGTTTCCACGTCCGCGCCGGGGGTGCGCGTCGCGGAACACACGCCGCGTCTGGCAAAGTTGATGCACAAAATGGCGGTGATCCGCTCCATGCGGCACGAGGCCCGCCTGCACGACTCCGGCTCGATCCACATGCTGACGGGCCGGCCGCTCGAAGGCCCGGACCGCGAGTTGTTCGCCCCGCTGCCGCAACAGTTCCCCAGTTACGGCAGCGCCGTCGCCGCCTTGCGGCCGGGGCCGCGGCCGGCGGTGCCGTTCGCGGCCTTGCCGTTCCCGTTCCACAACGTCGTGCCGACGCCGGCCCAAGGGGGCGGGATGCTCGGTTCCGCCTACGACCCGCTGCAAGTAGACATTGACCCGGCCGCCCGCGAGTACCGCACGGAAATGCTGCGCCCGGCCGCGGAACTGGGCCGCGACCGCCGCGAGGCCCGCCGCGGCTTGCTGCGGTCCATCGACGCCCATCGCACCAACGCGGCGATGGCCGAGATGTACGACCGCGGCGCCCAACTGCTGGACTCCGAGGCCCTCCGCACGGCCTTGGACATCTCCCGCGAGCCGGCCAAGGTGCGCGAGCGGTACGGTTTCGGGTCCGAGTCGGTGTCCGGCATGAACGGGGCCGAGTTGGGCTACGCCCGGCACATGCGCGGGCAGAATTTTCTGCTGGCCCGCCGCCTGGTCGAGGCCGGGGTGCCGTTCGTGAACGTGTACGACTTCAAGCAACAGGGGCAGAACTGGGACGCCCACGCCGACGGGTTCAACCAGCACAAAAATCATCTGCTCCCGCAGTTCGACCAAGGCCTGTCGGCGTTGATCGAAGACTTGGACGCCCGCGGCCTGTTGGACTCGACGCTGATCGTCGTGACCGGCGAATTCGGCCGCACGCCGAAGATCAATGGCAGCCGCGGCCGCGACCACTGGCCGGACTGTTCCAGCGTCCTGCTGATCGGCGGTGGCGTCACCGGCGGGGCCACTTACGGCACTAGCGACCGCCTCGGCGCTTACCCGGCAACAAACCCCGTCACCCCGGGCGACTTGGCCGCGACGATCTACTGGCGCTTCGGCATCGACCCCGCCACGGAGATCCGCGACCACGCCAAGCGGCCGTACACCTTGGCCGCCGGGGAGCCGATCACGAAGTTGTTTGCTTGACCGGCTCGCCCGTCGGCGCCCGACGGCCGTGTACTACTTCACGTACATGCGAAACAACCCGGACAACGGGAACGCGAACTTCTGGGTCGCCAGCCTGTTCCTCACCGGCCTGATTCTCATGGCCATCGGCGCCGCCTCGCCGGCCGCCCCGCCGGCCGCGCCCGCGGCCCCGTCCCAAGTGGTTGCGCAGCCGGTTGCCCGGTAAGCGGCGTCAGGAATCCGAGAAATCCGCCCGCGGCCCCGGAATTCATTCCGGGGCCTTTTTTCGTTTCCCTCCGGCCCGGAGAGGTGGGACAATTCCTCTCTATGAGCCGACTCTACGCCACCGCCCGCGACCTCCGGGCCGCCTGCCGCCGCCAAGAACTCACCGGGCCGACGACCGGCTTGATCGCGGGGTACGAGCAGGCGAACTTGGTGATCGTGCCCAAAGAATTCGCCTTCGACTTTCTGCTCTTCTGCCACCGCAACCCCCGCCCGTGTCCGCTGCTGGACGTGGCCGACCCCGGCGACCCGGAGCCGAAGGCCACGGCCCCCGGCGCGGACCTGCGAACGGACTTGCCCAGATACCGCGTTTGGCGGGACGGCCG
The DNA here is from genome assembly GCA_043744795.1 of Zavarzinella sp. Classification (GTDB taxonomy): domain Bacteria; phylum Planctomycetota; class Planctomycetia; order Gemmatales; family Gemmataceae; genus Zavarzinella. The sequence goes on along the minus strand of JAYTTY010000258.1, from coordinate 665 downwards.
AATGGTCGCCGAGCCGACGGACATCACCGACCTGTGGCGCCCGGATTTCGTCTCCTTCCTGATCGGCTGCTCCTTCACGTTTGAACACGCCCTGATGGCCGCCGGCGTCCCCGTGCGCCACTTGGAGCAGGGCCGCAACGTGCCGATGTTTAACACCTGTGTGGCCTGTCAACCCGCCGGGCGATTCGCCGGGCCGCTGGTCGTATCCATGCGGCCGATGACGCCGGCCCACGCCGAGACGGCCGCCGCGATTTGCGGGCGGTTCCCCAACTCCCACGGCGGCCCCTTCCACGTCGGCAACCCGGCCGCCATCGGCATCGCGAACGTCGCCAAGCCGGACTACGGCGACGCTGTGGACATCCGGCCGGGGGAAGTCCCCGTGTTCTGGGCCTGCGGCGTCACCCCGCAAGCGGCCCTGATGACCGCCCAGTTGCCGCTGGCGATCACGCACGCGCCGGGGCACATGTTTTTGACGGACGTGAGAGCGTCGGCCTGACACCCAAAATTCACTAACCACAGAGGCACAGAGGACACGGAGAAGAGACATCAGAGGAAAGCATTTCATGTCACAACTGTCCGGCTAAACTCGGGTCACATCTCTGAAGCCGCCTGAATTCCAAGGTCGCGCCGCGTGTCGTCGGCGCGCACGACTTCAACTTGCCCGT
>JAYTTY010000257.1:0-1913 GCA_043744795.1 Zavarzinella sp. | reverse complement strand
TTTTCCTCTGTGCTCTCTGTGTCCTCTGTGGTGAAGTTCTTCTGCCTTTGTCTTTATCCGTGGTTCGTCCGTGTTCGATCCGTGGCTAAAAATGCCTTTCCTGATTTCACGCCTGCACCCGCCCGTTACAAATCCCACGATTTCTTCAGCGAAGGGGAATAAAACCTCCCTTTCGTCATCATGCTTGGACGAGGACGGTGCGTGCATGGGCGCTAGCAGTCGGCGGGGGCTCTCCTCCCTTGTCGATGAACATTACCAGTCACTGTACCGATACGCGGTGCGCCTCAGCGGGTCGGCGGCCGACGCCGAGGACCTCACGCAGGAGGCGTTCTGCAAGGCCCAAACACAGTTGGTCCAACTGCGGGACCCGGAGCGGGCGAGGCCGTGGCTGTTCGCCATCCTCCGCAATGCGTATTTGCAACGGGTCCGGGCCGATAAGAATTTGAAAACAGTCTCGATGGAGTCGGTCGGGGACGTGCCGGAGCGGACGGCGGCCGACGGCCCGGAAATCGGCCCGGAGCAGTTGCAACGGGCGCTGAACGAGTTGCCGGAAGGCTTCCGCACCCCAGTGATCTTGTTTTATTTCGAAGAGATGAGTTATCGTGACATCGCCGAGCAGATGGGATTGCCCATCGGCACGGTCATGTCCCGGTTGGCCCGAGGCAAGGGGTTCTTGAAAGACCGGCTGAAGCCCGAGTCCCCACCGGATGGCCCGAAAGACGAGGCGCCCGATGACCTGTGAAACCGCCCGAATGCTGCTGACGTTCTTTGGCCGGCGCGGCTCCGAGCTGGCCCCGGAAGACGCCGCCGCCTTGGACACCCACGTCGCCGCTTGCCCCGGCTGCGCCGCCCGCCTGCGCGACGAGCAGGCGTTCGACGGCCGGGTGGGCCGCGCCATGCGGGCCGTCGCGGTCCCGACCGAGCTGCGCGGCAAGATCGCGGACAGCCTCGCCGTGGAGCGCGGGGCATGGTTCCGCGGCCGGGCGGCTGCACTCGCCGGGGTCGCCGCCGTTTTAATTCTCGGCTTCGGCGGGTATGTCGCCTACGAAATCCAGCACGCCCCGGCCCTGAGCGCTGACGGCGTGGTGCGCTACGAAGACCAGCAAGTGGACGACCCCGTCGGGAAAATTTCTGACCGGCTGTCCAAGCACGGCCTGCGCTACAACCCGCAGCGGGCCTTCGACCTCCGTCAACTGGCGGAGGTCGGCACCGCCGACCTGATGGGCCGCGACGTGCCGCGGCTGTACTTCCACAACCTGCGCAAGAACACCTACGCCAAGGTGTACGTCGTCAGTGACCGCACTTTCAATTGGAAGGCCCTCGACCCGGCCGACGCCACGTTCCGCAGCGAGTACGGCCACCAAGTGACCGTCATCCCCGACGCCGTCCGCGGCGACGTGGGCTACATCGTCGTCTACACCGGCGACTCACTCGACGTGTTCTTCGAATCGACTTCGTCCAACTGACGCGGCGGCCGCGTCACATTTCTTAGATTTTTCGTCCGGTCGGGCGATGTTTGGAGCCTAGGGGGAAGGGGGAGCCGGGCGCTGAGTGCCTTGGTCGCTCTCCCTCGTCAAGGACTCCCATGAATTTCTTCCGCATCCCATCTTTTCGCCGCCCCTCCAAGCGCCGACACCAAATCCGCCTGCGGCTGGACAATCTCGAAGAGCGCGCGGTGCCGGCCACGGCCTCCATCACGACGAGTTGGGAAATCCGCGACGACCGGACGGGCGACGGACTGACGGCCGACGACCCGCTCATGGCCGACGCGGCGGGCGTGGTGACCAACCGGGACACGACGTACGCGCACGTTATCATACACATACCCGGTGAAGGTGTCCCGTCCTAAAGTAGGAGGAGGTGAATCCACGTCAAGCGGCAGGAGGCAGCCATGATCCACATCCGGCTATCCG
>JAYTTY010000256.1:0-7354 GCA_043744795.1 Zavarzinella sp. | reverse complement strand
GACGTGTCTTCTTCAAACAAGACACGTCGGGCTGACGCCTCGACGCTCGCCGGCCTCCGTTTCATGCGCCGGCCGTTATTGGGTTCCGGCCCGCGCTCCCCTCCGCAAAGCCTCCGCGTCCGGCTCACACGGGGGACGGCCAACGGCCGGGAAAAGAGGCGGCCTTGCCCTGCCTTTGCCCCTCCCGGCCGCCGTCCGTAAGGTGAGGGGATGAGCGCTCACGCCTTCCAACGGTGCATCCTCCCCCAGTGCGGGGCCACGGCGTCCCTCGACGACACGGCGTTCTTCTGCCCCAAGTGCGGCAACCTGATGGACGTGGCCTACGACTGGGACAAGGCCCGGCCGCCGGCCGACCTGCGCGAGTTCGCCGCCAAGTGGACCCGCCGCAACGAGCCGCTGGAGTTCAGCGGCGTATGGCGGTTCCGCGAGCTGTTCCCGTTCGCCAGGGATTCGGACATCCTCACCATCGGCGAGGGCCAGACGCTCTGCCAGCGGTCGGACTACGTCGCCAAGTACGCCGGCATGAACCCCGGCGCGGTGTACCTGCAATATGAGGGCATGAACCCGTCCGGCAGCTTCAAGGACAACGGCATGACGGCCGCCTTCGCCCACGCCCGCACGGTCGGCGCCCGCCGCGCCGCCTGCGCCAGCACCGGCAACACCAGCGCGTCCCTCGCCATCTACTGCGCCGCCAGCGAGGCGATGCGGGCCATCATCTTCATCGGGTCCGGGAAGATTTCCTACGGCAAACTCGCCCAAGCCCTCGACCACGGCGCCCTCACGGTGCAGATCGCCGGGGACTTCGACGACGCCCTCGCCCGCGTGCAACAGGTCAGCAAGAAGCTCGGCATCTACTTGGTGAACAGCATCAACCCCTTCCGGCTGGAGGGGCAGAAGACGATCATGTACCGCGTGCTGGAGGCCCTGAACTGGGAAGTCCCAGACTGGATTCTCGTCCCCGGCGGCAACCTCGGCAACTCGTCGGCCTTCGGCAAGGCGTTCATCGAACTGATGGAACTCGGCCTGATTAAGCGGTGCCCGCGCATCGCCGTCATCAACGCGGCCGGGGCCGACACGTTCTACCAGCTTTACGAACGGCAGAACCTCCGCTGGAACGGCGGCCGGTACGAGGAGACGCTCGTCAATTCCTACATGCGCGGGCTGGACGCCTCCAATTCCCGGGCCGACACGATTGCCAGCGCCATCGAGATCAACCGCCCGGTGAACCTGCCCAAGGGCCTGCGCGCCCTAGAGAAGTGCGGCGGCGTCGTCCGCGAAGTGACGGATCAAGAGATCATGGACGCCAAGGCCAAGATCGCCGCCGGCGGCTTGGGGTGCGAACCGGCGTCGGCCGCCAGCGTGGCCGGCTTGAAGAAGCTGCGGGCCGAGGGCGTCATCGGGGCCGACGAGCGCGTGGCGTGCATCCTGACCGGCCACCAGTTGAAAGACCCGACGGCCACCGTCGCCTACCACTCGGGCGACCCGAAGACGTTCGAAGACACGCTCGGCAAGCGCGGCGTCCGGCGGGCGAACTACGCGAACCACGCCGTGCAGGTGCCGAACGACCTGGACGAGATCATCAAAGCCATCGACGTGTACGCGTAACAGAAAAGACCCCCCCCAGCCCCCCCTTGGCAGGGGGGGAGGAAATCCGGCCCTCGCCGACGGCTCAAGATACTCGCGGCGGTCGGCCCCATCTTCCTCCCCCCCCTGCCAAGGGGGGGCTGGGGGGGGTCGCGTCAGCCAGAACGCAGCCCCGTTCAACAATTGAAAGTAGCCGACGCATTATGAAAATCACCATCGCGATCAACGGGGCCTGCGGCCGCATGGGGCAACGGCTGGTGGCCCTCGCCCGCGAGGACTCCCAACTCGCGCTCGTCGCGGCCGTGGACAGCTTCCTGAACCCGAACGTCGGCAAGGACGCCGGGGAACTGGCCGGCATCGGGAAGATTGGCGTCCTCGTCACGCCGGTCCTGCCGCTGTCCGTCACGCCGGACGTGCTGATCGACTTCTCGACGCCGGAAGGGTCGATGTTGGCGCTGAAGACGTGCGAGGACCGCAAAATCCCCGTCGTGATCGCCACCACGGGGCACACGGCCGAGGAGCGGGCGAAGGTCGAGGCCGCCGCCCACCAGACGGCCGTGCTGTTCTCGCCGAGCATGAGCCTCGTCGTGAATCTGCTGTTCAAACTGGTGAAGGACGCCGGCCTCGCGTTGAAGGACAAGGATTTCGACGTGGAGATCGTCGAGCGGCACCACCGCTTCAAGAAGGACTCCCCGAGCGGGACGGCGATGCACTTCGCCAAGATCGTCCAAGACGCCATGCACCTGCCGACCCTGCTGCACGGCCGCGAGGGCATCGTCGGCGAGCGGCCGAACACCGAGATCGGCATGCACGCCGTCCGGGCCGGGGACAACGTCGGCGAGCACACGATCATCTTCAGCGCGCTGGGCGAGACGATGGAACTCGTCCACAAGGGCTACAGCCGGGACAGTTACGCGCGGGGGGCGTTGTCGGCCGCCAAGTTCCTCGCCAACAAGCCCGCCGGCCGCTACGGCATGGCCGACGTGCTGGGGCTGTGAGTGAATGAGAAGAATTCACCACAAAGGCACAAAGGACGCACAAAGATTCACAGAGAAAACGAAGACGAATCTTCTGATGTCTTCTTGGTGAGTCTTCGTGCGACCTTTGTGCCTTTGTGGTGAGTGTCTTTCTTCCCTGGACGAACCCATGATCGCCAACGCCCGCGTCGTGCTGGTCCGGCCCCACTACGCGGGGAATGTCGGGTCCGTCGCCCGCGTGATGAAGAACTTCGGGCTGACCTCTCTCACGCTCGTTAATCCCTACGCCGATCACCTCTCCGACGAGGCGCGTCGGCTGTCCACGCACGGCGAAGGACTGCTCACGGCCGCCCGAGTCGTGGGCACGTTGGAAGAGGCGGTCGCCGACTGTCAACTGGTGTTCGCCACGTCCGCGAACGTCGAAGGCCTGTACCGCGGCGGGCACTACGGCCGGCCGGACGAAGTGCTGCCCGCCTTCGCGGACTCGCTGGCGGCCGGGCCGAGCGCGCTGGTCTTCGGCCCCGAGCCGCACGGGCTGGCGAATGCGGAGGTCGCCCAGTGCCACGGGCTGATCCGCATTCTCACCGACCATGAGTACACGTCGCTGAACTTGTCGATGGCCGTCGGGATTTGCCTCTACGAGCTAAGGCGACAGTTCGCGGACCGTTCCGAGCGGTTCCAGACGCCGCCGTCCCACAAGATCGCGAGCTACGCCGAGCAGGAAGAAATGTACCAACACCTGCGGCACGGGATGGAGGCCATCCATTACGTCTGGGGGTCCAAGGCCGACTTGCTGTTCCACGGCGTCCGGCAGTTGCTCGCGAGGGCGAACCCGACGCCGGTCGAGGTCCGCATGTTGCACGGCCTCGCCCGGCAGATGGAGTGGGTCGCCCGTCAATTGCCGCCGGCCGACGAGTAGCCTTGCTGTCGGATCACGTCGCCCCAGCGGGCCGTGATCGTGTCCCGCAATTCGGGCGAGAGCGTCCACTTGTTCCGCTCGTAATTGGCGTTCGCCGTCACGTACTCTTCCAGCCGCGGCCGGACGTTCTCGAAGTCCCCGAGCGAGAGGTCGCGGTACATTCGCACCACTTCCCCCAGCGGGTCGGCGACCAAGTCCTCGTAGCGCATTTCCGTCAGTTGGCCGGCCGGGATCAGCCCCTTCGTCGCCTCGTAGCGCCGGTGGAAGTGCAGGAAGTGGCCGAAGACGTACTCGTCCAAGCCGCGGTAATGCGGCGTGTGAACGCCCTGCCCGTCGTAGAGTTTCTTCCACAGGTTGACGGTGGACGAGAAGACCGTGTACGGGTCGCGCACCAAGTGAACGAACCGGGCCTTCGGGAACAGTTTCAGCAGCGTGGGAATGCGGCAGGTGTGCGGGGGCGACTTCAACACCAGCGGCTTGCGGTGTCGGAAATTGAGCAGGCGCAGCCAGCCGACGAACAGCTTCTCCCACCGTTGCCGGTCGCGCGGGGGAAGGCCGTCCAAGTCGTAGGCGGCCTCATCGACCGGGGAGTTGTTCGGGAAGGCGATCCGCAAGTACGGCGACGGCGCCCCGAGCAGGCACATGGCGAACTCGTCCTCCTGCGGGTGGTCCCACCCCATCGCCATCTTGTCCATCGGCCGCGTCGTGGGCAGCATCCACGTCAGGTACTTGCGGACGTAATTCAACGTTAGCAGCGGGATGCACGGGGCGAAGCACTCGGCCGTGCTGGGGTACGCGAACTTCGGGTCGAGGATCAGGTATTCGTGCAGCAGGGTCGTCCCGCAGCGCCAGTGCCCGAGGATGAATACCGGGTCCTCGGGGAACGGCGTCGCCCTCATTCGCTCGCCGTAGATGTGATGTTGGGCGTAGCGCAGGAAAAAGTGCCCGGCCCCCGTCGCGGTCGCCAACAGCCCGACGTGCGCGTGCCGCACGTCGAAAGCGAACCGCCCGCGGGCCATGAGGCGCAGCCACGCGATCAGGTCGGCCCCGATCCACATGCGGGCGGCCCACTCCTTGTCCGGCGCGTTCACACGGTCTGGCGGTCTCGACACGCATTCGCTCCCTTCCAATCGGACGGTTTAGCGGCCCCCGCGCGGTTGGGTAGGGCAAAAGCCGGGCCGCGGCCGGCGATCCCGATGGCCGATCCCCGCGCCGGGCTTTAGAATCCCGGCATGTGAACCGGCTGGCGGCATTTTTATTACGGGGACGGACCGCACATGGAACCGCAGGGCGACATCGCGTTGATCGGGTTGGCCGTCATGGGCCAGAACCTGATCCTGAACATGAACGACCACGGGTTCACCGTCGTCGCGTACAACCGCACGGTGTCCAAGGTGGACGAGTTCCTCGCCAAGGAGGCCAAGGGCACCAAGGTGATCGGCGCCCACTCCATCGCGGAGATGTGCCAGAAGCTCAAGCGGCCCCGGCGCGTGATGATGCTCGTGAAGGCCGGCCAGCCGGTGGACGACTTCATCGCCCAAGTCGTCCCGCACTTGGAGAAGGGGGACATCGTCATCGACGGCGGCAACTCCCTGTTCCAGGACAGCGAGCGCCGCCGCAAGGAGTTGGAAGCCAAGGGCCTGCTGTTCATCGGCACCGGCGTCTCCGGCGGCGAGGAGGGCGCCCGGCACGGCCCGAGCATCATGCCCGGCGGCTCCCCGGCCGCGTGGGAACACGTGAAGGCGATCTTCCAGTCCGTCTCCGCGAAGGTGGAGGACGGCACGCCCTGCTGCGACTGGGTCGGCGAGGGCGGGGCCGGGCACTACGTGAAGATGGTGCACAACGGCATCGAGTACGGCGACATGCAGTTGATCGGCGAGGCGTACCACATCCTCCGGGCCGGGCTGGGCATGACTGCCGACGAGATTCACGAAGTCTTCGCCGAGTGGAACACGGGGGTCTTGGACAGCTACTTGGTCGAGATCACGCGGGACATCCTGGCGTTCAAGGACGCCGGCGCCCCGCTGGTGGACAATATCCTCGACGCGGCCGGCCAGAAGGGGACCGGCAAGTGGACCGTGATCGACAGCATGGAGCACGGCATCCCGATCACCCTGATCTCCGAGGCCGTGTACGCCCGCTGCGTGTCGGCCCTCAAGAGCGAGCGCGTGGAAGCGGCCAAGATTCTCAAGGGGCCGGCCGAGGGCACGATCAAGGCGGCTGATCGCCCGGCGTTCATCGCCGCGATCCGCGACGCCCTGTACGCCTCGAAGATCGTCAGCTACGCCCAAGGGTACATGCTGATGGCGGCGGCCGCCAAGGCGTACAACTGGAAGCTGAACTACGGCGGCATCGCCCTCATGTGGCGCGGCGGCTGCATCATCCGCAGCCGGTTCCTCGGCAAGATCAAGGAGGCGTTCGACAAGAACCCGGCCCTGATGAACCTGCTGCTCGACCCGTACTTCGTGCAACAAGTGAACGACGCCCAGACCGGCTGGCGCCAAGTGATCGCCGCGGCCGTGACGGCCGGCATCCCGGCCCCGGCGTTCAGCACCGCCCTCGCCTTCTTCGACGGCTACCGCACCGCCGACTTGCCGGCCAACCTGCTGCAAGCCCAGCGGGACTACTTCGGCGCCCACACCTACGAGCGCGTGGACCAGCCGCGCGGCAAGTTCTTCCACACGAACTGGACCGGCCGCGGCGGGGACACGGCGAGCAGCACGTACAACGTGTGACCGGCCGTCAACGACCCCCCTCCCTCATCAACGACCTTCGGAGAAGCCATGCGGCGAATCGTGTTCGTCCAAGGGGGCGGGATCGGCTTCGACCAAGAGCGGGCCGTGCGGGACATCCTCTCGGCGGCCGGCTTGGAGATCGACTGGCAAGTCTACCCGGCCGGGTGGGCGGCCACCTCACAGGGGTTGCCGGCGCTGCCGGAGGAGTTGGTGAAGGCCGTGCGGCAAACGGGGGTCGCTCTCAAGACCAAATTACTCCCGGCCCCAAGTGGGGCCTCGGGAATCGGGACGCCTGCCAATGCCAACGTCGCCTTTCGTAAGAGCTTCGGGCTGTTCGCCACCGTGCGGCCCATTCACAACCTCGCCGGGTTGCCGAGCCGGTTCCAGAACATTAACATCACGCTCGTCCGCGAGATCACGGAAGACCTGTACGCCACGACGGAACATGAAATCATCCCCGGCGTGGTGCAGAGCTTCAAGATTGTCACCGAGGCCGCGTGCCTCCGCTTCTTCCGGTTCACGTTCGAGTTGGCCAAGAAGCTCGGGAAGAAGTCCGTCCACTGCATCCACAAGGCCAACATCCTCAAGATGGCCGACGGTTTGTACCTCGACTGCTACCGGCGAATCGCCAAGGACTACGACGGCATCGCGGCGAAAGACATGATCGTGGACAACGCCTGCATGCAGTTGGTCAGCCGGCCGACCCAGTTTGAAATGCTCGCCTGCGGCAACCTGTACGGCGACCTGTTAAGTGACCTCGGCGCCGGCTTGGCCGGCGGCATCAGCGGCACGGCCGGCATCAACCACGGCGACAACATCCGCGTATACGAAGCGATTTACGGCGGGACGCGGGAGTCGGTCGGGGCCGACAAGGCCAACCCGCTGCCGTTGCTTTTGCCGGCCGTCGAAATGATCCGCGACGGCGGAGACCCGGAGACGGCGACGCGCATCATCACGGCCGTCGAGAAGGTGTTGACGACGACGGCGACCCGCACCGCCGACCTGGGCGGGACGGCGACGACGACGCAGTTCACGGAAGCGGTGATTGGGGCGTTATAAAAAAACGATTTAGACGCCAAGGCCGCCAAGAAGACCAAACTTGATTTGGTCTTCTTGGCGGCCTTGGCGTCTTGGCGGCC
>JAYTTY010000255.1:0-7362 GCA_043744795.1 Zavarzinella sp. | reverse complement strand
CGCCGAGCATGGCCGCCGCCACCCGCGAGTTCGCCGCCGACCCCGGCCAAGCCCTCGCTTTCCTCACCGACCCAAGATCGACCTCTGCGTCGCCCTGGGAATCCCGCCTTGACCCCTACGGCCCGCTTGGCTTATCCTGTCCCCGCGACGGACCGAGACGGCCGGGTCTTCCTGGTCGTCGCCGGTTCGCAGAAGGCTTAACCGAGTCTGACTTCACGGAAGAAGCGATATGTTCAAATACGTTCTCAATCTGTCAGCGCTGTTGCTCGGCGTCGGGGCCGCGAACGCGGGGCTGATCCCGACGGACTTGACCGTCATCAAAGAGGGGGACAGCGGGGCGTACCGCTTCACGTACTCCGTGGACTTGCAGTCGAAGGGCGTCCTCCAGCCGGGCGATTTCTTCACCATCTACGACTTCGCGGGGCGCGTGGACGGGGCCGAACTCCAGCCCGCCAACTTCCACTTTTCCAGCGCGACCTCGGGGCCGACGCCGGCCCAAGTGACCGCCAAGGACGACCCGGCCGTCTCCAACCTGACGTGGACGTACACGGGGACCGGCCCGATCACCGGAGACGCCTTCCTCGGGGAATTCAGCGCCGTGTCCGCGTACCGGAACACGCGGCCGGACGACTTTACCGGCCAGTCCCACAAGCAAGAAGTGGGCGGGCACTTCAATAACAATATCACCGACACGGTCGTCCCGGTGCCCAGTTGCGTGCCGGAGCCGCCGGCGTGGATGTTGGCGGCGGTCGCCGCGGCCGGGCTGGCCGGGTACGGGTGGCGCCGGCGGGCGGCGAAGGCCGGCGGCCTCGTCTGAAGCCCGCCCGCCCGCAGAATTCGCACGAGAACAATACGGCCATGATGGAACGCCTGAGAACGGTCTGGCAATTCCGCCACTTTTGGCTCTCGCTCGTCCAGATGGACTTGCGGGTGCGCTACCGCCGGTCGGTCCTCGGCCTCGGCTGGTCGATGCTCAACCCCGTCGTGATGACGGTCGTCTTCTGCGTGGTGTTCTCCACGTGGCTGCCGAACGGCGACTGGCGCGTGGCGGCCCCGTACTACCTCACTGGCATCGCGATTTGGGACTTCGTCAAGCAGGCGGCGGTGCAGGGGGCGATGACGTTCGTGCGCAACGAGTCGTACATCCGCCAGTCGCCGCTGCCGCTGGCCGTCTACTGCCTGCGCACGAGCCTCGGGTCGGCCGTCCACTTCGGCATGGCCGTGCTGGTGATCGTCACGCTGGCCGTCGCCCTGAACCCGGAAAGCCACCTCACGCCGCTGTACGCCCTGTGGGCCGTCGCGCTCGGGCTGATTCTGCTGTTCGTCTTCTGCGTGGCGTTCGCGGCCGTGTGCGCGTTCATGAACATTTACTTCCACGACACGCAACACTTGGTGGACGTGGTGTTCAGCATTGCCTTCTTCCTGACGCCGATCCTATACCGCAAGGAACTGCTCATCGAGCGCGGCGTCGGCTGGCTGGCCGACATTAACCCGGCCGTCGTGTTCTTCGACATGATCCGCGAGCCGCTGCTGACGGGCGAGGCGCCGGCCCTGCTGGTGGTCGCCAAGGCCTTCGCGGTCACGCTGACGATGCTCGGGGCGGCCGCCGTCGCGTTTGCCAAGTGCGAGCGGACGCTGATTTTCCACCTGTAATTCCCCGGAGCGCCATGTCGGCGGAAATCGAACTCGAGAACGTCCACCTGCGGTTCCACGTCAAGCGGGCGAAGCGCGTGTCGCTGAAGGAATACCTCGTGAAGGGGCTGTTCCGGCCGTCGGCCAACCCGGCGATGGAAGTCCACGCCCTGCGCGGCGTGTCGCTGAATTTGAAAGAAGGGGACCGCCTCGGCATCGTCGGTCACAACGGGGCCGGCAAGAGCACCCTGTTGAAGACGATGGCCGGCGTGTACCCCCCGACGGAGGGCCGGCGCCGCGTGGTCGGCCGCATCAGTTCTCTGTTCGACATCAACGTCGGCTTCGAGGTCGAGTCGTCCGGATGGGACAACATCCGCTTCCGCAGTTACATGCTCGGGGAGACGCCGAAGACCGTCAGTGCCAAGATGGCCGAGATCGCCGAGTTCAGCGAGTTGGGCCGCTTCCTCGACATGCCGATGAAGTACTACTCGGCCGGCATGATGATCCGGCTGGCGTTCTCCGTCGCGTCCTCCCTGACGCCGGAAGTGCTGCTGATCGACGAGGCCCTGAGCGCCGGGGACATGAACTTCCAGATCAAGGCCAAGGCCCGCGTGCGCGACCTCATCCGCACGGCCCGGCTGATGGTGCTGATCTCGCACGACATGAACGCCATCCGCGAGCTGTGCAACTCGGCGATTTGGATGGAGCAGGGGCAGGTGAAGATGGCCGGCCCGTGCGCCGAGGTGATCGACGCCTACCAAAAGGGCATGGGCGGGGACCACACGCCCGTCGGGGCCGCCGCCTGACGGCTTACCGCACGAAGATGAATTCCTTCAAATTGACCAGCACGTGGGCGTAGTCCGTCCACGCCTTCAACTCCTGGCCCGCCCCGTACTCAGCAAGTTGGGCGGCGATGAACGCCTTTCCCTGATCCTCTTCCTCCGCGGTCGCCGGGCGGCCGAAAGCCGTCTGGTACATGCGGGTGACGCGGGACGCCGCCGGCAGTTTTTGGTCGGCCACCACGCGCTTCGCCCACAGTTCCGTCTGCTGGTTCACGAACGGGTTGTTGAGCATGGCCAACGCCTGGGCGGGCACGTTGGACGTCGTCCGCTTGCCGATCGTGGAGAACGGGACCGGGTAGTCGAACGCGAGGAAAAACGGGTTCAGGAAGTTCCGCCGGACTTGCAAGTAAATGCTGCGCCGCCCGGCCCCGTCGAGGGGGCCGCTGGACCCCGGCCGGCCGCGGCCGATCATGAACGCGGTCAGGTACGTTTGGACCGGCGGGCCTTCCATCGTCGGGTCGAGGCGGCCCGAGATGGCGAGCAGCGAATCGCGGATGGCCTCGGCCTCCAAGCGCCGGATCGGCATCTTGTGGAACAACTCGTTCTTCGGGTCGGCCTCGTCGGCCGCCGCGTCCGCGACGCTCGCCTGTTGATAGGCGCCGGACATCAGGATGAGCTTGTGCAATTTCTTGACGGACCAGCCGTTCTCGACGAACCACGTCGCCAGCCAGTCCAGCAGTTCGGGGTGCGTGGGCCGTTGCCCTTGCAGCCCGAAGTCGTCCGGCGAGCGCACGATTCCCTCGCCGAAATGGTGCTTCCATACGCGGTTCACCAACACGCGGGCCGTCAACGGGTTCTTGCCGTTCGTCAGCACGGTCGCCAACTCCAACCGCCCGCTGCCCTGCCGGAATGGCGTCGGGTCGATGGCTTCCAATAACCGCCGCGGGACTTCGTCGCCGAGGCTCTTGTGACTTCCGCGGATGAAGACGCGCTCGTTCAGCCCGGTGCCGTCGGTCATGGCGAGCGCGCGCCGGGCCGGGGGCGTGGCCGCTTCCAGACTGCGGAAGGTCGCCCGGCTCTTCTCTTCTTCAAGGGTGATGACGGCCGTGTTGGCGGTCGTCCCGAGAACCATGTTGAGCAGACGGGTTTGATCGACGGTGAGCGCGTCGCCGCTCTTCCAACGGGCCAACGTGTCGGCGACGTGCTTGGAAAGGGCGCTGGCGAATCCGGCGCCGGTATCGGCCGTCAGAGCGGCCGACACCAAGGCGTTCGTTCCTTCCGGCGGGGCGCTCGGCTGGTCGGCTTGGATCACGTCCAGCAGTGACACCTGCCCGTCGCCGTCGTCCAGCGCTTCCACATACGCCCGGTGGCCCTTCCACCGCCGCACGTCTTGGGCGTGCCAGCGCGACTCGTCCCCGGCGGCGGTGAACTTCAGCGCGCCATAAATAGGGTCTTGAATGAGTTGAAAGTTGTCCACCACCGTATTCACGCGGACGCCGTTGCCGGGGAGGCGGTAGAGGATGTAGTCCCGGTCGATGGTGAACGTGGCCGACCTCAGGGTTCCCGCGAGTTTTGGCAAGAGGGAACTACTGGCGACGGCCGGGGGGGGGGCCGCGGAGACTTTACCGTCCTTGCCAATCACCGCTTTGGGCTGTGGGAACGAAAAAGCCTCCCCGGTCGTCCGCCAGCCGTCGCGGGGCAAGGGGAGGGCGTTCGTCCGCTTCGCCCACTCCGTCGCCGCGTTCCCCTGCTGCTCCAGTTTCTTGCGCATTGCCGCGGCCTTGGCCGTGTATTGCTCTGCCGTCACCGCGGTCAGGCCGACCAACTCGGCCCAAGCCGGAGACCCGCCGGTGAACCCGGCGAGGCGGTTCTCGGCCAATTGTTTCGCCATCGCGTCGGCCGTTCGCGTGACGGCCAGCGCTTCCGCTTCGCGGGCGGCTTTCGCCAACGGCTCGAGAAACTTAGCCCGCCGGGCCGGGTCGTCGATGAACGCCTTGTCGTGCCGGGAACTTTCGAGGACGCCGTAGAGGGCGTAGTAGTCTTTCGTGGTGATGGCGTCGAACTTGTGGTCGTGGCACCGGGCGCAGGAGACCGTCAGCCCGAGGAACGTCTTGGCGAAGACGTCAATCTCGTTGTCGATGCGGTCGGCCTGGTCCTCGCGAACGTCCACCGGGGAGTGCTTCGCCTCCCCCAAGTACCAGAAGGCGGTGCCCTGAACGGATTCGTTCGAGCCGTCCGCCGGATTCTTGCGGGGCGTCGGCAACAAGTCCCCGGCGACGTGTTCTTTGACAAACTGGTCGAACGGCACGTCCGCGTTGAAAGCCCGGATCAGGTAATCGCGGTAGCGCCACGCTTCTTGCAATTCGAAATCGAACTCGTGGCCCAACGTCTCCGCGTAGCGCGCCAAGTCAAGCCAGTGGCGGGCGTAGCGTTCCCCGTAGGTCTTCGAAGCCAGCAAGCGGTCGATTACCCGCTCCCACGCCTGCGTGGATTCGTCTTGGAGGAAGTTGTCAATCTCCCCGAGGGTCGGCGGCAAGCCGGTCAGGTCGAGTGTCACGCGGCGCAGCAAGGTCCGCTTGTCGGCCTTGGCGGAGGGCTTCAATCCCTTGCGGGAGAGTTGTTGGAGGATGAACGAATCGACCGGCGTAGAGATGAATTCCGGGCCGTTGATCACCGGCACGCGGGCGGGTTTCACCGGCTGGAAGGACCAGTGTTTCGCGCGTTCGTTTAAGTCGAACGCCTTCGGCCCGCCGGCCGTCGTCTCCGTTCCCGCCGGCCAGACGGCGCCGGCCTTGACCCAGTGGGAGAGCGTGGCGATGTCTTCTTCGGACAACTTGCCTTTCGGCGGCATCTTGATCTCGCCGCCGTAACCGATGGCCGACACCAGCAAACTTTTCGCCGGCTCCTTGGCGACCAAAGCCGGGCCGGTGTCGCCGCCTTTGACGGCCGCTTCCCGCGAGTCCAGCCGCAGGCCCCCCTTCTGCTTCTTGTCGCCGTGACAGCCGATGCAATGCGTCGCCAGCAGCGGCCGGACCTTCTTCTCGAAGAATTCCGTTTCAGGCTCCAAGGCACGGCTTGCGGACGCCGTGAGGACGAGCGAAAGGCAGATGACCGGATACTTCATGGAGGCCCGAGGATGAGGCGGGGAGGGAGGGTACGTCTATCATCCGAAATGCGGCCGGGGACCGCAAGCCGACGCCGTCATTTTTGCCCGTGAATCAGGAGGTCGTCGCCAAGCGTCTCCACGCGAAGATCGGTCAGCGGGAGCGCATTGGCCAAAGATGCGATTCCCGCCCCCGCTATCGGCGTCGGCGCGTTGGAACCGCCGACCAGCTTCGCGGCAACGAACGCATACACTTCATCGATCTCGCCGGCCGCCAAGAAACTGCCCAGCACGCCGGCCCCCCCTTCCACCATCACGTTCGTCATTCGACGGACCGCTAATTGTTCCAGCAGATGCGTCACGGAATCCACGGCCAGCAATTCGGCCCCGGCCTCTTTCCAGTTTCGCAACTTGGAATGAACCGCCGCCGGGGCAGCGATCAGCACCGGGGCGTCTTGAATTGTTTTCAACAGATTGCAGTCGCCGTCCATGCCGTCGCCGGTCGTGGTCATCACAATCCGCGTCGGCGTGCGCGGGCCGGAGGGGCGGGCGGTCAGCAACGGGTCATCGGCGAGCAACGTGCCGCGACCTACCAGAATCGCGTCCATCATGCCGCGGATTTCGTGGACCCGCTGCCGCGCGGCTTCCCCGGTTATCCATTTTGACTCGCCGGTCGCCGTCGCGATCTTTCCGTCGAGCGTCATGGCCCACTTGGCGACGACCCACGATTTTCCGCGCAAGACTTTGAGGTACGGGGCGTTCAGCACGCGAGCAGCCAGTTCGCCAACGCCGACCTCGAACGCGATGCCCGCCTCTCGGAGACGAGCGGCTCCCTGCCCCGACACTTTCGGGAACGGGTCGAGCATCGCGGCGACGACCCGGCGAACCCCCGCCCGGATCACCAGGTCCGTGCACGGGGGCGTTTTGCCGAAGTGGCAGCAGGGTTCCAGCGAAACATACAGCGTGCCGCCGCGGGCGTTTTCCCCGGCTTGCCGCAGGGCGTTCACCTCGGCGTGGGCTTGGCCGTACTTCTCGTGCCACCCTTCGCCGACGACGACGCCGTCCCGCACGACGACGGCCCCGACCATCGGGTTGGGTTCGACGGACCCGCGGCCGCGTTCGGCCAAGGTCAGGGCGCGGGACATGTAGTCGAGATCGGTCATCGGGCCGGTTTCCCAGATTTCGCGTGAACCAGTCGGCGGGGGCCGCGTCCCTCGTAGTAACCAGAGTTGAGATTAGCAGAACACCGGACACAAGAGAAACCCATGTTGGCCCTCGATTATTCCCCGACGCTCGCCCGGCTGGAACGCAGTTCCACCCGCCTGAGCGCGCTACGGGCCGACCGCGGCCCTTCCCGAGGAAGCACCTGACGGCACCCATTGCATCGGAAACATGCAAGGCCGAGGCTTCCCGACGGGAGCCTCGGCCTTGCGGCGTTTACGGGACGGGTCCATTCGTCTAATGGCACAGGACACCGGTTTTTCACACCGACAACGGGGGTTCGACTCCCCCATGGACCAGACGGATTGTTCGTTTGCCCTCGTGGAGCAGCAGCGTAGCTCGCCACTCTGTCAAGGTGGAGGTCGCCGGTTCGAGTCCGGTCGAGGGCGCTTTTTGATGGTGAATGTCGGCACGGTACGCCAACCGGAAGAGCGGCCAAGCTCAAACCTTGGATGAGTGTGGGTTCGACTCCCACCCGTGTCACTGTCGAATGGGGTCGGCTTGCACTGGGATGCTGGGCGGCCTGTAAGGCGAGCGGCAGGAAGTAGCTTACCCGATTGGGGTTCTCGGGGCGAGCTTGACATGAGACGATGGGGCAGCCGCTTCACCACCCATCGCCGTGAG
>JAYTTY010000254.1:0-7370 GCA_043744795.1 Zavarzinella sp. | reverse complement strand
AAACGCGGCATGGTCGCACTATTGCGACTTCCGCCTGAATTCTTCGCTCTCGCCTGACCTACCCCTGTAAGGGGCCGGGGGGTGAGGTTGCCTTTCGGGCCGTGAGGTTGCCTTTTCCCGTTCAGCCAGCCTGCGGGTTATGCCGACAACAGCGGTTATGATGGCATCCCCCCGCCACTGGTTGGCCCTCGGCGTCCTGCTCGGCGGGTCGGTCGCGTGCGCCCAAGAGCCGGCGGCGTTCGCGTCGGACCCGCGAGAGTTGCCGGCCCCCGCCGGCCCGGCGGTCGTGAAAGCGGTCACACTGGACGCCCTCGTCGGCGTGGCGCTGGCCCGGAACCCGCGACTCGCCAAGGCGACCTTGGCGATTGAAGCGGCCCAAGGGCGGCGCCTCCAAGCGGGCCTGTACCCGAACCCGGTCTTCGCCGTCACCGGGGACGAACTCGGCGACAAGACCGGCCCCGGCGGCATCTGGACGGCCCCGCAGTTCAACCAGGAGATTGTCACCGGCGGGAAGCTCAGCCTGAGCCAAGCCGTCGCCGCCAAGGAAGTTGACCAAGTCACGCTCGCACTGCTCGGCGAGCGCTACGCCCTGATGGCCGCCGTGCGCTCCGCGTTTTACGACACCTACACGCTGCAACGGCGGACCGACCTGCTGCACGACCTGACCGACCTCGCCCGGCAGTCGGTGGCCAACGGCAAGAAACTGCTCGACGGCGGGCAACTCGCCCGGCTCGACTTCGTGCAACTCGAAATCGAGGCGGAGCGCCTCACCGCCGACTTGGAGGCCGCCGAGCGGGAACTGCCGGCCGCGTACCGCCGGCTGGCGGCCGTCGCCGGGGACACCGGGTTGGCCATCCCCGCATTGGACGCTTCGTTCGACACGCCCTTGCCGGCTTACGACCTCGACCGCGACCGGGCGATTCTCACCGCGAGCCACCCGGAGATCATTTCCGCCAAAGTCGGCGTCGAGAAGTCGCAACTCACCTTGGACCGGGCGCGGGCCGAGGTGGTCCCGAACGTCACCGTCAGCGGCGCGTACGTGCGCCAGAACCAGAACAAGTCGTCGGACTGGATGGTCGGCGTCAGCGTCCCGCTGCCGACGTGGAACCGCAACCAAGGCAACATTATCGCCGCCCAGGCCGGCATCGGCTCCGCCGGCTACGAAGTGCGGCGCACGGAGAACGCGCTGGCCGACCAACTGGCGGCCGCCCACCGAACTTACGCCAGCGCGAAGCGCCGGGCCGAGCGGTACGCCCAGTCGATCATCCCGAAGACGGAGGAGACATTCCGCCTCTCGACAGACGCGTTCAAGGGGGGCCAGTTCGAGTACCTGCGCGTGCTGCAATCGCAACGGGCCTTGGCCGAGTCCCGCCTCGAATACGTCCGGGCCGCCGGCGAGGCGTGGAAGGCCGCCGGCGAAATCTCCGGCCTGCTATTGGAAGAAACCTGGCCGCCCCGGCCGCCTGTCAAGCGGTGACGGCCCATCTTGTTGACACGGCGTCGTCGGTCTGCCAACTTCTCTGCCATTGCGCGCGACCGATTTGACCAATTCTTGGCAAACGGGCCGGGTCGGGATAGCGGGTGGAAGGCAGGCGCACTATCCGGTTGTGGTGGTCTGGTTGGACGTAGAGTGGACTTTAGGCCAACAACTGACATAAACGATTCATCTCGCTTTTAATGTTAATTCATGGACATTCTGCCTCGTCTCTTGAAATAATGATATTCTTTCAAATGCAACAAATTTCCTGATTGATCGGTGCGAATGATGGACTCCGTGCCCCGCCGGGAAGACATGTACAACCCCCTGCTGCAAGCCCTCCGTGAACTCGGCGGGTCTGGCACGATTGACGAAATTGCTGACCGGGTTACGGCAATCCTTAACGTGCCGGACGAGGTGGCGTCGGTCCTCCACGCCCCCGGCAAGAGCAATGTGACAGAACTGGAGTACGAACTGGCGTGGGCGAGAACGTACCTGAAGAACTTCGGTCTCCTTGAACGTTCGGGACGCGGCGTCTGGGCAATCACGCCGGAAGCACTCGGCGTCGAGCGAGTTGATCCAATCAAGGTCAGGCGACACATTCTTTCGTTAAGGCGTGCGGCGGACGCCGACTCTCCGGCAGGCGGGAACGAGTCTCCCGCCGAAGCGGAAGCGTTGGACCCGGAATTCCCCGACACGTCGTGGCGGCAAACCCTCCATCGCGTGCTGACAACAGTCCTCAATCCGGCTGCGTTCGAACGCCTGACGATGCGGTTGTTACGGGAAAGCGGGTTCGTTCATGCCGAGGTAACCGGCCGATCAGGGGACGGCGGGATTGACGGCAAGGGCATCGCCCGAATGGCCGGCGTACTGAGCTTCCATGTCGTTTTTCAGTGCAAACGGTATCAGGGCGCGGTGTCGGCGGGCCAAGTCCGCGATTTCCGCGGTGCGATGGTGGGGCGGGCTGACAAAGGGTTACTGATCACGACCGGGCGGTTTACTCGCGAAGCCGTCGCCGAGGCCACCCGTCAAGGAGCGCCGCCAATCGACCTAATTGACGGGGATCGGCTCGCGGATATGCTCAAGGCGTTGAAGTTGGGCGTTCGAACGGAGTTCGTGGAGCAAGTGATCGTCGACGAGGAATGGTTGGGTGCCCTGTAGTCAACTGAGCAAAGTGCTTGCTGCCGACTCCGTGTGACCGCCGGGCGCCATGTCCACGGCCTAGCGTGGACATGTGCTTTCAGCCTCAATCATGTCTGCGTATGGACATTGACATGGTACTTGGCGACGCGGAGGGTTTCCGCAGCGGAGCGCGGGGCTGATCGTGTTAAAAACTTCCCTCACAATCAAACATCTAAGTTGCCGGTGTAAGCCGCGACGCGGAGGCTTTGCGGAGAGGAGCGCGTTCAGAGACAGTCACCGATTTCAAGACGCCTCCGCGTTTGGTAACGCTCGCTGAACGCGCTCCTCTCCGCAAAGCCTCCGCGTCGCGGCTCACACCGAGCGTGGGGGGTCGTCGTTTGTTTGCTGGCTGTCCGCGCTCCGCTCCGAAGACTGCGCGTCGCGCGCTTCATGGGGTTTAACGGGGTCGCCCTCGCTCCCCGGAAAATCTTCTTGCACTCCCGGCCGTGGCGGGTTAACCTTCACACACCTGCCTGATTGCGCCCTGCGCGCCCCGCCTGCCCGCGACTCCTTCCGGAGCCTCTCCCGTGGAACAGAAGTTCGACGTCATTCCCAAGGCGGACCTCCGCCTGGAGGGCCGCAAAGTCATTCGCACGGCCGTCACTCACGATTGGGGCCTGCGGCTGCAATGGGTCGTCACCAAGGACGGCAAGGTCGTCGCCACGCCGAACGCCCGGCTGGGCGAGACCTACGAGCACCCGGACAAGGCGCCGGGCAAGTACGAGGTCGTCCTCCAGATGTGGAAGTATGTCAACTACAAGAAGTCGCCCGACGGCGAGTTCACCGACAGCAAGTTTGTCGACGTCTCCAATAAAGTCGCGTACACGGTCTGACGCCCTCCCCGGCGAGGTTCCCATGCTGAACGTCGGCAACGAAAAACTCCGCCTTTGCCCCGGCCACGGGCCGACGCGCCGCAGCTTCCTCCAGGCCGGGACCGCCGGCCTCACCGGGATGCTCCTGCCCAACCTGATGAAATTGCAGGCGGCCGGGGGAATCGACGAGTCGAAGGCGAGGATCCGCAACTGCATCACGATCTTCCTCGTCGGCTCGCCGGGCCAGCTCGACACGTGGGACATGAAGCCGGACGCCCCGGCCGAGGTCCGCGGCAAGTTCAAGCCGACCAAGACCAACGTGCCCGGCATCCAGATCTGCGAACACTTCCCGCTGATGGCCCGCATGATGGACAAGGTGGCGCTGATCCGCAGCCTGCACCACAAGACCGGGGCGACGCACGAGAACGGCCAGCGCTGGATGATGACCGGCCACGACTTCAACGCGGACAGCGTGAAGCCGCACGTCGGCAGCATCGTCTCCCGCGTCTTCGGGCCGAAGGGGGAGTTGCCGGCCAACGTGGTGTTGCCCTACCCCATCGGCAATACCGGGGCCGGCCCGCTGCACGGGCAAACCGCCGGCTACCTCGGCAGCGCGCACGAGCCGTTCTTCCTGAACGCCGACCCGGCCGCCCCCGGCTTCAAAGTCGGAGACCTGGAAGTGCCCAAGGGCCAGACGCAAGACCGCCTCGACAACCGCAAGAAACTGCTGGAACAGATCGACGACTTGCAACGCGGCACCGAGTCACGCGGCACGCAGATGCACGACAGCGCCTACGAGCGGGCCTTCCGGCTGTTGACCTCCACGCGGGCCAAGGCCGCCTTCGACCTGAGCCTGGAGAAAGACACCCTGCGGGACCGCTACGGCCGCAACACCTTCGGCCAAAGCTGTCTGCTCGCCCGCCGCCTGATCGAGAGCGGCGTGCGCTACGCGACGGTGAACCACTTCGACACCGTGTTCAACCTGAGTTGCTGGGACATGCACGCCGACGGCGGCGGGCTGAACAACACCTACCTCGACTACGAGCGCCACTTGTGCCCGCAGTTCGACATGGCGTTCACCGCCCTGATCGAAGACCTGTCCCAGCGCGGCATGTTGGAAGACACCGTGGTGTCCGTCCTCAGCGAGTTCGGCCGCACCCCGCAACTGAACCCCAAAAACGGCCGCGACCACTACCCGAACGCCTGGACCAACTTCCTCGTCGGCGGCAACATCAAGGGGGGCCAAGTCATCGGGGCGACCGACAAGATCGGCTCCCGCCCGATCGACACGCCCGTCGAGCCGCCGCAAGTGATCGCGTCCATCTACCACGCCATGGGCATCGACTTGGACAACGTGATGATGCCCGGCCCCGGCGAGCGGCCGATCCGGCTGGTGGACGCCGAGCCGATCCGGCAGTTGTTCGCGTGAGCCGGTGACACGGTTTCGGATTGCGTTGGAGTCCCCGCTTCAGCCGGTCTTCGGCGGAAGACCGGCTGAAGCCGGGACTCCAACGCAATCCAAAACCGTGTCTGATGGATTCAGATATTGACTTGAAAGACGACATGCCCGTCAAGGCGATCACCGTCCTCGCCCTTCTCGCCGTCCCCCTCGCCGCCGCCGAGCCGACGATCCGCGCGCTCAACGTTCGCGGCCTGCAACTCGGCGAGAAGACCACCCTCGTCCTCGACGGCGACGACCTCGGCACAACCCCCAAACTGCTGCTCCCCTTCCCCGCGATGCAGACGCTGCTGCCGAAGAACACGCCCAAGCAGGCGACGTTTGAGGTGACGGCCAACGCGGCCGTCGCCCCCGGCTTTTACCCGCTGGCGGTCGTCACCGATCAGGGGGCCAGCGCCCCGCTGGCGGTCGCCGTGGATCGATTGCCGCAACGGTCGTTCGCGGCGACGGTCGATGCGGTCCCGGTGGCGTTGCACGGGACCATCGGCGGGGGGACAGTCAGCGAAGTGACGTTCCCCGGCCGGGCCGGACAAAAGGTCATGGTGGAAGTTGAGGCCCAACGCCTCGGCGGCAAATTGCGGCCGATCTTGACGCTGGCCACGGCGAAGCGGACGCAACTGGCGTGGGCGTGGCCGAGCAATGCCCTCGGCGGCGACGCCCGGTTGGAAGCGACGCTGCCGGCCGACGGGCCGTACACGGTCGCCCTGCACGACGTGGAATACGCGGCGCCGGCGCCGGGGCAGTTTCGCCTGAAGATCGGCCAGTGGGCGGCCGCGGAGCCGGTGTTCCCGCCGGTGATCGCGGTGGGCCAGACGGTCGGCGGCGTCACCGCCAAGCCCGGTGATCGTGTGCTGCCGTTGGATTGGAAAGACGGCTCCGGCCCGCGGCCGTTCGTCACCGTCAGCCCGCACGCGGAAGTCATGGAGTTGCCGACCGCCAAGGACGGCCAAGAGTTGCCGGCCGGAATGGTCGGCGTCACCGGCAAGTTGCTCACGGACTTTGAAGAAGACCGCTACCGCGTCCCGGTGACGCCGTTGGGCAAAGTCAAACTGGAAGTCTTCGCCGACCGCTTGGGGTCGCCCGTGGACGTTGCCTTGGTGGTCCGAGACGCGACGGGCAAGGAACTGGCCCGCGCCGAAGACAGTCCCGGCACCACCGACCCGGCGCTGGAATACGCGGTCCCCGCGGGGGTGACGAGCATCATCGTCGGCGTCGTCGACGCCCAAGGCCGCGGCAAACCTAACGGCATTTACCGCCTGGTAATCGACCCGCAGCCGGCCGGCCGCAAGGGCGCGCCGCAATTGCTCACGACAACGACGCATCTGTCGATCCCGGCCGGCGGGCGGACCGTAATCCCAGTGATCGTTGACCGCCGCGGGGACACAAGCAAGTTCGACGTGGCCGCGTCTGCCCTCCCCGCCGGCGTGACGCTGGAGAACGCCGCCATCCCCGAGAACGCGGACGGCACGCTGTTGACTGTTCGCCGCACTGACGCGGTGGGTGAAGCCGTCTTCATGCGATTGCGCGGGGCGCAGGGCGAGCCGGTGACGGTCCGCAATCACCCGCTTGATCGGATTCAGCCGTGGCTGGCGGGCGAGATGCCGCTGGCCCTCTCGGCCGCGAAGGCCGCCGAGTTCCAAGTCGATTGGAACAACCTGCCGCCGGACGCCGGCATCGTCCCCGCCGGCAAGTTGAACCTGCCGGTGAAGCTGACGCGCGTGGACGCCAAATCCCCGGTACGCCTGACGCTGATGACGAGTCAATTCGTCCCGCTGGTGAACAATCAGCCGGATGTGAACCAGTCGCTGCGGGCCGAGAAGCCCGTCGAGTTGGCGGCGGCCGTCAACGACGGGGCGCTGACGATGCTCGTCCCCGCGCTGCTCAACTCCCCGGTGTACGACGTGACCGTGCAGGCCGAGTTGCTGGCCGCCGACAAGCGCACCGTGCTGGCAACGGCCTTCTCGCCCGTGCGCCGGATGGCCGTGCGGCTGCCGGTCGTCGTGACGCTGGACGGCCCGCCGACGCTCGAGGCGGTCGCCGGGACGACCGTGAAACTCGCCGGCAAGATCGAACGCAAGGAAGGGGCGGCCGGCGAAGCGACCGTTACGCTAACCGGCCTGCCCCCCGGCGTGACGGCCGCCCCGGTGACGCTGAAGCCGACCGAGACGGCATTCACGCTGAATGTCGTGCTGCCGCCGACCGCGGCGCCGGGGGAGTTCAAGGACTTGAAACTTTCAGTGAGCGTGGTCCCGGACCCGAAGCAGGCGGCCGTGCGCGTGAAGGGCAAAGACGTGGACGTGGTGTTGGTGGTGAGGCCGACAAAGAAGTGATGGATTTGTCTTGACGAGCCATGAGCGTAAGCGCTGACAGTTCATCACATCTATTGGCATTGACGGGGATCGGAAACTGGAGTCCGATGGTCTTCTCCGGAGGATCTTGA
>JAYTTY010000253.1:0-7391 GCA_043744795.1 Zavarzinella sp. | reverse complement strand
CGTCGCTTTTCGCTCCGCGAAAAGTCTGGCCCGCCCCCGCGGGTGACCGGCCCCTCGGGCGGGAAGCTAGACTTTTCGCGGGGCGAAAAGCGACGATGCACTCGCCCGATTCATTTTCTCCGCACGCAGAGGAGAACCCCAGAATCCGCTTGCAGGGAACCGGCCAGGCGCCGATACTAACCACACCTGCCTCGCGCCCGCGTTTCTGGCGATTCGACTTTCCCTCCAAGGCGTCCCGTTCATGCCCGTCTCTTCCGCGGTCAACCGTCGGCAATTACTCCAGGCCGGGTTCATGGGGTTGGCCGGCGTGTCGTTGCCTAACCTGTTGCGGCTGCGCGCCGCGGGGGCCGGGCCGGGGACGGCGCCGCCGGACACGGCCGTGATTTACCTCGTCCTCGGCGGCGGGGCGTCGCAGTTCGAGACGTATGACCCCAAGCCGAATGCCCCGGCCGACATCCGCGGCGAGTTCGCCGCCATCCCGACGACCGTCCCCGGCGTTCAGTTCTGCGAGTTGATGGGCCGGCAGGCGAAGCTGATGGACAAGCTGACCGTCCTGCGCTCGGTCCACCACCCGTCCACGCAGCACTCGTCCAGCCTGCACCTGATGCAGACCGGCTACTACTGCAACGCGGCCGCGTCGGAGAACGAGATGCCGAGCATCGGCGCCCACGTCGCCCACCGGCGCGGGGCGGCGACCGCGGGGTTGCCGCCGTATGTGGCGTTGCCGGCCGTGCCGAACTACGTCGGCGCCCACGCCTTGGGGGGCGGGTTCAACCCGTTCACGGTCCTCGACGACCCGCGGACCAAGAACATGAGCGACGGGGAGCGCGTGAAGGCCAACCTGCCGTTCCGCGTCCCCAACCTGACGCTGGCCGAGGGGCTGACCGCCGACCAACTCCGCGACCGCCGGGCCGTCCTCGCCGACTTCGACAAGGCCGCCCGCATCCACGACCTGCGGCGGGACGCCGAGGCGCACGACGCCTTCATCGCCAAGGCGTTCGAGTTGGTCACGGGGCCGGCCGCCCGCCGGGCCTTTGACTTGAACCAAGAAACGGTCGGCGTGCGCGACCGCTACGGCCGCAACGCGCTCGGCCAAGCCGTCCTGATGGCCCGCCGACTGGTCGAGAGCGGGGTGACGTTCGTGACGCTCGGCACCTTCGGCTGGGACATGCACGGCGACTTGGGGAAGCAGATCCGCGAACTGGCCCCGTACTACGACCAAGCCGTGGCGGCCCTCGTGCAAGACCTGCACGACCGCGGCTTGGAAAAGCGCGTCTTGGTGGTGGCGATGGGGGAATTCGGCCGGGCGCCGATCTACGCCCCGATGCCGGGGTCGAAAAGCGGGCCGGGCCGCGACCACTGGGGCGACGTGAGCAGCGTGCTGCTGGCCGGCGGCGGCCTCCCCGGCGGGCAAGTGGTCGGCGCGTCCGATTCCAAGGGCGGCAGTCCGACGCGAAGCCCGTACCGGCTCGAGCGCGTGCTGGCGACGGCCTACCGCCACTTGGGCATCGACCCGGCCGCCACCTTCCCCGACCACACCGGCCGCCCGCGCGCCCTCGTGGAAATCCACGACCCGATCCCCGAGTTGGGCTGAGCCGCGCCACCGCCGTTGCGTGTCGGTGTCAGTCCGGTTATTCACTGATGGCGAAGATTGAGCCGGACGACATTTCGGCCGCCGCGGCCGGCCCGGTGACGGTGCCCGGCAGAATTCTCGTTGACATCCAAGCGGGCATGGCGGAGGATACGCGGAACCCGCCCGGAGTTGCCCGTGGTTCGCGAAGTCGTCGGCGTCATTCGGCTCGTCATCTGGCTGCACAAGTTCGGCCGGGAAACGCGCGGCTTTGTCTCGGCCGCCAACGACGCGGCGGACCACGAGGACGCGGCCCGCGCGGCCGGCCTGCGGCGCGCCTACCGGCGGATCGTCCGCATCGTCGTTGCGACCCTCGCCTTCGGGTGCGTCGTCCTCCCCCTCGCCGTCCCCTGGGCCGGCGTGTTGTGGTATGGGAACCAAGTCGAAGGCGTAGCGAGCCGGGCATTCCGCGGCTTTTTGCTTTCGATGCTCGTGTCTCTCCTGTACTTGTTCGCCGGCGTTGCATTGGGCTGTCTGCTCGCGCCGGCCGACTTCCTGCGAAGCCCCGCCGGGGCGACGTGGATGAAACTGATCGGGACGAAGTCGGTCCGGGGGGCGCGGGTCGTCTGCGGGGTGGTCGCCGCGGTTGGCCTTGGGGTAATGGGCGGCGTCGCGGCGCTGATCATATCAATGGCAGGCCGCTGACCGCTTAACTCGACATGCCGGGGCCGTTGCCCCGTTTCTACCAACAATATCGTCAGCGAGTTTTAAGTATGTCGGTCACGCCGTCCGGCGTTCGCGGGCCTGGGCCTCTTTCGACGGCAATTTCAGGTTCCACGCCAGGCCCAGCAGGTTCATCGTGCGGATGACCCAGTAGCTCACGTCGATTTCCCACCAGCGCAGGCCGTGGCGGGCCGAGGTCGGGAAGGCGTGGTGCGTGTTGTGCCAACCCTCGCCCATGCCGAGGATGCCGAACACCAGATTGTTCCGGCTCATGTCGTCGCTCTTGTACGGCCGGAAGCCCCAGAGGTGGCAGGCCGAGTTGATGCTCCACGTCACATGATGCACCAAGAACAGCCGGACTAAGCCGCCCCATATGAGGCCGGTCCATGCCCCGTCCCACGTCTGCGTGATGACGCCGCCGAGGACCGCCGGGATGACCAGGCCGAGGACCGCCCAGAGGGGGAACAGCGCGCTCGCCACCCGTAAGGACGGCCTGGCGCTGATGTCCTTGGTGTACCGGTGCAGGTCCGGCGGGTCGGCGTCGAAGAACCAGCCGATGTGGGCGTGCCAGAAGCCGCGGATGGTGCCGAGCACGCCGCTGCCGTGGTGGTGCGGCGTGTGCGGGTCGTCGGCCGTGTCGCTGTGCTGGTGGTGCCGGCGGTGGACGCCGACCCACTGCAACAGCGACCCCTGCACGGCCATCGAGCCGAAGATGGCCCAAAAGAACTTCACCCACGGGTAGGCGTCGAACGAGCGGTGGACGAACATCCGGTGGAAGCCGACCGTGATCCCGAGCGCCGTGAGCACGTACATGCCCACCAGCAGGCCGAGGTCGGTCCAGCCGAAGCCCCAGCCCCAGACGAAGAACGGGGCGGCGATGACGCCTAAGAAGGGGACAACAATGGCGAACAGCGTCACCAACCGCACGGCCAAGGGCGCACTGCCGACGCCACCTTCCACGTCGGGCAGTTCGGGGTCGGGATTGGCGACGGGTATTTCCGTTGCTTCGGCCATGTCGCCACTCCTCGTTGACTTCGGGGGCCACGATACGGACGGAGAATCCGGGGGACAGGGGCGTGGCTATCCCCTGTCAAAAATCTTAGCAACTATGCCGGGTGAGTCAGCAACTGAGGCGCCGGCAACGCCGTGAATCCGCAAGGTTTGCGGGCCTAACATCCCGTGTGTCGGGCATCGACACGGACGCCGACGGCAACGCGCTGACGGCCGCCCGATGGCCTCGTCCCAAAAGATTATCCGGCGTTTCAGGATTTGCGCGAACCCCCGTTAGCAGTTGTCGCTGGAAAGTGGCCGTGCGGATGCTGGGACGGATTGTGAAGGAATTGTGAAGCTCTGCCCAATTGTCTGCCATTGCGCGCGACCGATTTGGCGGATTCCGGCGCGATTGCCGACTCGCGGCTTGCAGGTGTGAGCCACGCGGCCTATCCGGTTGCGTTGGCTCTCACCGCTGCGAGCATTTCCTCGTCATCATGACGACACCCTTCGGCCGCCGAGGCGCGGCGTCGGCCGGGCGGCCGCGCCGACAAAATCGAAGCGTTTGGGCATAATAACAAGAATTCTCTTGACTAGAGGGGGGCGCAACGTGGTACACCTGTGTTTGTTTACTTCGGCCGGTCCGGCGCACTCGACACGATTCTTCGCCGGGCCAACGGTTTCTGATCGCTTCCCGTGTGTCTCTCAACACCGGATGTTTCTGATGCGCATCGCGCTTTTTCTCTTGGGGTTGATCTTCTGTCTGCCGGGCGTGGGCCGGGCCGACGAGGCGGCCGACATCGCCGATTTGGCCGACCCGGACGCCGCCGCGCTGCGGCGGTACAAGGTGCCGGTGACGCCGGACGGCGTGTTGGCCGTCGTGAAGGCGGCGACCGGGGCCGACGTGGCGGACGCCGACATTTCGGCCGCCGTCGCCGGGCTTGGGGCGGCCGACGCGCCGGCCCGTGAGCGGGCGGTCAAGAAATTGGCCGCGTGGGGGCCGGCCGCCGCGCCGGCCTTGCGCGTGGCCGCCGGCAGCGCCGACGCGGCGGTCAACAAGCAAGCCCGAACCCTGCTTGCCAAACTCTCCGACGGGGCGGTGCAAAGCTTGCCGTCGGCCGCCCGCGTGCTGCTGCGGCAAAAAGACGCGGCGGTCATCGAGCCGCTCGTCAAGCTGTTGCCGTTCGTGCAAGACCCGGAGTTGGAAGCCGACCTGTGGTACGGCTTCGACAAGCACGTCACCCGCGACCCGGCCGTCGTGAAGATCATCGTCGGCTTCACGGCCGACCCGATGGCTGCCCGCCGGGTGCTGGCCGCCCACTTCGCCGCTTGGCGCGGCGGCGATGCCGGCAAGGCCAAGGCCGCCGCCTTGTTGGCCGACCCGGCCCCCGTCGTGCGTTTGCGGGCGGCCCAAGGCTTGTTGGCCGTCCGCGACGCCCGCGGCGTCCCGGCCCTGATCGACCTGTTGGCCAGTGACGACAACGAGATGCGCTGGCAGGCCGAGGAACTGCTGCGCTGGTGCGCCCCGGCCGGCCCGCCGGTCGCCCCCATCGGCAACGACGCCAAGGCCAGGCCGGCGGCCCAAGCCGCGTGGCGAGCGTGGTGGGCCAAGGCCGGCGAGCGCGTGGACTTCGCCGCCGCGGACGCCACCGCCCACCGCCCAATCCTAATGTTGACCGTCCACCGCGAGTCGGGCCACATCAACCTGATCGGCAGCGACGGCACGATCCGGGCCGAATGGCCGGCCTTGGCGCGCCTGAACGACGCCCGCTACCTGCCGGGCGGCGACGTGGCCGCCGTGCAGGGGAGCGGCCCGGTCAACACCGACGAGTCCCGCCTGTCCGTCAGCCGCCCCGGCGGCCCGGCCGTCTGGGCCTGCACGGACTTGGAAAACCCGGTCAGTTGCCAGTTGTTGCCCGACGGCCGCCTGTTCGTCCCCGAACACCCGCGCGCCGGCGAGAAGATGTTCCGGTTCCAAATCTTCTCGCCAACGGGACGGGCCGTGGAACACGAGCCGGACTGGGCCGACGGCAAATCCGGCGCGGCCGCCGTCCGCCGGATGCCGGGGGGGCGCATCTTTTGGCGCGATGCGCCGGCCCGACAACGCGCGGACGAGCCGGGACTGAAAGACGCTGGCATCTACGACCCGTTCCTCGGCCGACTCACCGGCTTTCCCAAATTCAGCGCGGTCAACTACCGCACACTCGAAATTGAGATGCTGCCAAAGGCGGGATTTTTGGTCGCCGGTAAGAACCCGGTTAGCGAGTACGACTCGGGCGTCCTGATATTCGACGGCATCGCCCGGGAGACGTGGAGGCATCGCAGCCGCGAGGCCCGTCACGCGATCATTCTCAGCTCCGACAACGTCTTGGCGTGCTTGGGCGACCGGGTCGTGGAACTGACCCGCGATCACCGCCTCGTCGGCGAGGCCGTCCTGCGCCGGGAAGCGGACACGGCCCGGCCGTGCCTGCCACTGGCGCGCCTCGGCTTCGACACGTTCCCGGCCGACCGTGACTTGGAATTCGACGTGGAACGCCGCCACAAAGCGCTGGGCGACGCGGATGCGGCGGAACGCAGGAATGCCTTGCAGCGAATTGCGGACATGCGGTACAACTGGCCCGTCCAACTTCTGCCTGATATCAAGAAGCGCTTGGCTGACCCCGACACGACCGTGCGCGCCGCCGCCGAAAAAGCTCTGACGGCGATTGACGAGGCGAAGATTCCCAAACTGCTGGAGCAGACGAAGGACGCCGATTTCAAGGTGCGCCTCGTGGCATTGCACCAACTCCAATATTATGCATGTGTGCCAAGCGTGCCGGATGCCTTGATCTCGGGCCTAACTGACCCCCATTGGCAAGTGCGGCAGCAGGCGGCGATGGTGTTGGGCGGCCGCTGGTCCGACGCGAATCATACTCCAAGACGTTCGACGCCCCGGTTCACGCGGGTCGTTGATCGCGCACTGCCGGCGTTGATCGCCGCCGCGTCGACCCCCCTTCAGGCCGACGATCCGGACATGGAGGCCCAAGACGCGGCCGTCGAAGCGATCGGCGTCATGGGGAGGGCGAACGTGAAACTGGCGGTGACCGCTCTGATCGAGAGAGGGGGGAGAGTGCCGGCCCGGCGTTACCGGCGCATTGAGACGGTGGCCGAACTCGCCGACGCCTCCGACGACGTGCTTCCCATTCTCTTGAGGGAGTTCAAGGATCTGGGCGAGATGCGCCTGCGCGCGGCTTACTGCTTCATGCCCCTCGGGCTGAAGGCGGCGCCGGCCACGGACACGCTGATGGAACTTTTCCGAAACCGAGACAAGTTCCCGGAGCCTCAAAAGGACGTGATGGCGAGCGGCGCTCTGGAAACGTTGGCGGCCATTGCCCCGGACGACAAGCGGGTCATCAAATTCCTCATGGAAGTGCTGGCGGATCGAGACATGCCCATGCCGCACCGCCTCTCTGCCGGAAGCGCGCTGAACCAAATATCCAAGCATGCCGCGAAGGCCGCCCTCGCGGAAGTGGAGCAGTGGCCCGACTTGGGGCGGGTCATTGACTCGCGTTACAACCAAAATGATTTGATGCGCGACATTCGCTATCGACTCGCCGAGTCGAGCGATTGACGCGGAAACCCGAGAGCAACGCACACTCTCTCGGCTTGGACGGCACCGGACGGTCCGCCCGAATCGCGCACTGAACCGACTAAGCCCCGTTCATAGGATCGCAAACGTTTTTTCTCTTCCTCAGGAGTCTGCCATGTTCTTTCAAATGCTGTGTCGGCTCGTCTCCATCAGTCACGTCCGGCTCAGCACCCGCCTGTGCTTGGAAGAGATGGAGACGCGAACGGTGCCGGCAAAGTTTACATGGACGGGCGGCGCCGGCAACTCTGATTGGAACTTATTTCGCAATTGGGAACTGGATAATAATGTTCGACCTGACAGAAAGCCCGGAGCGGGTGACGACGTTCACTTTGACAATGCCGCTGTGCCAGTTGATAAAAGGGCGTCGCGCATGGAGGAGGCCTACGACTAGTCTTTCGCACTTTTCAGGGCGCATTGTCCCCGTTGCCGGAGCCAGTTTTTTGGCTTGGTGAACAAATCAACACTCGTTGATCCGGCTTG
>JAYTTY010000252.1:0-27440 GCA_043744795.1 Zavarzinella sp. | reverse complement strand
CCCGAGGGGGCTGCGACGGATGCCAACAGCGACCCCCGCCTAAATTTCCCTCTGCCCCGGCCGGAAACCTACCCTTGTAAGGGGTCGGGGGGTGAGGTTGCTTTAACGCACAGGTTCCGCATGACTCCCCGGCTCTGCCTTCCTCTCCTGCTCCTTTTCGCCTCATCGGCCCTCCCGCAAGACGCCCCGGCGAGTCCGGAAGCCCTTGCCCTCGACGCCAAGTTGATCGCGGAGGCCAAGGACCATTCGGAGGTGATGAAGAATCTTCAGCACCTCAGCGACATCATCGGGCCGCGGCTCACCGGGT
Source organism: Zavarzinella sp. (assembly GCA_043744795.1). Classification (GTDB taxonomy): domain Bacteria; phylum Planctomycetota; class Planctomycetia; order Gemmatales; family Gemmataceae; genus Zavarzinella. Next base: position 27,133 of record JAYTTY010000252.1, on the reverse strand, counting down.
CGGCCCGCGCGAAGCGGGCCAACGAGTGGGGCGCGGAACTGATGAAGGCTTACGGCCTCAGCAACGTGCGCTTGGAGCCGTGGGAAATCCCCGTCGGCTGGGAGCGCGGGACGGCCACCGCGAAGATCGTGGACCCGGACAACGGCCGCCTCCTCACCGTCGCCTCGGCCGGGTGGACCCCTGGAACCAAGGGGAAAGTGACCGGCCCCGTCGTCATCTTGACCGCCAAGACCAAAGACGACTTTGACAAGTACCGGGGCAAGTTGAAAAACGCCATCGTCCTGCGCGGCGACCCGGCGAAAGTGGCCCCCGTCACCGACCTGAATTACGGCCCGCCGCCGTCCGACCCCAAATCCAAGACCCCCGACAAGAAGCCGGACGAAAAGGAAAAGCCCAAAGAAGAGAAGCCGCCGGAGAAGAAGCCGAGCATCCAAGAGCAACAGGCCTTCCGGCGGGAACTGGCCGACTTCCTTCGCTCCGAAGGGGCGGCCGTCCTGATGTCGGACGCCGGCAAGCCGCACAATTTGCTCGTCACCACCGGCCAGTGGCGCGGCACCGACCGGGCCAACGCCCCGGAGCCGTTGCCCGCGTTGTTCGTGGCGCACGAGTATTACGCCCTGCTGCACCGCCTCGCCAGCCGGCCGGCCCCGGCGGTGACGAAAGTGGAGGTCGAGATCACCAACACGTTCGTGCCCGGCCCGGTCACGGTGTACAACACCGTCGGCGAAATCCCCGGCGAGAAGGCCGACGAGTTCGTGGTCGTCGGCGCCCACCTCGACTCGTGGGACTTGGCCCAGGGCACCACGGACAACGGCACCGGCTCGTGCGTCACGCTGGAGGCGGCCCGCGTCATCCTCAAGTCCGGCGTCAAGCCGAAGCGGACCATCCGCTTTGTGCTGTTCACCGGGGAAGAGCAGGGGCTGTTCGGGTCGAAAGCCTACGTCACCCGGCACAAGGACGAAATGCCGAAGACCTCCGTGGCCCTCGTCCACGACACGGGCACGGGAAAAGTGTTGGGCTTCGGCTTGCAAGGGCGGGAAGCGATCAAGCCGATCATGGACCGCGAACTTGTGTCCCTCAAGCCCCTTGGCTTTACTGGCGTCACCCTGAAAGGGAGCGGCGGGACGGACCACGTCTCGTTTGAAGATGTCGGCGTGCCCGGCTTCGCGTGCAACCAAGACATCGACGAGTACCGCCTGACCCACCACACGCAATCGGACACGTTCGACAAGGCCAAGGAGCCGAACCTCATCCAAGGCGCCCAAGTGATGGCCGTCACCGCCGTGCGGGTTGCCAATTTGCCGGCGTTGTTGCCGCGGGAAAAGCCAGAAAAGAAGAAATGAACCGCCAAGGCGCGAAGACGCCAAGAAGACAATTCAGAATTGTCTTCTTGGCGTCTTTGCGCCTTGGCGGTTCAAAATTCGGTTACTGATTTGTGGGCTGGGCGATCATCGTGCGCAGGATGAGATTCCGGCTCGACTTGGAGATGATGGCGGCCGTCGAGAGTTTGGCCTTGGTGTCCACGTCGCGGTGGCTCCAGAAGCGTTCCGGCGGCATGTCTTCGACGGCCGGCGGGTCCACGTCCGACAGCCACGGCTCCAGCGCATCGACGACGTGAGCAGGCGTGGGGGGCCGCTCGTTCGGGTTCTTGGACAGCATCCGGGCGATGACGGCGGACAACTCGGCCGGGATGCGGTGGTTCCCCTCCGCGAGCGGTCGGGGGACTTCCGACTGGTGCCGAATCAACTTCTGGGCCACGTTGCCGCCGTCGAACGGCGGGTGGCCGCACAGCAGGTAATAGGCGACGGCCCCGAGGGCGTAGATGTCGGCCCGGATGTCCACCCGCGACGTGCGGGCCTGTTCCGGGGCGAGGTAGTCGGCGGTGCCCAGCACGATTTGCGACTCGCCGGGCGGCGTGCCGTCCGGGTGGCCGGCGAAGCGGGCGAGGCCGAGGTCGAGGAGCTTCACCGTCCCGACCGTGTCCAACATCAAGTTGCTCGGCTTCACGTCCCGGTGGACCAAGCCCATTTCCCCGCTGTGCTGCAAGCCGCAGGCGGCCTGCGAGACGTAGTTCACCGCCCGGGCGACGGACAGCGGCCCGCGGCGGTCCACCAACTGTTGGAAGCTGACGCCGTCGATGTACTCCATCACCAAGAAGTGGATCTGCCCCTCCTTGTCCACGTCGTAGGCCCGCACGATGTTCGGGTGGTTCATCATGGCGATGGCCTGCGCCTCCCGCTGGAAGCGGCTCACCCGTTCCGGGTCGTTCTCGTCCGGCGGCAGGAGTTTGACGGCCACCCGGCGGCGCATGTGCCGGTGCTCGCACAGGAAGACGGCCCCCATCCCGCCGGTCCCGAGGTGTTCCAGCACGCGGTACTTGCCGCCGAGGAAGAAGTTCTTGTGCTTGCCTTGGGCCAACAGCCGGACTTGGAACTTGGTGAGCAGGCCGTCCTTGACGGCGAGGGCCGCAAGGGCGGCGATGTCGGCGGGCGCGTCGCCGCGGTCCGCCAGCTTGGCGAAGTACTTTTCCTGTTCGGTCTTGCCGATGAGTTCACTGCGGGTCCAGAGGGCCGCGAATTCGGCAATGGTGGTCGGGATCGGCAAGGGAACGCCCCCCGGTGGCGGTCGGCACGGCTACGGGCACGGAACCACCCGGCGGCGGAAGGGGCGAGCCTCCGCCGAAAAGGTTGTTATTGATATAGCACGGCCGGCGCGGATTCGCCGGCCGGGCCGTCATTTTAATCCGGATGTGAGAATGTTGAACCGGGGGATGACAAGGTGACAGCGTGTCATCCGCTCACCGCACGCTCTTCAAGGCTTTTTCGGCCATGCCTTGGTATTCCTTGGGCAGCTTGTCGATGCTCTCGGCCCGGGTGATCTTGCCGCCGGCGTCCACTTCGATGGAGCCGATGACGGGCTTGCCGTCTTCCTTGTTGCCGGTCATTGTCATCTTCGCGCCGTCCTTGGACATTTGCACGGTGAAGGCGGAGTCCTGTTGCCGCACTTGAATCTGCTCGCCGGGGCCGCCCGCGAACGGTTGCTGGAACGCCGGGAATGGCTGCTGCAACGGGAGGAGCTGGATTTGCGGCCCGCGCATCTGGGGCAGGTGCATCTGCACTTGCGGCAGGGCCTGAAGTTCCGCGGCTTCGGGGAGTTTGATCCCCTTGATGGTCTCCTTGCGGCCTTTCCGCAGGACGACGACGTCAATGGCTTGGTCGGCTTTCACGCCCGTGATCTGGTTGATGAACTCGGCCGGGTTGCTCGACACCGGCTTGCCGGCCACTTCCAGCAGAACGTCGTGCGATTTAATGCCCGCCTTGCCGGCCACGGAGTCGGCGGGCACGTCCGCGCAGACGATCCCTTGGCCGTGCGGCAAGTCAAGTTGGGCGGCCAGCACGTCGCTCGGCGCCTCAATGCGGATGCCGAACCGGCCCTTGCTGGGGTTGGCCACGAAGGGCTGAAGCCCGCCCGGCCCGATGAGGAACGGGCCGCCGAAGCCGCCGTTGCCTTGGAGGCCGCCGAAGCCGCCGCCGCGGAGTTGGAGGCCGCCGCCCTGGATGGCGTTCTTGAGCATTTCCATCTGCTGCTGAAGCTCTTCGGCCATCTCGAAGAAGTCGTCGCCGTCCCCGCGCGGCCCTTGGGCCGGCGGGGCGAACAGCGGCGCGGGGATTGGCTCTGGCTTTGGCTCCGTGACCGCCTTCAGGGCCTGTTCCAACTGCTTGACGGCCGGGTCGTCCGGCCCCAAGTCGGTGCGGAGTTTTTCCAGCGACTGCCGCAGCAAGTCCGTCGCGGAGTTCGCCGACTTGACGGCCGGGCGGCCCGGCTCCTTGGGCGGGTCGGCCATTAAGGACGGCGCGGAGAATAAGGCGAGCAGGCCGACGCCCGGCAAAAGATGTTTCAAAAGCGAGAAGGAACCCAATCGGCGTGCAGACATGACAGACTTCCTCCGATGATGATCAAATGACCACGCGGGCGGGAGATGCGTTTTCCCATTATTCCCGGAAAAACGGGCGCGGTCAACAGGGAAGTGGTCGGCCGCGGGGCGACGCGGCCCCACCCGGCACGAGGATCGCATATACTCGCGGGAGGCCCATCCGCCACAGCCGGCGGCTCTTGCGGCCGGGAGAGACGCGATGACAGGCGTGTTCCGTCGGCGAACAATTCTCGCCGGATTCGGCGCTCTTTTTCTCGCCGTCATTGTCGGGGCGGTGATGTACGCGCGCTCGGAGCGGGCCGCCCGGCTCGTCGGGGCGAAGCTCGAAGCCCGCCTCGGGATGCCCGTGCGTGTCGGCTCCCTCGACCTCGGCGCCGCCCACACGACCGCCCATGAATTGCAAGTCTTCGAGCGGGACGCCAGCGTGGAGGCCGCCGCCCCGTGGGTGACGGCGAAGCACGTTGAGTTGGACGTGTCCGCCGTCTCGGCCGCCCTCGGCCGGTCCCCGAGTCTCATCACTCTGTCCGACGCCCACGTCACACTCCGCTTCAACAAAGACGGCGACTTAATCACCAAGTTGCCGGTGTCCGCGGGGGACGGTGGCGGGCCGCTGCCGAACATTCGCCTCATCTCGGGCGAGTTGACGCTCCGACAAGATGGCCGCCCCGACGCCGTGTTCAACGGCATCGACTTGAACGTGTGCTTGGAGTGCGGCAACCCCACGGTGCGCGGCACCGTGCGCGATGAGGCGTGGGGGACGTGGAACGTCGAAGGCCTGATCGACACGCCCACGCAGGTCGCCACGATGACGCTGAAGACGGCCGCGCCGACGGCCGTAACGCCGGAACTGCTCTCTCGCACACCGTTCGTGAACCCAAACGCATGGCAAGCGGTCCGCCTCCGCGGCACGACCGGGGCGGCCTTGGACATGCGCTTGGACCTCGCCTCGGAGAAGTTCACCTACCGCATGGCGATGACCCCCGCCGCCACGGAAGTCGATGTGCCGAGCGTCGGCCTCAATTTCCACGACGCCAGCGGGGCCATCGTGGCCGAGGGAGCGACACTCACCCTTAGTGGCGTCGAGGGGAAGACGGCCGGCGGCACGGTCAAGTTGGACTCGAAAATGGATTTCGGCGGGAACAAGGACGTCCTGAACTTCACCGCCCACTTGGCCGACGTGGACGTGACCAAGCTGCCGGAAAAATGGAGCATCCCCGAGGGGATCGAGGGGCGGCTGCGGGCCAAAGTGAACTTTACCGTCACCCTGCTGCCGACCGGCGGCGTGACCACGGACGGCCGGGGCGAAGGCGTCGTCGAACAGGCCAAATTCCGCGGCCTTCCGGTGGACCCGGTTCGCATCACCGTGCGGCCGTCCCGCCGGGGCGGCTTCGAATTGTCGCGGGCGGACGCGCCCGCCGATGGCGTATTCGGGTTGGCCATGTTCCAAGTGCCGGAACGGGCCGCCCCCGTGCAAAAAGCGGAACCGGCGGCGAAGAAAAAGGGTGACCCGGACGAGACGAAAGTCGGGATCATGACCCAACTCCTGCGCGGCATTGCCAAGGTGGTGAAGCCGGCCGACGCCCCCAAGGAGGAGCGGGCCTACCTGACGATCAACCTGTCGCTGACGGATGTCAATGTGGCCGACGTGCTGAAGAGTCTCAAGGCGACGCTGCCGATTCGCCTCGAAGGGAAAGTGACTGTCAAGTTGCGGGCCGACATCCCCACCGAGGCCCCGGGCGAGTTCGCGGCGTACCGCTTGGCCGGCACCGTCTCGGCCAAACGCATCACCGTGGAAGACTTGGCGCTGGAGCAAATTACCATGCGCCTCAATGTGCGGGACGGGAAGTTGACCATCCAAGAACTGACCGGCAGATTCCCCGGCCGCGACGCGGACGCCCCGGTCGGCCTGTTCACGGCCAAAGGGGAGATGACACTCGGCAAAACCTACCCGTTTTCCGCGGCCGTCAAGTTGGACAAGATCGCCTTGGAACGAATGGACGACCTGCGCGACGTGGTCCCCATCGGCGTCCCGCTCGACGGCATGGCCGAGGCCGAGGGGACGGCCGAGGGGACGCTGCAACCGGTGTCCGTCAAGACGAAGGGGGTGGCCCAGGCCAACAAGGTGAAGGTCGGCCCGTTCGCCGTCACGTCCTTCTCCACGAAGTGGGAAAGCGACGACGGGGCCATCCGCTTCAAGGACATTTTCTCGAAGATGTACAAGGGGGAAGTCACCGGCGACTTCACCGTGCCGTTCCGCACCGACGTGGACGCGGGCGGCAAGCTGAAGCTCTTCAAGATCGACTTGGGGGAGATCAGCAAAAGCCTGCCGATCCCCGGCAACGTGGCGCTGGAGGGGACGGCCGGCGGCACGCTGGTCGTCCGCGTGCCGCCGGCCGATGCGACCGGCTCCCGGCCGATCACCGCCGAGGTGGAACTGAAGGCGCCGACGATGAAACTCCAAGGCTTCCCGGCCGAAAAGATCAAGGTGAACGCCCGCTTCAACGCGGGGATCGCGAAGTACAAGGTGACGGGGGACGCCCTGGGCGGGCAGTTCGAAATTGCCGGGCAGTACCCGCCCCCGCCGTCGGCCAAGACGGGGGCGATTGTCCCGTTATTGCCGTTGCCGAAGAAGGCGGTCCCCGATGTCAAGCCGGCCGTGGAGGGCAAGAAGCCGGCCCCGATCCGGGAGGAAGACCTGACGTACGGGATGATCCGCCTCCTCGGGGTGAAGCTCTCCAAGGTGACGACGGGCGCGGGCTTGCAAAATACGCTCGGCCTGTTGGACGCCGACATCGACGGGCTGTTCCCGCTGGAGACGGACGCCGAGAAGCGGTTGGTCGGCGCCGGCCGCGTGCGGGCGACGCGCATCCGCTGGGGGGACAAGTCCGTCGCCCTTCTGGGGGAGGGGACGATGCGGCTCACCCCGACGGAAATGCGGCTGGAGGACTTCGAAGTCCCTCTGGAGAACGGCCTCGCCCGCATCACGGCGATCCTGGACCGCACGAACGTCGACCGGAGCCGGGCGGTCGTCCACCTGTCGAACGTCCCGTCGGACACGCTTTTCTTCGTCTTCCCGACGGTCGCCAAGTGGGTCAAGACTTCGGTCAGCGGCACGGTCAGCACGACGCTCGGCCGGGAGTGGCGCGGCTCTGGCGTCTTGATCGCCAAGGGGGGGACGGTCTACAAGATTCCGATTCAGGAAGCCCGCCTGCCGATCGACTGGGTCGCATACCCCAAGACGCAGCGGGCCGAGATTCACCTGCGGGATATGGTCGGCACGGCGGCGCGCGGCCGCGTGACCGGGAAGGCCGAAGTGACCTTCTTTCCCGAACTCGACGACCGCCTGTCCGGCGAGTTGAAGTTCGGCAATGTGGACGTGTCCACGATCTTCGCGTCCGCCAAGGGGGTGATCGGCAGCACGCCGGTCTCCGGCACGTTTACGTTCGGGTCCGAACGGCTGCGCACCGCCGACGACCTGACGGCCCGGCTGGAGGCCAAGAGCGGCGAGGCGACCCCGTTCGGCCTGCCCGTGTTGGCCCAGGCGACGCCCCTGCTCGGGTACGCGAGCGGCGCCAACCCGTCCATCAGCCAAGGAGACATTAAGGCCTCGTTGGCGAAAGGCGTGTGGACAGTCCAGCGCGTCGCCCTCACCGGCGCCTCGCTGGACATCTTCGCGGAAGGGACGGTGACGACGGACGGCCGTCTGAACCTGAACGTCGCCGGCAGCACGGGCAAGCTTGACCTCGGGGCAGGAGTGCTTTCCAGACTGACCGCCTTGGCCACACAGTTCGCCCGGCAACCGCTCAACCCCGGCAGCCTCCAGCAGGCCGTCGGCATCCTCGGGAACTTCGTCGTCTACTTGGAAGTGACCGGCACCGTGGACACGCCGCAGTACAAAATCCAGACCATCCGCACGCTGAGAGAAGATGCGATCCGCTTTTTCCTCCTCCGCTATGTCCCCGTCCGTTGACCGCCGCCGGTTCCTCGCCGCCGCCCTGCTGGCCGCCGGGTGTTCCCGCGAGCCGCCGGCTGGCCGCGTCGTTGTGTACTGCGCGCAGGACCGCGAATTCGCCGAAGGGATTTTGGCCGGCTTCCGCGCCGCCGCCGGGCTGGACGTGGCCGCGAAGTACGACACCGAAGCGCAAAAATCCGTCAGCTTGTTTGAAGAGATCACCGCCGAGCGCGCCCGCCCGCGCTGTGACGTGTTTTGGAACAACGAAGTCCTCAACACCGTCCGACTGCGGCGGGCCGGCCTCCTGGAACCGATCACCGCCGACGAGGGTGATTACCCGCAATGGACCCGCCCGGCCCACCGTCTCTGGCGGGCCTTCGCCGCCCGCCCCCGCGTGCTGATCGTGAACACGGCGCTCGTCCCCGCGGCCGGGCGGCCGCGAAGTTTGTTGGAACTCACCGATCCGAAATGGGCCGGCCGACTGGCGATGGCCAAGCCGCAGTTCGGGACGACGGCCACGCAGGCCGCCTGTTTGTTCGACGTGTTGGGTGAAGACGCCGCCAAGGCGTTCTACCGCGGCCTCCGGGCCAACGGCGTCGCCGTCTTGGCGGGCAACAAGCCGGTCGCCCAAGCGGTCGCGGACGGCCGGTTCGCCGTCGGCCTGACAGACTCGGACGACGCGATCGGCGAGATCGACGCCGGCCGGCCGGTGGCCCTCGTCTTGACGGACCGGGACGGGAACCCGGAGTACCCGCGACTCGGCACGCTGTTGATCCCCAACACGCTGGCCGTCATTCGCGGCGGCCCGAACCCGGCCGGGGCGCAGGCGCTCGTCCGCGAACTGTTGGCCCCGGCCACGGAGCAACGCCTGGCCGAGGGGGGCGGCTGGCAAGTCCCGCTGAACGGGGCCGTGAAGTCACCGTTGCACCCTGCCCTCGATGGCGTAGGAAAGGCGAAGCTCATGGCCGTGGATTGGGAGCGGGCCGCCGATTGCTGGGACGGCGCCCAAGCGTTCTTGCGGGCCGAGTTCGCCCGGTGAATGGCGGGCTATCGATCACGGTTTCGTGAGCCGAGGGCCGTCAGGCCCCGGGTAATGCGCTCAAGCCCATCACCCGGCAGCTTACGCCGCTCGGCTCGCCAAACACGCGCTACCGTCACCGCTTCAGAATCGTCCCCAGCAGCGACAATACGCTCTCCGGCTGGAACGGCTTTTGGAGGATGGCCGACACGACCAGGTTCTCCAACTTCCCTGACAATTCTTCCGGGGCGAAGCCGCTCATCAGGATAATCTTCAAGTCGGGCCGTTTTGCCCGCAGTTCGCGGGAAGTCTCCAAGCCGTCCATGCGGGGCATGAGCAGGTCGATCATGGCCGCGTCGAAGTGGCCGAGCCGTTCGCCGAAGCGGTCCACGGCTTGGCGGCCGTCGTCGGCGGTCAGCGTCTGATACCCCGCCTTTTCCAAGACGGCCTTCAGGACCAGTTGAACCGCCTTGTCGTCCTCCACGATGAGGATGTGGCCGTGCGCGGATGTCGGGGCCGGGCCGACGGGCGCCGGGGCCGGCGGGGTCACTTGTCGGTGCGATTTGGGGAAGCAGACGCGGAAGGTCGTCCCCTTGCCAATCGCGCTGTCCACGAACAGCGCGCCGCGGTGCGCTTGGACGATGCCCAACACGGCCGCGAGGCCCAGGCCGCGCCCGGTGAACTTGGTGGTGAAGAACGGGTCGAAGATTTTCCCGAGCGTCTCGGCCGCCATGCCGACGCCGTCGTCGGCCACTTCGAGGAACACGTACTCCCCGGCCGGCGCGGCCCGGTTGCCGTAGGCGGCGGCCATGTCTTGGGCGAGCAAGTGCCGAGCGCCGGTCTGCACGCGGACGTTGCCCGCGCCGTCCCGCAGGGCCTCGGACGCATTGAGGAGCAGGTTCATCACCACCTGCTGCACTTGGCTCTCGTCGCCATCCGTCAGGGGCAGTGGGTCGGCCAAGTCGCACGTCAGGGTGGCCTTCCGGGAAATGCTCACGGCTAGGAGAGCCGTCATGTCCGTTACCAACTTGGTGAGACTGACCGACTTGACAGCCATCGTCGCCTTGCCGGTGTACGACAACAGTTGCCGGGTGAGGGCCGCGGCCCGCTTGGCCGCCTGCTCGATCTGCTCGATCATCTGAATGGCCCGGGCGTTGGCCCCGACTTCGCCGCGGAGCAAGGTAGCGAAGCCCAGCACGGGCGTCAGCAAGTTGTTGAAGTCGTGGGCGATGCCGCTCGACATCACGCCGAGGCTTTCCAACTTCTGGGCGTGCCGCAAGTGGGCCTCGGTCTTGAGGCGGTCGCTGACGTCGCGGAAGGCGACGACCGCCCCGGCCGGCTTCTTCTCCCCCGGCTCGAAGACGGGCGTGACGCTGTCGGCGACGGGGACCTCGGAGCCGTCTCGCCGCCGCAAGAGCGTCCCGTCCGCCACCTCCGCGGGCCGCCCCGTCCGCAGCACCTGCTTGGTCGGGTCGGCGCCGCCCTGGACCGCGAAGACGGCTTGCACCGGCTGCCCGCGCGCCTCGTCGGCCCGCCACCCGGTCACGCGCTCGGCCGCCGGGTTCAGCAGCGTCACGCGGCCTTGGGAGTCCACGGCGATCACGCCGTCCCCGATGCTGTTGACCGTCGCCTTGTACCACGACTCGCTCTCGCGCAACGTGCTCTCGACCGCGTGCTTGTGCAGCCCGAGTTCGATGGCCGTCTTCAGGTCACGGTCTTGACAGGGCTTGTGCAGATACCCGAACGGCCCCGTCACCTTGGCCCGCGACAGGGTGTCGTCGTCCGCGAAGGCGGTGAGGTAGATCACCGGGATGTGCAGGGCCTCGCGGATTTGCTCGGCCGCCGCGATGCCGTCCGCGCCCCCCTTGAGCCGGATGTCCATGAACACCAAGTCCGGCTTGAGCGACTTGGCCAGCCGGACGCCGTCCGCGGCCGTGTCCGTCATGGCCAGGACTTTGTGCCCGAGGTTTTCCAAACGGCCTTGCAGGTCTAGCCGGATGACGGCCTCGTCTTCGACGATCAAAATGTTCGGCATGCGGGTGTCACTCGGGAAGGGTCCGCCGGGTGTTATTCTAAGGCCACGCCTCCGCGGGCCGACAGGAATTCCCCCATGACGCGATTGCGTCCGTCAATGTGGGCCGCGCAACCCGCCTTGCCTCATTTTCGCCAAGGGTGGTACACTCTCCCCGTTACCGCCCCCGACAAGGATGTCGATTCATGGCCGCTTGCGCTATTCCCGCCCCGGACCGCACGGCCCGGCGCGTCTTCCTCGCCGCCATGGTCGCCCTCGTCGTCGGCGTCAGCGTCCAGTACAGCGCCAAGGTGCTCTCTCCGCGGGCGGACGGGTTCACGCGCGGGGCCATCAACCGCTGGGCCAACCAACTTCAGGACATGGAGGGCGGGGAGAACATCCACGCCAAGTACAACTACCCGAACCCGCCGGTCATGGCCCAACTGTTGTGGCCGGTGTCGGAACTCGCCACCGCCAGCCCGCTCGCCGGGGCGCTGGCGTGGTTCTACCTCAAGATCGGCATGGCCCTGGTGTGCTTCCTCTGGGCGTTCAAAATCGTGGAGACGCCGGCGTTCCGCGTCCCAGTTTGGGGGAAGTTGCTGGCGGTCGCCTTGGCCGCCCGGCCCATCCTCGGGGATTTGACGCACGGCAACATCAACGTCTTCATCCTGTTCTTGGTCACGGGGTGCCTGTTCGCGTTCTCGCGCGGGAAAGACCTGCTCGCCGGCATCTTGTTGGGGCTGGCCATCGCTTGCAAGGCGACGCCGGCCTTGTTCCTCGTGTACTTCCTGTGGAAGCGCTCTTTCCGCGTATTGCTCGGGTCGGCCGTCGGGCTGGCGCTGTTCTTCCTCGTGGTCCCGTCGCTGTTTTTCGCCGTGCAGGACCGGTCACTCGTCGGCGGCTGGGGGCGGAATTGGGCCTCTCTGACCGCGTGGTTTAACGGCATGGTCGTGCCGTACCTCGTCCACGGGGTCGTGACGCCGGAGCGGGAAAACCAGTCGCTCCCCGGCGTGCTGACCCGGCTGCTGACGGCCAGTCCGTCGGTCTCCATTCATGTGGACGGCATCGCCACCCCGCTGGCGTATCACAACGTCGCCGCCCTGAGCGCCGGGACCGTGAAGATGATCGTGGAGGGCTGCCAAGTCCTGTTCTTGGTCGCCATGGCGTGGCTGTGTCGGACGCCGGTGAGGCCGACTGTGTGGGCGCCGGCCCCGGCCCGGTGCGGGCCGGCCGTCGCCGCCGAGTTCTCGTTTGTCCTGATTGGGATGCTGCTGTTCAGCGAGCGGACGTGGAAGCACCATTGCGTCATGCTGCTCCTGCCGATGGTCGCCCTCGTCGCCGCCGTGTGTTCGTCCGCCGTCCGGCGGCCGCTGCGACTGTGGCTCGGCGCCGCGCTCGGCGTGGCCGTGTTGATGATTTCGGCCACGAGTTCCGGGTTGGTCGGGGAAGACGCCCCGAAGGCGTCGTCTCAACTCTCCGGGCTGGCGCTGGTCGTCGGCCCGCTGGCGTACACGGGGGCCGTGGAGTCGGACATGACCACCAAACTCGGCTTCGTTCTGGACTCGCCGGGCAAGATTGCCCAAGTGTACGGCATCTACACGGCGGCGTTCGTCATCTTGCTCGTCGGCTTAGGCGTGCTCATCCGCAACCGGCGGGCCTTTGTGACGGTCTCTCCGCCCGCGCCGGGGACGGGAACCGCCGACACGTCGCCGCCGGCGGTCAGGCGGCGCGGTTGGCCGCGGCAACCTGCTTTGACTGATGAGCCAGTTGTCAACTCGTGACGGCCGTCGGCGCTTCGACCGTGATGTCCCACGCCGGGTTCCGGTCGTGCTGCACCAAGTGGTATACGCGCTTCGCCGGCCCGGCGACACGCACCGTGTACCCCTCCTCTTGAAGTCGGTGCAGCGGGTAAAAAGTGTCCAGCACTTCGGCCGCGTCGCCGATGACCAGCAGCACATTTCCCTTGCTCATGACCGCCTCTTCCGGTAGGGGTGGAGGTAGAGTCGCATTCTATGCCGGGCGGCGGGGGGCAGCGTGGACGTGGCCGGCGTCGTGTTGTGCGGCGGGAAAAGCTCCCGCATGGGGACGCCCAAGGCTCTGCTGCGCGTCGGGGAGGAGACGTTCCTCGAACGGGTCGTGCGCGTGGTCCACAGCGTCGCTCAGCCCATTATCATCGTGGCCGCCCAAGACCAAGACTTGCCGCCCCTGTCACCGTTCGATGTCAGCATTCTGAGAGACTTCGTCCCGGACGCGGGGCCGGTGGACGCCTTGTTCCGGGCGATGACGAACCTGTCGGACGACGTGGACGCGGTGTACCTGAGTTCGTGCGACGTGCCGCTGTTGAAGCCGGCGTTCGTGCGGCGGGTCGTGGAGTCGCTGGGCGACGATGACATCGCCATCCCCAAAATCGGCGGCCGGTTCCACCCGTTGGCGGCCGTCTACCACACGCGGACGCTGGCTCAACTTGGCGCCCTGTTCCTCGAAGACCGCCGCCGCATGACGGACCTGCTCAACGGGCGCCGCGTCCGCGTGCTGGATGAGCGGGACTTCCGAGATTGCGACCCGGACCTGGACTCCCTGCGGAATGTGAACACGCCGGAAGATTACCGAGATGCGTTGCGGCGGATCAGGCAGTGAAACGATGATGTAATGGATCCGGGACGAATGAGACCGGGGGCGGGCATCGTCTCTTTTCGCTCCGCGAAAAGTCCGGCTTCCTGCCCAAGAGGCCGGTCGTCCGTGGGTGACGGCGAGACTTTTCGCGGAGCGAAAAGCGACGATGCTCACGCCCGGCCCCCGGCCTCCCGCCGGGATCAACCCCGCGGCGCGTCAGCGGGGCATCGTCGCTTTTCGCTCCGCGAAAAGTCCGGCTTCCTGCCCAAGAGGCCGGTCAGCCCTGGGGCTGAGGTCCGACTTTTCGCGGAGCGAAAAGAGACGATGCCCGCCCCCGGGATCATTCGTCCCGAGTGTTCTCAAGGCTTCTTCGGTGGCAAGATAGGCCGCCCCGCGTCGTCCAGTAGCACGGCCACGGGCAGCGGCTTGGCCGGCTTGGGTTTCGGCTTCTGGGCGATCGATTTCCCCGTTGGTTCGGCGGCCGGTGGCCGGTCGCGCATCAGCCACGCCCCGGCGGCGATGAGCAGGCCGCAGACGGAGCCAATCCCCGTGAGGGCGACGATCACGCGGCGGGCGGGGAAGTCTTTCCAGTCGTCGGGGATGTGTCCGGCGAAGCGGTCATAAGCCATCAGCGCCAGCCCGCCCAACACCACTGGGATGAGACTGCGGTAGGCCCAGCGCGCGGGCGGCCGGCCCCACCGGCCCTTCATCCATAACGCGGCGGCCAACAGGAGCAGGCCGAGGGCGCCGCCGACGTGGAGGAAGATTTCCGTCGTCGCCCACGGCTTGGCTTCGGCCGGCAGGTCGTCCGCGAACCACGTCGCCCCGAGCCACGCGGCCACGCCGAGGCACCCCAGCCCGGCGACGCGGAACAGCCACTTCAACAGCGAGTCGTTGACCCAGTGGGCCGACAGGAAAATGAACGCCCAGCACCCGAGGACGCCGACGGCGGCGGCCCGTTGCAGCGGTTCCGGTTGGGTGAAGGGGACGAGCCACTCCGGGAGGGAATCGCCGAGTCCGCGGCCGGCGACGTACAGGGCGACGGCCGCCAGCGCGACGGCGGCCGACCCCCAAACCGCCGCCCAGACCCCGCCGGCCCGCCCCGCCCGCCGCATCGCGGAGGCCGCGAACAGGCCGAAGAACAACACGCCGGCCGCGAACGCGAGTTGCCGCGTCGAGAGGCCGACGCCCACGTATTCGCCCAAGTCGAAGTCGGCGGGCACGGCTCCCCCCTTGGCAGGTCAATCTCGGAACAGCGGCCCAAGCCCGCTCAACCGGAGGCGCCTTGCGTCTCGCGTTCCTTGAAGCCCTCGCGGACGGCGGGCTTGAAAATCACGATGAGGCACCAGACGCCGACGAACGAGATCAGGCCGATGGCAATGGCCATCATCAAGCCCGGCGGGCCGAACATCAGCAGCAGAATGGAGGCCGCCGCGATGCAAATCGGCATGTAAATCACGATGGCCATCACGGACCCGATGATGGCCCAAGTGAAGGATCGCAGGTCGTGCAACCGCGAGGCCCCCGAGCACATGACCGCCCCGAGGCCGAAGACGACGAGGTCAAAGAGCAAGAAGGTGACTTGCGGCCGGATGAACGGCCGCAGAGGGGCGACTTCGCAGAAGATCAGCGGGAAGACGTCGTAAAAGGCCTTGAGGACGGCCACGGTGCAACTGAACAATCCGAGCCGCAGCAGCCAGTTGGACGGGCCGACCGTCAAATACATGGCCGGGCCGATCTTGCTCTTGGCGAACTTGTCCCGCAAGCTGCCGAAGTTAACCTCCGGGGTGTCTTCCTTCTTTTCCGTGAGGACGCCGTAGTTCCCCGCGCCCTCGTCTTCGTCGTCCTTCTCTTGCTTCTTCTTCTGCGCCGTGTTCTTGATGTTCGGGGAGTCGGTTTCCGGGGCCAGCCCGATGGCGCCGTCCTCGTCCTCCACCACCTTGTCCTTGCCGCCGACCGTGGGCTGGAACGCCAGCTTGATCGCCCCGGCGTTTTGGTCGTAAGCGGTGTTCAAGTCGGCCAGCCCGATGATGCCGTCCTCGTCCTCCACCACCTTCTCCGCGGACCCGACGGCCGGCTGGAACACGGGGGCCGGCGGCGCGGCGGCCAAGCCGACGGGCTCTTCCTTCTTCGGCTCCAATTTGGGCGGCTCCGCCTTCTTGGCGGCTTCCGGCTTGGCGGCCTCGGGCAAGGCCTTGGGCGCGAAGATGAACGCGCACTTCGGGCACTTGAGCTTCTTGCCCGCCGGGACGGCGAGGTCACGCTTCAGGATCGCTTCGCACTCGGGGCACTGGTAACGCGGCATCGGGAACGAACCCCGCGGGGAATGAGAATGACGGTGACTCCGATTACCTTATCCTACTCGCCCGCCTTTTGCCAGACGCTGATGACGGCGTCCTGCCCCAGCACCTCGACGCCGAGTTGCCGTTGGGGGATCCACTGATACCCTTTGATGGCGTCGCGCAGGGCGTCCTGCTCCATCACCAAGAAGACGGCCTTGCCGCCCGGCTTCAGCACGCGGTGGTACTCCCGCATCGCGGCCTTGTACAGCGGCCCAATTTCCTCCGGCGTGGCCATTTGCTTGCCGAACGGCGGGTTGGAGACAATGCGGTCCACGGAGGCCGTCGCGATCGGCAGCCGGCGGGCGTCCCAGTGGGCGACGACCGCCGGGCCGACGGCGCGCAGGTTGCTGGCGCACGCCCGCAGCATGTTCATTTCCAGGTCGCCGCCCCACGCCTCGGTGCGGCCGGCCTTGCGCTGCTTGGCGACAATGATCTGCTCCGCGATGATCGTCCCGGTGCCGCACATCGGGTCGAGCATGACCTGCCCCGGCCCGGCCCCGGCGAGGCGGACCATGGCCGCCGCCATCGTCGGCCGCAGCGACGCCGGCATGTGTTCGACCTTGTACGGCTTGTGCCGCATCGACTTGTCCGTCAGGCGCACGCCGCAGGTGGCCATGCGGCCGCGGATCGTGAGCCACACTTCGAGGAACGTGTTGTCCTCGGCCGGCTCCCACGTCGGCGGGATGAACTGGGCGACCCCCTGCTTGAACGCCTTGCTCGCGTCGGCCCGGCGGTAGCCGTGCTGCCCGCCCATTTGCGTCACGAGCCGGTAGGTCGGCTTCCCCTTCGGCTTCGACCGGATGGCGTGGTGCAGGCCGAACAGGTGCGTCCAGTCGGCCTGCTTCTCGGTCCACGTCTTGATCTGCTTCAAGTCCTCGGCCCGGTACGTCAGCGAGTCCGTCCCCCACGCGAGGAGGAATACGTCCTCGACGGTGCGCAGTTCCAGCAACTCGGGGGTGATCGAAGGCACCTTGAAGACGACCAGCCCCTTCTCGGCCTTTTTGACCTCCCCGCCGAGTTCGCGGGTGATCTCGTCGGCGGCGACCGGCTCCAGCCCGGCGTGGACCATGGCGTAACAGGCGGGGGTTTCCCGAGTCGATTTTCCCGTGCGGGACATGTGCGGAATCTCTAAGCGGACAGGCGGACAAGCCGATTAGTATACGGCTATTCCGCCGCCGGGGCGAAGCCGCGGCGCATCGTGTTCTCGGTGATGACCCGCGGCAGCACGAATTGCAGCAGGTAGTCCGGGCCGCCGGCCTTGGAGCCGATGCCGGAGAGTTTGAACCCGCCGAACGGCTGGCGGTCCACCAGCGCGCCGGTGATCTTGCGGTTGACGTACAGGTTGCCGACGCGGAATTGCCGCTTGACGCGCTCGATGTTCGTCGGGCTGCGGGAGAAGAAGCCGCCGGTGAGGGCGAACTTGGTGCCGTTGGCGATCCGCAGGGCGTCGTCCAAGTCTTTCGCCTTGGTGACGGCCAACACCGGGCCGAAGATTTCGTCCTGGCCGAGCGGCGAGTCGGCCGGGACTTCCGTGAAAACGGTGGGGGCGACGAACGTGCCTTGGGCCGCCAAGTCGCCGATGTCCCCGGCGTAGGCTAGCGTCGCTTGCTTCTTGCCCGCTTCGATCATCTTCAAGACGCGCTGCCGTGATTCCTCGTCAATAACCGGGCCGACGGCGCACCCCGGCGACTCGGCGGGGGCGACTGTCAAGCTCTTCACGGCTTCGACCAAGCGGGCGACAAACTGGTCGTAGATCGGCTCCAGCACGATGGCCCGCGAGCCGGCCGAACACTTCTGGCCGGCGTAGCCGAAGGCGCTGTCCACGGCGGCCTTCACGGCCTCGTCCAGGTCGGCGTCGGCGTCCACGATGAAGGCGTTTTTGCCCCCCATCTCGGCGATGACGCGCTTGACGTGCTGCTGGCCTGTCGGCGTCTGGGCGGCCGTTTGATTAATCGCCAAGCCCACGGCGACCGAGCCGGTGAAGGCGATCACCGCCACGTCCGGGTGGCCGACGAGCGTGGGGCCGATGTCTTCGCCGATGCCGGGCAGGTAGTTCACCACGCCGCGCGGCAAGCCGGCTTGCTGGCACACTTCCATCAACTTGGCGGCGATGACGGGGGACTGTTCGGCCGGCTTCATCACCACCGTGTTGCCGGTCACGACGGCGGCGACCGTCATGCCGCACAGGATCGCCAGCGGGAAGTTCCACGGCGAGATCACGACGGTCACGCCGCGCGGCTCGTAGAAGTAGCGGTTGTCCTCCCCCGGCACGTTGCGCTCGATGGGCTTGGCGAGACGGAGCATCTCGGCCGCGTAATACTCGCAGAAGTCGATGGCCTCGGCCACGTCCGCGTCGGCCTCGCGCCACGGCTTGCCGGATTCCATGACGATCCATGCCGCCAGTTCAAAACGGCGGTCCCGCATCACGCGGGCCATCTTCCGCACGTACCCGGCCCGGTCCTCGGCGCTCACGTCCCGCCACGTCTCGAACGCGGCCGTCGCCGCCGTCACGGCTTCGTCGGCTTGCTTCGTCGTCGCCTTGGAACACCGGCCGACGACCTGCTTGGTGTCCGACGGGTTCACCGAGTCGATGAAGTGTGTCATCATCACCGGGCGGTCGTTGATGATGAGGGGATACGTCCGGCCGAACAAGTGTTTCACCCGGTCGATGGCGTGGGCCATCTTGTGGCGGTTGTCTTCGCGGGCGAAGTCCGTCAGCGGTTCGTTCTGGAACGGCGAGGGGGATTGTTGAGTCCCGTTCGCGGACGCCGTCCGGGCGGCCGAAACGGGCGACGGAACGGAAGAGGGGTTCATCAGCAGTCTCTCTTCGGTGGTGTCCCCGGCGGCGCTGGCCCGCAGGAACGATTCGTTCGACGTGTTTTCCAAGAGCCGGCGGACGAGGTAGGCCATCCCCGGCAGCAGTTGCCCGTAGGGCGTGTAGATGCGCACCCGCCGGCCCATGTTGACCAGCACGGCCTTGAACTCGTCCCCCATGCCGTAGAGCATTTGGAACTCGTACGCCGTCTGGGGGACGCTCAACTCGTCGCCGAGGGCCAACACCGCGGCCATGCTGCGGACGTTGTGCGTGCCGAACGCCGGCTTCAGACTACGGTAGTTGGCCATTAGGAAGCGGGCGCAGCGCTCGTAGCACTCGTCCGTCTCGTGCTTGTGCGTCCACACCGGCACGGGCCAGCCGTTCTGGGCGGCGATCACGGTCTCGTAATCCCAGTACGCCCCCTTCACCAAGCGAATCCACACGGGCGTGCCGCGCCCGGTTGCCCACGCCAACAGGCGTTCCAAGTCTGCCTCGGTGTCCTTCAAGTAGGCTTGGATGGCGATGCCGACGTGCGGCCAGTCGCGGAACTCCGGCTCGGTCAGGATGGTGCGGAAGACGTGGAGCGTCGTGTCCTTGAAGGAGTACTGCTCCATGTCGAAGTTGACGAACGCCCCGGACTGGCGGGCCAGCCGCAGAATGGGCCGCAGCCTGGCCGCGACTTTTTGGGTCGTCCCCTCGGGGTCGATGGGGTCGAACTGGCTGAACAGGGCCGAGAGTTTCACGGACACGTTCACGCGCGGCAACCGCCCGGCGTGGTCGCGGTCGATGAGGGGGACTTCCGGCCACTCGTCGATGAGCCGCAGGCCGTGCAGCAAGTCGAGGTACTGCCGCTGTACCGCGTCGGCTTCGCTCTCCGTGATCGTCGCCTCGCCGAGCAAGTCGATGGTGAAGGCGAGATTCTTGTCCCGCAAGACGCGGATCGACGCCAACGCTTCGGTCACGTTCGACCCGGCGATGAAGCGGCGGGCCAAGTGTTCCGCGTTGGCCTTGGCCGCCCACGCCAGCGCCCGGCCGCCGAGGCCGCGGGCCGGCAGCAAGTTGACGCCCGTGCGGACCCACCACGGCACGGCGTTCTCGGCTTGGCCGAGGTATTCCCGCAGGTGTTGGGCGATGGCGGCCGGGTCCGTCAGGCGGGGCAGCGCGTCCACGAAGCGGAAGAGTTGCACCTTGAGGGCCTCGTCCCCCATCGTCCAGTTCATGAGCCGGTCGTCGGCCCACGCGGCCGTGAAGGCGGTCGGCCCCTGGCGGTCCACGCGGGCGAAGATTTCCCGCCCGTAGGCCAGCGTTCGGTCCTCCCGGTTTCCGGCCGTCATTCCCGTCCCCCCGAAATCCTTCTAAGATTGACGACGCTCTTTCCCAACCTCGCCGGAACGCCCCCGTGGCCCCCATCACGTCCATCGGCAAGTATCAGGTGCTGTCCACGCTCGGCAATGGCGCCAACAGCGTGATCCTGCACGTCCGCCGGGCGGCCGACTCACGGGAGTACGCCCTCAAGGTCGTCCCCTTGAACGGGGCGGCTGACCGCAAGTTCCTCGAACAGGCGAAACACGAACACCGCGTGTCCCAAAAGCTGAGTCATGTGAATCTTATCAAGGTTCACACTTTGGAGTTGCGCCGAAACTGGATGTTCGCCGTGAAGAAGGCCGAAATCCTGATCGAGTACGTCAACGGCAAGACGCTGGACGCCGTCCCGCTCGGCATCAAGGAGGCCGTCCCGGTCTTCGGCCAAGTGACCGCGGGGCTGGCCCACATGCACCGCCGCGGAGTGTTCCACGCGGACCTGAAGCCGGGCAACATCCTCGTCGGCAAGCGCGGCGAGGTGAAGGTCATCGACTATGGTCTCGCGTGGGTCAAGGGGGAGCAGAAGGAGCGCGTGCAGGGCACGCCGGAGTACATGGCCCCGGAGACGGTGAAGAGCAAGACCGTCAACGAGCGCACGGACATCTACAACCTCGGCGCCACCATGTACCGCGTCGTGACGCAAAAGCTGCCGCCGAGTGCGATGCCGGTCGAGGGCGCCCCGATGCGGATCGGGTCGAAGGCTCACGCCGCGTTGTTGACCCCGGTGCAAGACTTGAACCGGGGCGCGCCGCCGGCCCTCGCGGACCTGATCCACAACTGCCTGTGCTACGATCCCGAAAAGCGGCCGAAGCGCATGGGCGAAGTGCTGGACGAGTTGCGGAAGATCGCGGCCGGCTTGGGCGTGCCATTTTCGGACGAAGAGTGAGAGAAGACTAAGAAAAGAGTTTCACGCAAAGCTCGCAAAGAGGCAAAGCTCGCAAAGAGCTGACGAACAAATGGGATGATTCTCCCCGTGGAGAGAGCAACGAATTATTTCGTCGGCTCTTTGCGAGCTTTGCCTCTTTGCGAGCTTTGCGTGAAACTCTTTTCTTAGTCTTCTCTTGAAATCAGACTCGGAGAAGTAATGGCCGTCTATGCCGACCGCGAACACTTCATCCCCCTGCAACTGCGGGACTTGATCGATTTCTTGGCCGACGGCAAGGCGGCCAAGACGCCGACGCGGACGCTGGCCGGGGCGGAGGCGACGCCGTTCCGGCGGTTCGCCGAGTTGGTGCAGGCGCACTACCACGGGGCGTTCCACCAAAAGTTCCGCGACCTCAAGGAGTCGTACGCCCACTTCGACCCGGACACGGACACGCCGTCCCTCTGCCCGCTGCCGGAACACGAGCGGGAGGCTTACCTGAAGAACCTCTATCAGGAAGTCCGCACCCTGATGCAGAAGGCGAACTACCGCGAACTCACGCGGGAGGAGACCATGCGGGTGATTCAGGGGTCCAGCCTGTGGGGGCTGGAGATGGACGTGGCGTGGGACGTGTTCGACCACTTGGACATCTTCTACCGCGGGGACACCACCGGCGTCCGCACCATCCGGCGCTGGTGGAAGCTGTGGCGGAAAGAAGACAAGGTCGTCCCCGAGTTTAATCGGCTCATGCTTATCCTCAAGCAGCGGCCGCACAAGCGGCTCGGCAAGGCCGCGGACACCAAGTCCGTCTACTTGAAGATGTTCAAGGACATGCCGAAGCCGGACTTGGAGATGGTCCTGCCGGGCACGAAGGTCATGCTCTCCGGCCTCGACAAGGGGATGATCGTCTACCCGATCGCCTCCGGCCTCGCCATCGTGCTGTACAAGATTCTCGCCAACGTCATCGGCTTCACGGACATCTTCTCGCTCGGCATCTCCGTCTCCCTCTCATGGAGCCTCGCGGTTGCGTTCGCCGGGTACAGTTACAAGTCTTACGTCAGCTACTCGAACAAGAAAACCTCGTACACCTTGCAACTGACGCAGAGCCTGTACTACCAGATGATCGACAGCAACGCCGGGGTGTTCCACCGCGTCTTGCAGGAGGCCGAGGAGCAAGAGTCCCGCGAGGTCATCCTGTGCTACTACTACCTGTGGAAGGTCGGCGGCCCCAACGGGCTGACGGACAAGGAACTCGACGACCTGGTCGAGCGCGAACTCCACGACCGCCTGGGTATTAAGGTGGACTTCGAAATCGAGGATGCGATGCACAAACTGGAATCGCTCGGCTTGGTGCAGGCAGACGCCGGCCGTTACCGGGCCGTTTCGTTGGATCAAGCAGTATCGGCCGTCGAACAGGGGGCCGCCGGCGCCGCCAAACAGACGACGGGCTGGGCGCTGCTCGACAGGCTGGCGGGTAAAGTGACATAAAAAGAGACTTAACCACAGAGACACAGAGAACACAGAGAAGAGAAAGACAGAGAAGACCCTGTTGAGAACTCTTCTTCGCTTTTCTCTCGGATTTTCTCTTCTCTGTGCTCTCTGTGTCTCTGTGGTTAAATCTCTTTGTTTCAGAGTCCTTAAATGCACGACCATTGGATCGCGGACCGCATGTCCCGGATTGAGGCGTCCGGGATTCGCAGGATTTTCGAGCTGGCCCGGGACCTTAAAGACCCCGTCAACCTCAGCATCGGCCAACCACATTTCCCGGTCCCGGAGCCGGTCCGGCAAGCGGCCAAGGAGGCCATCGACCGGGGGGACAACGGGTACACCGTCACGCAGGGCATTCCGGAACTGCGGAACGCCATCCAAGCGGAAGTCACATCGCGGTTGCCCGGCCAAGAGCGGCCCGTCCTCATCACGGCCGGGACCAGTGGCGGGTTGATGTTGGCCATGTGCGCGGCGGTCAACCCCGGCGACGAGGTGATCCTGTTCGACCCGTACTTCGTCGCCTACCCCCACTTGGTCACGTTGGCCGGCGGAACGTCCGTGTACGTGGACACCTACCCGAACTTCGACATCGACGTGAACCGGGTGCGGGACGCCATCACCGCGAAGACCAAGGTGGTGCTGTTCTCCAACCCGTCGAACCCGACGGGGCGGGTGTTGTCCGCGACGATTCTGAAAGACCTCGCGGAACTGTGCCGGGAGAAGAACGTCCTGCTGATCGCGGACGAGATTTACCGCAGCTTCTGGTACGACGGGGACTTCCGCAGCGCCGCCGAGTTCAACGACGACGTGCTGGTGATCGACGGCTTCGGCAAGTCCTACGGCATCACCGGCTGGCGCCTCGGCTTCGCCCACGGGCCGAAGCGGTTCATCGAGGAGATGGCCAAGCTCCAGCAGTTCACGTTCGTCTGCGCCCCGAGCGTCGTGCAGTACGCCGGCGTGGCCGCCCTGCACACGGACATCTCGGCCATCGTGGCCGACTACAAGGCCAAGCGAGACCGCATGTGTCACGAACTGGCCGACGATTACGAAATCGCAAGGCCGGGCGGGGCGTTTTACGTCTTCCCGAAGGCCCCGTGGGGCACGGGGACGGAATTCGTTCAGGCGGCCATCAAAAACAACATGCTCATCATCCCCGGCGGGGCGTTTAGCGGCCGGGACTCGCATTTCCGCATCAGTTACGCGGCCTCAGACGCCACGCTCGAACGCGGCATCGACTTGTTGAAGAAGATGGCGAAGCGGTGATTGCGCCCGCCCTGTTGGTTGCCCGACGGTAACTTGTGTAAAATGAGTTGACGCCAATGGGCTTCTTGTCACAATGGGGCCATGTTGACGCCCCGCCATCATCCCCGCTCGTTGGTTAGGAACACCCGGTTGACCAGTCACATCCCGGCCGCCCCCCGCGCCGCGGATCAGAGAAAGGATCTCCAGATGAATCGGCTTCGCCGCCTCGGCCTCCTGGCCTTGGCCTCCATGATCGCCCTCGCGCCGGCCGCCGTGGCCCAAGAGGCCCCGGCCAAGACCAAGACGGTGGCCGTGGTCGTCGGCGTCGGGTCGTTCGCGGACAAGGACATCAAGCCGCGCGCGACGGCCGACACCGACGCGATGAACGTCGCCAAGTTGTTGACGGACAAGAGTGTCGGCGGGGTGGACCCGGCCAACTTGACGCTGCTCCTCTCCGGCGTGGACGACAAGACCGGGGCCGCGGTCGGCACCAAGGACGCCATCCTCAAAGCCATCGGCGACGCCGCCGCGAAGACCGGCAAGGACGACACCTTGCTGGTTTACCTCGTGATGCAAGGCGCCACGGCCGGGGAGAAGCCGTGCCTGTTCGCCACGGACTCCACCTTCAAGGACCGCGTCAAGAACGCCATCTTCGCCTCGGAAATCGAGACCCAGGTGAAGGCCCTCAAGTCCGAACAGTTCTGCGTGTTCCTCGACTTCAACCTCAAGGCCTACGAGTCCAAGGAAAGCGTGCTGGCCCCGAACATCAACGAGTTCGTGCGGGCCTTCATGGGCATCAAGGAGAAGGACTCCGAACAAGAGCCGCCGCTCGGCCGCGTGGTGTTCATGTCCGGCAACGGCATCCTGCCGCCGCTGGCCGTCGACAACCAAGGGTCGTTCACCAAGGCCGTCGTGGACGCCCTGCGGGGCAAGGCCGACGTGGAAGGGTACGAACCGGACGGCCTCGTGACCGTGGACGAAGTGCAAAAGTACGCGGACAAGGCCATCCCCGACCTGATCCGGGACGTGGCCAAGACGAGCGAAGAAAAGCTGCAACGGCTCATCTATTTTGGCCGCAGCGCCCACTTCCCGCTCAGTCACAATCCGGAGGCCTTCACGAAGGCCGAGACGCGGCTGAAGAAGTTCAACGACCAGAAAACGGCTTCCAAGTTGGACAAGGAAGTCGCGGAAGAAGGGGACAAGCTCCTCGGCCGCATGCCGCGCCTCAAGGCGTTGCAGGACCTCCGCAAGACCTACCAGAAGTTCGCCGACGGCGACCTGAACAAGGACCAGCTCAAGCTGGCCCGCGACCAGATTCTGGCCAAGACGAAGCTCTCCGAGGAGGACGCCAAGACCTTCGCCGAGAAGACCTATGAAGGCCTGAACTTCGTGAAATCGAACTACATCAAGAAGCTCAGCCTCGGCGAGATGGTCGCCAACGGCGTTCGAGGCTTGTACCGGGCGACCGAGACGAAGATTCCGGACGATATTAAGTCCAAACTCGACAAGGCCAAGGATCTGACCGACGACGACGTGAAGGACTTGCTGCGGGCCGCCCGGCTTCCCCTCGGCATCCGGGAAGACTTGGAGAAGAACAAGGACATCGCCATCGCCATGAACACCGCCATGCGGAAGTTCGTGGACGACTACACGACCTACATCGAGAAGGAAGACGTCGGGGACTTGGACAAGTCGATCGACGGCCGGTTCACCGGCATCGGCGTGCAGATTCGCCGGGACATCTCCCGCGACGGCCTGGTGGTCGTCACCCCGATCCGCAACAGCCCGGCCTACAAGGCCGGCGTGCTGGCCGGCGACCTCATCACGGAGATCGTCCGCGAGGCCGACGGCGAAGGGAAGAAACTCGACCCGGTGCAGACCACCAGCACCAAGGGCATGGAGACGGCCGACGCCGTCAAGCTGATCCTCGGCCTTCCCGGCACGAAGGTCAAGTTAAAGATCGAACGCGAAGGCAGCAAAGAGCCGGTGATCGCCGAGATCACCCGCGGCCTGGTCGAAGTGGAGAGCGTCTACGGGTTCAAGCGCAACAGTGACGACTCGTGGGACTACTACATCGACCCGAAGAGCAAGATCGCCTACCTCTACCTGACGCAGTTCGCCCGCAACTCGGCGGTGGACATGCTCAAGGCCGTCAAGAAGTTGCAGAAGGACGGCGTGAAGGGGGTGGTCCTCGACCTGCGGTTCAACCCGGGCGGGTTCCTCGACGTGGCCGTGGACATCTGCGACATGTTCGTGGACGACGGCGTGATCGTCTCCGTCCGGCCGAACAACAAGAAGGACAACGAGCGGACCATCAAGGGCCGGCACGAGGGGAGCTACCTCGACTTCCCGATGGTGTGCCTGGTGAACGAAGGCAGCGCGTCGGGCAGCGAAATCCTCTCGGCCTGCCTGCAAGACCACAACCGGGCCGTGGTGATGGGCGAGCGCAGCTACGGCAAGGGGAGCGTCCAGAACGTCGAGAAGTTCGGGCCGACCGGCGGCAAGATCAAGCTGACGACGGCCACCTTCTGGCCGCCGAGCGCCCGCAACCTGAATAAGGCCAGCACCGGCGGCAAGGACGAGGAAGACTGGGGCGTTCGGCCGGACAAGGGCTATGAACTGAAGCTGGACCGGGCCGAGAAGGACCAGTTGTTCGAACACATCTACAACTCGGGCAACATCCCCCGGCGCGACCTGCCGCCGAAGGAGACGCCGAAGGTTGACAAGGAGTTCAAGGACAAGCAACTGGAGATGGCCGTCGATTACCTGCGCGGCCAAATCAAGGTGACGCGGAGCGACGCCAAGACCAAGACCGACTGACCAACCGGCCCAACCGGGGCGACCGGCGCGGCCGGCGTCCCCCGCGTGGTCGGCACATTACCGACAACCTGAAGAGGCTCGCCAGCTTACGCCGGCGGGCCTCTTTTATTTGGGTTGCCGAGTTGCCCCGGTGTGAACTTCGGGCAAAATTTACTCAAGTTCCCCGGCGGTATCTCCGAGCATATCGCCCCCAACCGGCAAGCCCGCCTCCCCGACAGGGATGACCCCCATGACCCGTTCCCGTTTGACCGCGTCGGCCTTCCTGTTCTTGGCCGTCTTGCCCGGCTGCGGCATCTTCGACCGCGGGGACCGAGAACCGCGCTGCCCCCGCCTGCACGCCCTGTTCTGCGGCCGCGATAACGACAACACCGCCGCCGCTTACCCTGTGACCGCGGGCGGGGCGGAGTGTTCGACCTGCGCCCAAGGGATTCCGATGAACGGGCAGATGATGCCCGGCCCGATGATGACGACCCCCGGCCAAGGAGGAATGGTCATGCCGAGCAATCCTTCGACCCCGATGCCGATGCCCGGCAAGATTCCGCCGGCGGGCATCAAAGAGAGCGAAGGCAAGCAGTTCGAGTTGGAAGGGGCCAGCAAAATCGGCCCTGGCCCGGCGCTGGGCATCCCGGCCGGCGGGTCGAAAATGCGGTAAAAGCGTCCGCAATCAAGTGAGC
>JAYTTY010000251.1:0-1932 GCA_043744795.1 Zavarzinella sp. | reverse complement strand
TCGTCAAGATCCTCCGGAGAAGACCATCGGACTCCAGTTTCCGATCCCCGTCAATGCCAATAGATGTGATGAACTGTCAGGCGTTAGCGATTGGAGTCTGCCACGCACTTGAAATCCCGCGTCCGGTCAATTATAGTCCGACGCGCAAGCAAGGGGCGGTGACAGGCCGTGATGGGAAGTCGCTACCTACTCGGAAGTCGCCGACCTTTGCTTGCGCGTCGGGCTATGACTGACCACTTGGGTAGCGGTTGATGTCAGGAAGCCCGTGCGCCACTCCAATCGCTCACGCTCATGGCTCGTCAAGATCACCCCTTTGCCACGCGCTCGTAAATCACGAAGTGGTGGTCGTACTCGTTGAGCGCGTCGCCGGGGACGTTTTCACGGTGAGTGACTTCCCACGTCTCGCCGGGGGGGCACGGCCACTCGGCGATGGCCGGGAAGAAGGCCGTCCCCGCGAATTCTCCCATCACCCAAGACATGTAGATGCGGGTCGCGCGCGGGAAGGCGGCCCGGTAGGCTTGCCCGCCGCCGATGACCATGACTTCCGTGGCTCCGACGGCCCTGTCGATGGCTTCGTCCATGTTGGCGGCCACGTCCACGCCTTCGGGCCGGTATTCCGGGTTGCGGCTCAGGACGATGTTCTGGCGGCGGTCGAGCGGCTTGCCGATGTGTTCGTGCGTCGTCCGACCCATGATGATCGGCTTGTCGAGCGTCAACTTGCGGAACCGTTTCAGGTCGGCCGGCAGGCGCCACGGGATGCCGGCGGCGTCCCCGATGACGAGGTTCTTGGCGGCGGCGACGATCAGGGAGATTTTCTTCGGCATCAGACGGCCACTTCCCCCGGCAGCCGGGCGTGCGCCTGGTAGCCGACGATCTTCAACTGCTCGGCCCGCACCGCATCGATGTCCGGGACGTCGCCGACGATTTCCAGCGTGGGCAACGGGTACGGCTCCCGTTTCAACTGCTCGTCCACGGCTTCCAAATGATTCGCGTAAATGTGGGCGTCGCCGAACGTGTGGACGTAATCGCCCGCCTCCAGCCCCGTGTGCTTGGCGACGATGTGCGTGAGCAACGCATAAGACGCGATGTTGAAGGGCACGCCGAGGAACATGTCCGCGGAGCGCTGGTAGAGTTGACAAGACAGCCGGTCGCCGGTGACGTTGAACTGCACCAGCGTATGGCACCCGGTCGGCACTTTGGCCGGCGGCATGTCGGCCGGGTTCCACGCGGTGATGATGAGCCGGCGGGCCTCGGAGGCGTGCGGGTCGGCGATCACTTTTTTGATGCCGGCGATGACGTTCGCCACTTGGTCCACGGTCCCCTGCGGGCCTTCCCACCGGCGCCAGTGCTTGCCGTAGACCGGCCCCAAGTCGCCGGCTTCGTCGGCCCACTCGTCCCAGATTGTCACCTTGTGATCACGCAGGTAGCCGACGTTCGTGGACCCGGACAGGAACCACAACAGTTCGTGCACCACCGCGTTCCACGGCATGCGCTTGGTGGTGACGAGCGGGAAGCCGTCCTGCAAGTTGAAGCGGATTTGCCGGCCGAAGACGCTCAGCACCTCCGGCCGCGACCCGTCCGACCGCAGGGCGGCCCGTTGGGCCTTGCGCGTGCCCGAGTCGCGGATCTCCCGCAGCAGGTCGAGGTAGGCTTTCATAAGAGTCAGTGTCGGGGGGGCGGGTGGATGTGTCAACCTCTGTGGGTATTGGCTGGGTGTCTGACAGCCCTCGCCCCCCGGCCCGAAAGGCAACCTCACCTTCCGGCCCCCTCTCCGCGGCGGAGAGGGGGAGCAAGTGGGCGAAAGCAGTCTTGGTTTGGTCCCCCCTCTCCGCGGCGGAGAGGGGGTTAGGGGGCTTACAAGGGTAGGTTTCCGGCCGGGGCAGAGGGAAATTTAGGCGGGGGTCGCTGTTGGCATCCGTCGCAGCCCCCTCG
>JAYTTY010000250.1:0-27589 GCA_043744795.1 Zavarzinella sp. | reverse complement strand
AAAACGCGGCATGGTCGCACTATTGCGACTTCCGCCTGAATTCTTCGCTCTCGCCTGACCTACCCCTGTAAGGGGCCGGGGGGTGAGGTTGCCTTTGGGTTGGGGGTGAGGTTGTCTTGAGAACCCCCTCGCTCCCGCCCGGCCGTCCGGGTATCATATCCGCACGGGTCCGCGGCGGGGGGCGCAATGACGCAAAAGACAGGGATGGCGCTGGGCGTGGGCCTCATCGCCGTGGCGGCGGGGACGCTCATCGTGTTCAACTTCGGCAACGCCAAGCCGCTCAAGAAAGACCCGCCCGAGCCGGCGGCCCGCAAGGCCGGCGACTTCGACGGCGACCGGGCCATCACGTACCTGACCAATCTCTGCGACCTCGGCCCGCGCATCAGCGGGTCCGAGGGGATGAAGAAGCAGCAGGAGATTCTCAAGGCCCACTTCGAGAAGTGCGGGGCGACCGTCGCCTTCCAGAAGTTCGACGGCAAGCAGCCGAGCCAGCGGTTCGCCGTGCCGATGGCCAACATGATCGTGACGTGGAGCCCGGATTCCCAGAAGCGGGTGATGATCTGCGGGCACTACGACACCCGGCCCATCGCCGACCAAGAGACCAACATCCGCGACTGGACCAAGCCGTTCGTCAGCGCGAACGACGGCACGTCCACGGTGGCCCTGATGATGGAGATGGCGACGCACATGAAGGCCCTCCCGTGCAAGTACGGGGTGGACTTCGTCATCTTCGACGGCGAGGAGTTCATCACCGACCGCACGCGGGACCGCTTCTTCCTCGGCAGCGAGTATTTCGCGGCCGAGTACAAGAAGAACAAGACCGGGCCGCGGTACGCCGCCGGCATCCTCCTCGACCTGTTCGCCGGGGTCGGGGCCGAGTTCCCCATCGAGGGGCACTCCCGGATTCTCGCCGGGCAGTTGGTGGAAGACATCTGGAAGATCGCCGCGGAACTGGGCGTGAAGAGCTTCGTGGACCGCAACGGCGGCGACGTGCTGGACGACCACATCGCCCTGAACAAGGCCGGCATCCCGTGCATCGACATCATCGACTTCGACTACCCCCACTGGCACCGCCTCTCCGACACGCCGGAACAATGTTCCCCCGTGAGCATGGCCAACATGGCGAAAGTTCTCATGGCGTGGCTGACGAGAATCGAATAACCTCGGCACAGAAAAATGACTCACCACAAAGGCACAAAGGCAAACAAAGTCGCACAAAGAAGTCGGACCATCATTTTTTGATCATCTCCTTCGTGAAACTTTGCGGGAACTTTGTGCCTTTGTGGTGAGTCTTGGTTCCGAGTTCCGAGTTGGTCTCAAAAGATGCCCGTCGCCCTCCTCCTTTCGCTCGGCCTCTCCATCATCGCCCTGGTGGCGTTGCGGTACCAGTTCCGCAACCTCGCCCGGCTGCGGCGGCAGGCGTTCGCCAGCGACGACCGGGCGTATTTGCGAAGCCAGTGCCGGCGGCGGATTCTCACGTCGGGGTTGCTGCTGGTCTTGGCGGGGTTGTTGGCCGGGGCGTACCTGAGCGGGGGCCAACAACGGTTCGAGGCCATCGGGGAGTTGTCCCAGCAAGACCCGCCGCGGGAGCCGACGGACGAGGACCGGCAATTCGTGAAGACGTGGTCGATCTACTGGATCGTCACGCTGTGCGTCTTGTTCCTCGTGGTGCTGACGGCGACGCTCGATTACATGGCCGTCGCCCTGTACGGCCGGGCGCAACTGCGGCGCATCCGCACCGAGCAGCGGGAGTTGCTGGACCGCGACTTGGCCATGTACCGGCAGGCCAAGCTGAACGAGCGGATGAACCGCCGCAAAAAGGGGGGCTGACCCGCCGGCCGATTCCATTTTCTTTCTCCCGGGCGTCTGGTATACTGCCCAAATCGACTCGCCTTGATTCGCCGTCCCTCCGGATGCCGATATGCCCGCTCAATTGCTGGCTCTCACAGATGGCCCGAGTATCGTGCTGGACAAGCCGATCTTGTTGCTCGGCCGGCACGCCGAATGCGACTTGCAGTTGAACTCCCGCAAGGTGTCGCGGCGGCACTGCTGCGTGGCGGCCGTCAAGGACTACCTCGTCATCCGCGACCTCGGCAGCACGAACGGCATCCGCATCAACGGGGAGCGCGTGGCCGAGGGGAGGCTGAAGGCCGGGGACGAACTGACCATCGGCAACTTCCGTTACCAAGTCTACATGGAGGGCGCGCCGGCCCCCGCCCCGGCCGTCCCGGCCCCGAAGAAGCCGGCGTCGCCCAAGCCCGCGGACGAGTCGCTGATCGAGAGTTCCGAGGAGCCGATCGCCCTTGAGGACAGTTCGACCAAGGCGAAGAAGGCCGCGACCGCCAAGGCGCCGCCCGTGAAAGCCTTCGGCGTGGAGTACGACGACTCCTTCGTGCTGCCGGAAAAACTTCGGGCCGCCCCGCCCCCCGACCGCCGGGGCTGACCGCCATGCGGAGCCTCCTCGCCGTCCTGTTCTTCGCGGCCCCGCTGCTCGCGGATTCCAAGCCCACACTCGACCTGCTCAAACTGAAACCGCCGGACGCGGCGGCCAAGCCCGCCCGTGACCTGCTCGGCGAAACCGCCGTGTGCGTGACCATCGGCGACCAGCGCCTCACGATCTGGCTGCGAACCGAATTACCGCTGAAGCCCAAGGCCGGCGCCGCGGGGTACGCTTCCCTGCGGCCCGGGGCGTTCGTCGGCGTCGTCACGTTCGCCAAGCCGTGGACGGACTTCCGCGGCCAAGAACTCGCGCCCGGAACGTACACCCTGCGCTACGCCATGCAGCCGGCGAGCAAGGACCACGAAGACACCTCCCCGTCGCCTGACTTCTTGATGCTGTGCCCCGCGGCCGACGACCGCGACCCGGCCGACGTGCCGTTCCCCGCGCTGAAGAAGATGAGCGGCAAGGCGTCCGGCGGCACCCACCCGGCCGTGATGGTGTTGCTGCCGCCGGGCAAGGAAGCGGGGTTGTCCCGGCCGAAGGAAACGTGGCTCACGGCTCAGTGGATATGGAAGACGGCGAGGGGCGAGATGACGGTGAACGTCGTCGCGGAGGGGGTTTGGACGGGGAAGTAAGAGAAGAGACTTAACCACAGAGGACACAGAGGACACAGAGGAAAACCGAGAGAAGACATTCTTATTCCGTTCTCTCTTGGCCTTTCTCTGTGTCCTCTGTGTCCTCTGTGGTTAAGTCTCTTCTCTTTTTCCACTCCGCCAACCGCATCGCGATCTCCGCCTCGTACCCGCGGTCGGTCGGCGTGTAAAACGTCTTGTCCACGCCCAAGTAGTCTTGCGCCACGAACCCGCCTTCGAAGTCGTGGGCGTACTGGTAGCCGGCCCCGTGGCCGAATTGCTTGGCCCCGGGGTAGTGGGAATCGCGCAGGTGCTTCGGCACGGGGATGGTCCGGCCGTCCTTCACTTCCGCGCGGGCGAGGCCAATGGCTAACGTCGCCGAGTTCGACTTGGGGGCCGTCGCCAGGTAGATGACCGCTTGCGACAGGGCCAACTGGCACTCGGGCAGGCCGACGCGCTCGACGGAGTCCCACGCCCCGTGGGCGACCAACAGCGCCCGCGGGTCGGCGTTGCCCACGTCTTCGCTGGCCAGAATCACCAGGCGCCGGGCGATGAAGCGCGGGTCTTCGCCGGACTCCAACATGCGGGCCAGCCAGTACAGGCCGGCGTCTGGGTCGCTGCCGCGCAGGCTCTTGATGAAGGCGCTGGCGAGGTCGTAGTGCGCGTCCCCGGTCGGGTCGAAACTCATGAGCTTGCGCTGGATGGAGTCCTGGGCCACTTCCAGCGTGTACTCGATGGGCGTCTCGAAACAGGAGCGCACGCCGATCTCCAACGCGCTCAAGGCCCGGCGGGCGTCGCCGTCCGAGGCAGTGGCGAGGAACTCCAGCGCGTCCGGGTGCAGGTTGATTTCCAGTTCGCCGAGGCCGCGTTCCGTGTCGGCCACGGCCCGCAGGACGATCTTCTTGATGTCGTCCCGCGACAGCGGTTCAAACGTGAAAATCTGACTGCGGGACAAGAGCGGCGAGTTGATGGCGAAGAACGGGTTCTCCGTGGTCGCCCCGACGAGGATGACGACGCCGCTCTCCACGTCCGGCAACAGGATGTCTTGCTGGCCCTTGTTGAAGCGGTGGATCTCGTCGAGGAACAGGATCGTCCGCTCGCCGTGCATCTCCAGGGCGTTGCGGGCCGTCTCCAGCACCTCGCGGACTTCCTTGGACGACGACGACACCGCGTTGAGCCGCACGAACCGGCTCTTGGTGTGCCGGGCGATCACTTGGGCGAGGGCCGTCTTCCCGGTGCCGGGCGGGCCGTAAAAGATCACCGAGTTGAGCCGGTCGGCGAGGAGCATTCGCCGCAGCAACTTGCCGGGGCCGATGAAATGTTCTTGGCCCGTGAACTCGTCCAGGGATTGCGGCCGCATCCGGGCCGCCAGCGGTTGGGCCTTGCGGCGGTTCTCGTCCCGGAGGTCGTCGAAGAGGTCGATGGGGGAAGTCTCCGGCAGAAGAAAGACATTTCTCGCAAAGCACGCAAAGAGGCAAAGCTCGCAAAGAGCCAACGATCAATGGTAATCTGATCCCAGGTGCGGGATGAAAAATATCTTTTCTTCTTTGCGAGCTTTGCCTCTTTGCGCACTTTGCGAGAAATGTCTTTCTCGCTTCTGATTTACCCCAACACCGACCGAATAAACCGCACTCCGTGGGCGATGTCGTCGTACCGCTGTTGTTGCGTGCCGACTTCGCGCTCGATGAAAAGGGGGCCGCGGTAGCCGACTTTTTTCAGCGCGAGCAAAAACTCGCGCGTGTTCGTCTCCCCTTGGCCCAATGGGACTTCTTCGCCCCATGTGCCCGGTGTCTTCGGGCGGTTGGCGTCCTTGACGTGGACGGTGCGGATGTCCGGGGCCAGCAGTTCGACGGCCTTCAGCGGGTCGTCCTTGTCGTAGAGCAGCATATTCGCCGGGTCGAAGTTCACTTTTAGGTTTGCTGACTTCAAGTCGTCCAGCGTTCGCCGCAACAGGGCGGCCGACTCTTGGCCCGTCTCGAAGGCGACGGTGACGCCCTTGTCGGCCGCGAGTTGCCCCACCTTGGCCAGCGTGTCCAGGAACGCCTTGCGGCCCGGGTCGCCCGGCTCCGGCAGGAAGCCGGCGTGCAGCATCAGGTCCGTCAGCCCGAGTTCCTTGGTGCGGGTCAGCGCCCACTGGAAGCGTTCGAGCCGTTCCGGCCGCGTGGCCGGGTCGCCGAAGCCGCCGGTGCGTTCGATGTGCTTCGGCGTCGTGTAGTCCTCGCCGGGGAAGCCGAGCATGGCCCCGCCCAACTCGAAGCCGGCGGCCAGGGCCGCGGCCGGCATGGCGTCGCCCTCGTCCCACGCCGCGTGGTGCGGGTCGCCGCAGGCGATCTGCACGAGGTTGACGCCGAGCCGGTCCATGAACCCCTTCAACTCGGGGACGGACTTCACCTGAAGGGACCAACTGCACACGCCGACGGCCAACGGTTGGATGGACATGATGGGTTGCACCTGACGGGGGACTGATGCGGAAAATGTATGGAGGGACGGGACGAGGGTGAATGAGGCATCAAAGGAGACCCGGGGTTTGCAAAACCAAAGTCCCGGGGTTCGCAAAGCCTCACCCACGGGCTACAGTCCGTCGCCCTTCCAGGGCTGAAAACCAAAGACAAGGTTTTAGCCCCGGATGGGGCGCCGGAGTGTAGCCCGTGGGTGAGGCTTGGCGAACCCCGGGTTTGTGTGTGTGCGAACCCTGGAATACGTTCTGCGAACCCCGGGGATGCTGTCATTTCCCCGCCGCCCGTGGTAAACTGTCCCCCATCCTTCGGAGTCTCCTCCCATGCGCTTCGCCATCTTTTTCCTGCTCGCGCTCGCCCCCCTCGCCCCCGCCGCCCCCAAAACGCACACGGTCAAACTCAACGGCCACACGTTCACGCTCCCCGAGGGCTTCACCATCGAACTGGCGGCCAAGACGCCGCTCGTAGACCGGCCGATTGTCGCCTCGTTCGACGACAAGGGCCGGCTGTACGTCGCCGACTCGTCCGGGTCGAACGAGAAGCCGGACGCGCAGTTGAAGAACCCGACGCACCGCATTATGCGGTTGGAAGACACCAAGGGGACCGGGGTCTTCGACAAGGCGACCGTGTTCGCGGACAAGATGATGTTCCCCGAGGGCATCCTCTGGCACAAGGGCAGCGTGTACGTCGGCGCCCCGCCGCACATCTGGAAGCTGACCGACACGGACGGCGACGGCAAGGCCGACAAGCGCGAAATCTGGTTCGACGGCAAGACCCTCACCGGCTGCGCCAACGACCTGCACGGCCCGTACCTCGGGCCGGACGGTTACATCTATTGGTGCAAGGGGGCGTTCGCCAAGCAGACCTATACGCTGCCCAACGGCAAGCCGTTCACCACACGCGCCTCGCACATCTTCCGGGCCAAGCCGGACGGCACGGGCGTCGAACCCGTCATGACCGGCGGCATGGACAACCCCGTGGCCGTAGCCTTCCTCCCCAACGGCGAACGCTTCTTCACGACGACCTTCCTGCAACACCCCGCCGCCGGCAAACGCGACGGCATCATCCACGCCGTGTACGGCGGCATCTACGGCAAAGATCACGACGTGATCTATGACCCCGACCACAAGTGGACTTCACCCAACGTCATGCCGGTGATGACCCACCTGGGGCCGGCGGCCCCGTGCGGGCTGCATTGTTATGAATCAAGCAGAGCGGGCGACGATTTACACGACAATCTGTTCGCTTGCCAGTTCAATTTAAGGAAGGTGAGTCGGCATATTTTGAAACCCCACGGGTCTACTTACACGACCGTGGACAGCGATTTTGTAGTGTCCGACAACCAAGATTTTCATCCGACGGACGTGCTTCAAACGGCGCGCGGCGATTTGTTAATTGTCGATACTGGGGGCTGGTACAAGCTTTGTTGCCCTAGTTCACAGTTGGTTAAGACCGACATATTGGGAGCAATCTACCGTGTAAGGAGAACCCAAACGAGCGAGATTACTATTGACCCGATATCACCAATTACATTAGCCGATGTACTCTGGCAACAAGACGCATTTCGTGCGAGTGCGTCTCGCGACGGCAAAGCGGCACTCCAGTTGTTGAAGTCACTCAAGTCCGAAAATCTCATCACGCGCCGCATGGCTGCCGAAGCCCTGGGCCGCATCGGGGACAAAACCGCCGTCCCGGGCCTGCTTGATGCGTTGGCCGCGAAGGACATTGACCGGACGCTGGAACACGCCCTGACGTATGCCCTCATCGAGATCGGCGACCGCGAGCCGTTACAGAAGTGCTCAAACAACGAGAATCCTAAAGTTCGGCGTGCCTGTCTTGTCGCCCTCGATCAACTCGGTGAAAAGATCGATCCGAAGGTCGTCATCGCGGCCATCAAGTCGCCGGATGCGGAACTGAGCGAGACGGCTTGGTGGATCGCGGGCCGGCATCCCGAATGGGTGGCGGACCTCACGCCGGTGATCCGGGACCGGCTGACGGACGCCAAACTGGCCGCCGCCGAATGGGACGCCACCGCGGATCGCTTGGTCAAGTTCGCCGGGACGCCCGTGATTCAGCAACTCCTCGCGGACCTGTTGACTCAGGTGCCGGCGACCGCCGCCAAGCAGCGCTTACTGCCCCTCATGCAACGGTCCGGCGTGCGTGACCTTCCCAAATCGTGGGCCGCCGTGTTCAAGACATTGCTCGCCAAGCCCGACGGCGAGCTGACGGTCGACGTGCTGGAAACTGTTCGTCGGCTGCCGCGCCCGAAAGACGACGTGATCGGGTGGAACACGCTCTTCCGCAATATCTTGGCCACCGCCCCCACGGAAGGAACACGCGTCAACGCCATCGCCGCCCTGTTGGGAACCGTTGCTGAACTGTCGGACGCCCGAGTCCGGATGATCCTCAAGCAATTGGTGTCCGCCGAGGCGAAATCCCGCAGCGTGGCGGCCGACGCCTTGGGCCGGGTGAAGTGGACGGAGGCCCAAATGCTGGAACTCGCCCACGCCATGCCGGCCGTCACCCTCGCGGAGCGGGAGCGCGTGTTGGCCGTCTTCCAAATGACGACCAGCGAACCCATCGGACTCGAAGTCGTGAAGCAAATGAACGCCCCCGAGTGG
Organism: Zavarzinella sp.; assembly: GCA_043744795.1. Taxonomy (GTDB): domain Bacteria; phylum Planctomycetota; class Planctomycetia; order Gemmatales; family Gemmataceae; genus Zavarzinella. The sequence continues at coordinate 19,440 of JAYTTY010000250.1, read as the reverse complement.
CGTGGCTCCCTGCGCGTCGATCAGGTGCGGGGGACGTTCGCCAAGTACGGCGACGCGGTGAAGGCCGAGTCCGAGAAGTTGAACGCCCAGCTAAACGCCGACCTCAAGCAGCAGACCGCCACGCTGGAGGCCGTCGCCAAGCGGTTGCCGGCCGGGGACGTGCGCCGCGGCCAAGCGGTGTTTAACAGCGCCAGGACCTCGTGCATCGCCTGCCACACCATCGGCTACGTCGGCGGCAAGATCGGCCCGGACCTGACGCGCATCGGCGGCATCCGCACCGAGCGCGACCTGCTCGAATCCGTCCTGTTCCCGAGCGCCAGCTTCGTCCGCAGTTACGAACCCCTCAACGTCAAAACCACCGACGGCCGCGTCTTCAACGGCGTCCCCAAGAAGGACGCCCCGGACGAACTCATCCTGACCATCGCCGCCGACAAGGAAGTCCGCTTGGACCGCAAAGAGATCGAAGAGGTGACGCCGGGCAAAGTCTCCGTCATGCCGGCGGGACTGGCCCAGCAGATCACGGAACAAGAACTGGCCGACTTGATCGCATTTTTGAAGGGCTGTAAGTGACGTATTGAAAACATTTGAACCACAGAGGACACAGAGAACACAGAGGAAAGCCCAAAACCGAGAGAAGTCATCATTCAAAAATGCCGTTCTCTGTTTTGTCTTTCCTCTGTGTTCTCTGTGTCCTCTGTGGTTCAAATTCTTCTCTTCACCTCCGCGAACATTTCTGGCAAAAATCTTGTCGCTACCGACATGGCATTTTTCGCCGCCCGATGGGAAAATCACCCCCATCAGAAACCCCCCAGCAAACCCACGGACGAGGGACGGTCATCATGCTCCGCGTCGCTGACCTGATCGCCGGAACGCACATCGAGCCGCGGCCGTACCAGACGCGCATCGTCGAGAAGGTGTGGGACATGTTCCTCGCCAAGAAGATGCGGTCCGTCCTCATCGAAAGCCCGACCGGCAGCGGCAAGACCGTCATGGGGCTGATGAGCGCGTGGGGCCTGCAAAAGCAGATGGGTCTGAAAATCGGCTGGATCGCCATGCGGCGAAACTTGCTCACGCAAACAGCCGGGGAGATCGTCGGGCGCGGCATGGGGGTGAAGGTCGAGTTCATCTCCATGTTCGAGAAAGACCCGCCGAAGAACCTCGACCTGCTGGTGGTGGACGAGGCCCAGCACGACGCGGCCAACAGCATGGCCCACCTGCACAGCGTCATTCGGCCGAAGTACATTTTGGGCCTGTCCGCCACGCCCTTCCGGGCCGACAAGATGAAGCTGTGCTTCGACAAGGTGATCCGCGACGCCGGCATTCGCCAGCTCATCCACGAAGGGTTCCTCAGCAAGTTCGACCACTTCACGATCCCGCAGATGTCGCCCAAGGCCGTCGCCGACCTGTACTTGGGCGACCGGGCCAAGTGGGGCAAGGCCATCGTGTACTTCCACACTCTCAACCAGTGCGAGGAACTGCAACGGCTTCTGGACGCCGCCGGCGTGCGGGCGGCAGTCGTCACCGGGGCGAGCGACCGGGACGCCCAACTGGCCGCCTTCGAGGCCGGCGATTGCGACTTGCTCATCAACTGCATGGTGCTGGCCGAGGGATTCGACTGCCCCTCCCTCAAGACGGTGTTCTGCCGGCCGTCCACGAAGGCCGTCACCGTGCAGATGTGCGGGCGGGCCTTGCGGAAGTTCGCCCCGCTGCCGGTCAAGCAGATCGTCCAATGTCAACAAAGCCCGTGGCCGTTCACCCGCACGGCCGAGGCCCTCGCCCAGTACGCCTGGGAGGCCGGCTCCTGGAAGTCCCTCACCCTCAACCCGATGATTGAGCAGGTGAGCCAAAACGTGTTGAAGGCCCTCGCCGCTCAACGCGTCGAGTTGCCCGAGTTCGTGAAGAAGCGGCAGGCCCTCGCCCGCCGTCACCGCCGCAATGAACCTTCGCTGATCTGACACTCTCCCTGTTTGCAAAACCCAAGTTCCCAAAACCCGGCCGCGAAAGCAGCGGCCCCCGAGGAGGATCCGCACATGGTGGCCCTGAAATTCGACTACGGCACGGCCCGGCTCAAAGACCTGCGGCTCAACACCGAGACCACGATCACCAACAAGCAGGCGGTCAAGTCCATCGGCCTGTACGGCGAGGAGTTGAAGACGACCAACCGCTTCTGGACCAGCCTGCAGGTGCGGTTCGGGTTCACGCCGAACATCTTCAAGTATTTCAGCCACGCGGAAGTGTTCAACCGGATCAGCGAGAAGTCCCCGGACGACACGATCCGCTACTGCGTGGACCGCACCGGCAAGGCCGACCAGTTGCTGGCCGTCACGTCGCCGAACTCGGCCGTCATCAACTACAAGGAACTCAAGGACTTGCTGACACGCCACGGGGCCGAGGGGGACAAGTACACCAACGGCGTCGTCAGCAGCACGCACAAGTTGCGGCACGACGTGCCCGTGCAAATCGCCGGGGACGACTTCCGCAGCAAGTACGTGATCGACACGCCCATCGACGGCTTCGGCCGCCCGGCCGTCTACCTCGCCATGATGCGGCTGATCTGCACCAACGGGGCGGTGGCCATGACGCCGGTGTTCCGCAGCGAACTGAACTGCGGCAAGGGGACCAAGGGGGCCGGCTTCGCCCTGGAGCGGGCCGTCGAAGGGTTCAACAACGAGGAGGGCTTCTCGGCCCTGCACCAGCGCTTCGAGGCCGCGTCCAAGTCGTGGGCGTCGGTCAACGAGGCCAACCAGCTTTACAAGATCACCGCCAAGATGCAGCTCACCAACAACCTGAGCCAGACCGGCGGCTCGGGGGTGGACGTGCTGTCCGAAGACACGCCGGTGATGCACGCCTTCCACCGCATGACCGGCGACGTGAGCCGCCTCTACGGCCTGACCAGTTCCGACGTGCTGAGCGTGAAGAAGCAGCGCACGCTGCCGGTCCGGTGCCGGGTGTACGACCTGCTGAACTTCGCCAGCGAACTCGCCACCCACCGGGCCAACGCCTTCGCCAGCCGCGAACTGCAAGCCTACATCGGCGACCTCGTCAGCGCCGAGTACGACCTCGAAGGCACCGCAACCAGCTACGGCAACTGGAACGACTTCTTCATCAAGGACGAGCGGACGATCGAAACCGTGACGGGGATGCGGTGAGGCGTCTGCGGCCGTTTCGGACCAGATTCCAATAGACGGAACGAGCTATTCGGTCCAACGGACCGATTAACATAGCCCAGCCCGAAAGGGCTGGGTGAGAAGGGTCATCAAGAGACCTCGGTCTGAAGGACCGATTATCTTTGGATTTCGGCGGTAGCAGCCCTGACGGACCTTGAACGAATAATCGGTCCTTCAGACCGAGGTCTCTTCACCAGCCAATTCCCCAGCCCTTTCGGGCTGGGCTATGTTAATCGGTCTGTTGGACCGAAAACCCTAATGCACTGTTTCGATTCTTTGCGCCACTTCGGCCATCAGTTCCGCAACCACCTCTACTTCGCTTTCTTGACACTCAACACAGTCGGTTCTGCCGTGATCTTCAACTTCGGAACGGTGACGACGCCGCCGGCATCAGCTTTCACCTCCCCGGACGACTTACCGAACGTCCAGCGCACCGTTTCTCCCGGGGCGACCCGCATCATTTGCAGCCGGCGCACGCTGACGTCGGCGGTGGCTTCCGTCGGGACCGTGAACGTCGTTTTCAATTCCGACGGCTTCACCAGAAAGAGGGATGTTTCAACCGCGTCCGGCGTGTCGGCCCCGGCCTTCCAGCGGAAGAACGCGTTGATCTGGCCGGCCTTCTTGTCGGTGAGCTGACTCGGCCACGGGGGCGCGTCGTCGGTCGAGGCGCCCGTGAACACCGGGTAAGCCTCGTTCTTCTTGACGGCCAGCCAGTCGAACGAGTTGATCAGGTCGTTCACCTTCAGGATTTCCGCGTGGTTGTTGGCGTGGCCGAACGGCCCCCAGTACATGAAGAGGGGGTACTTCCGCTCGGTCATGGCCTTGATGAAGCCGTCGTGCCCGCGGGACCAGCCGTCGTTTTGAGCGGAGTAGTCAACCACGATGGGCGGGTCGGGCAGCGTGACGCCCGCCGGGACCGCCTGCGGCGGGAAGTACATCCGGCTGGAGACGTGTTTGACCTCGGCGGGGACGTTCGCCTTGATCGCGGCGAAGACGTCCCCGTGGCGCGTCCCGATCCCCAGCGTGCCGCTGCCGCCCATGGAGTTGCCGGCCAGGTAGACGCGGTTCTCGTCCAGGCCGTACTGCTTGACCGCCCACTTCACCGTGTCGATCACCCGCTTTTCCGTGGGGCTGACCTCGGGGCCGGGGTACTTGTTGATGCCCCACCACCAGTCCCCCTTGTTCGCCTTGCAGTCGAGGTACAGCGCGAAGAAGTCCGGCGGCGCGTGGTAGATGTCGTGGTTGCCGACCTTGGCCGTGCAGGCGAGGCACGAGTGGACATCGTGCCCGGCCGAGTGCAGGACGACGTACAGCGGGGCGTTCGACTTTGCCGCCGTCGGGCGGAGGATGAGAAACGTGTCCTTCTGCGGGTCCGCGTACCCCCATTCCTTCCGGCTCGCGTGCTGGTACGTGTCCAGCTTCCGGCCGGTGAACTCCGACTCTTTTTGCTTTTCCGGGGGCCACGCCGCCTCGGCCGCACGGCCGCCAGTGGCCGCCGCGACGACAAGCGCCAGGGAGAGGATCGACTGCTTCACATTGTTCTCCACGTTGGTCTCAATTGATAGAACGGCGTTCGGGCGGGTGTGGCGGCCTCGTCGGCTTTTCGGTCCAACGGACCGCTTACCATAGCCCAGCCCGCCAGGGCTGGGTAAGTAAGTGGCGCCAGAGGGTTTTCGGTCTGAAGGACCGATTATCGGCGTGCGACTTGGGGCCGTGAAAACGCCCCGCCCCTATCGATCCTACACCTATTGCTCGTCGATCTCGAATGATTGCGGCATGACAGGGTGGTTTTGGGGTGAAGCCGTCATAACCAAGACCGCCGATAATCGGTCCTTCAGACCGAAAAATTTGTTGTCGCCTGATTCCCAGCCCTGACGGGCTGGGCTATGTTAAGCGGCCCTTCAGGCCGAAAGACCGGCCGCGAATCTTGGCCTTCACAAGAGTCATGGCTGTATTCTGCCCCCCGTCGCCAAACTGTCAACCAACAAAAAAGGCCGTCCCTCTCGGGGCGGCCTTTCGCGTTTCATCACTCCTCAATCCCACTCAACCCTGCGGCGGCGATTCCGGCGCGGGGGCCGGGGCCAGCGGGGCGGGGGCGGCGACGGCGGCCGGCGGGACCGGGTTCGGCTTGTCGTCGGCCTTCTTGGCGACGACCTTCGTCTCGCCTTCCTTGAGCAGTTCGATGTAGGCCGTCTCGCCGGCGTCGCCCAAGCGGCGCTCGCTCGACTTCATGATGCGGGTGTAGCCGCCGGCCCGGTCCTTGTAGCGGGGGGCCAGGACGTTGAACAGCTTCTCGGTGACGTTCTCGTCGCCGATGGGGTCGCCCTTGCCGTCCACGATGTCCACCTTGGCGACCGGGCCGAGGCGGGCCATCACGAGGCGGCGGGCGTGGAGAATCTTCAGGCGGTCCCCGGTGGCCAAGGCCCGCTTGGCCAGGGTGATGTACCGCTCGATGATCGGGCGGAGTTCCTTGGCCTTCGGGGTGGTCGTCTTGATCCGCTCGTGGGAGACCAGGCTCATGACCATGTTGCGGAACATGGCCTTGCGGTGGGTCGAGTTGCGGCCGAGTTTCCGGCCCTTCTTCTGGTGGCGCATGGCGAAAAACCTTCCGGGTGTCGGCCGGTGGTACGGGGGTCAGTCCTGACCCGCTCGCCCGGCCACGGTGAAAAAAACTTACGCGCGGCGCTGGGCCGGCAGCCGCATGCCGAGGGCGAGGTTGTGCTCGGCCAACTTGGCCCGGACTTCCTTGAGCGTCGTCTCGCCGAAGTTGCGGACTTCCAACAGTTCGTCTTCGGCCCGCGACACCAAGTCGCGGACGGTCGAGATGTTTTCCGACTCCAGGCAGTTCGTGGCCCGCACGGACAGTTCCAGTTCGGCGAGGCTCATGTTGAGCTTGCGTTCCAGGTCGGCGTCCGACGACTCGCGGGCGCTCGGGCCGGCCTCGAAGCGGTCGTCGATCGGCAGCTCGGCGCCCGGCTCGGTGTACTGCACGAACGGGTTCAGGTGCTTCCGCAGGATCTTGGCGGCTTCCACCACGGCCATCTGCGGCGTGGTCGTGCCGTTGGTCCACACTTCCAGCGACAGCCGGTCGTAGTTGGTCTTCTGGCCGACGCGGGTCTCTTCGATCTCGTACTTCACGCGGACGACGGGCGAAAAGCTCGTGTCCACGGGGATGATGCCGATCTCGCGCTCGCGGCCGGCGTTCTCGTCCGCGGACTTGTAGCCGCGGCCGTTCTCGACGTGCATCTCCACGACGAACGGCACGTCGTCCGTCAGCGTGGCGATGATGTGTTCGGGGTTGATGACTTGGATGTCCGCGTCGTGCTGGATGTCGGCCGCCTTGACCACGCCCTTCTGGTGGCGGTCGATGCGGATGACCTTCGGGCTGTCCGAGTTGTTCTTCACGACCAGCGACTTGATGTTCAGGACGATGTCCGTGACGTCCTCGACGACGCCGGGGATCGTGGAGATTTCGTGCTGGACGCCTTGGATCTTCACGCGGGTCACGCCGCTGCCTTCGAGGCTGGAGAGCAGCACGCGGCGCAGGCTGTTGCCGATGGTGATGCCGAAGCCCTTTTCGAACGGCTCGGCGTGGAACTTGCCGTAGGTCTCCGACAGGCCGCGGTCGGTGGTGACGCGGTTGGGGAGTTCGAGGTTACGCCACTTGATGCGCATGGATGGAACCCTTCGGCTGGGAAAGGACAAATCGGAATGACGCTCCGGGGCCGGCAGGCCGGCGGCCCGAGTCGTCATTCCGAGCGTGAGGTCGGCCGGTGTCCCGGCGTTAGCGGGCGGCGATTTCGATGATCAACTGCTCGCGGATATCGCTGATGCGGGGGTCGATGTCCCCGCGGTCGGGCAGGCGGGTGAGCCGGCCCTCGGGGATTTCCCCGGGGATGATTTCGAGGAAGTCCGGCACCCGCTCGGCCGACTCCGGCTTGATGAGGCGGGCCAGCTTCAGGCTCTTTTCCCGGCTCTTCACCTTCACGGTGTCGCCCGGCTTCATCAACATGCTCGGGATGTCGGTGGCCTTGCCGTTGACCGTGACGTGGCCGGCGTTCACCAGTTGGCGGGCGCTGTTGCGGGACGGGGCGAACCCGAGGCGGTGGATCACGTTGTCCAGCCGGCGCTCCAAAATGGAGAGCAGGACGGCCCCGGTGTTCTCGGGGGACTTCGAGGCCAGCTCGAAGTACCGGCGGAACTGGCGTTCGAGGACGCCGTAGAACCACTTGAGCTTCTGCTTCTCGCGGAGGCGGACGCCGTACTCGCTGAGCTTCGAGCGTCGGGCGCCGTGCATCCCCGGCGGGTTGCGGCGGTCGTCGCGGTCGATGGGGCACTTGGGCGAGTAGCAGCGGGTCGCCTTCAAGTAGAGCTTCATGCCCTCGCGGCGGCAACGCTTGCAGACGGGGTCGGTGTAACGAGCCATGTTTTCGCTAAACAGTCGCTGGAGGAATACGGGTGGTTACGGTACTCGGCTTACACGCGGCGCTTCTTGGGGGCCCGGCAGCCGTTGTGCGGCAGCGGGGTCACGTCTTCGATCATCTTGACGTTCAGGCCGGACTGCTGCAGGGCGGTGATGGCCGACTCGCGGCCGGCGCCCGGCCCCTTGACGCGGACTTCGACTTCTTTGACGCCGAACTTGGAGGCCCGCTCGGCGCAGGCCTCGGCGGCGCGCTGGGCGGCGTACGGGGTGCTCTTGCGGCTCCCCTTGAACCCCGCCGACCCGCCGGACGCGGTGCAGAGGGTGTCCCCGGCCCCGTCCGTGATGGTGACGATGGTGTTGTTGAACGTCGATTGGATGTGGGCCACCCCGCGGGTGACGTTCTTCCGGGTCTTGCGTTTCTTGCTCTTGGCCATGGTCGCCGCTGGTCCGTCGGGAGTGTTCGGGGTCGGGGAAATTCCGCCGGCGAGCGCCGGCGGGGGAGGACTACTTCATGTCCTTGACGCCCTTCTTGCCGGCGACCGTCTTGCGGGGGCCTTTCCGGGTGCGGGCGTTGGTCTTGCTGCGCTGCCCGCGGACGGGGAGGTTCCGCTTGTGGCGGGAGCCCCGGTAGCTGTTGATCTGCTTGAGCCGCTCGATGTTGCCGAACTCGGTGCGGCGCAGGGCGCCTTCCACCAAGTATTCGCGGTCGAGCAGGGTGGCGATGCGGGCGATGTCGTCGTCCGACAGGTCCTTGGCCCGGCGCTGCGGGTCCACGCCGGCCTGTTCGCACAATTGAAAGGACGTGGTCGGCCCGATGCCGCGCAGGTAGCGCAGGCTAATGTGGGTCGGCTTGTCCATCGGGAGGTCAACGCCCTGAATACGCGGCATGGGTCCGAAACTCCTGGGTCTTAACCCTGACGCTGCTTGTGGCGGGGGTCTTCACAAATCACGCGAACAACGCCTTTGCGGCGGATGAGTTTGCACTTGGCGCACATCCGGCGAACGCTCGATCGAACCTTCATGGTCGCACCTACACACTGGCCGGCGCCCGGCGAATGGGAAAGCTATCATAGTAGGATTGCCGTCCACCCCGGCAAGGTTCGGGCGACCGGGTTTCAAGATTTTCCCGCCAGCGGCCCAAGATTTGCGCCGAGACGACGACCCGACGCACCAAAACCCAAGCGAGCGGGGGCGTCAGCCCCCTGATTCTTTCGCCCTCGAATCGCTCCGATCAAGAAGCGGGGGATTGACATCCCCCGCTCGCCTAAATGAAGCAGGAGGCCGCTTCGGGATTCGTTGCGCGCATCACTCCTCCGCCAACCCCTCGAACGTCGCCTGAAAATCCTCTTCCGTCAGCGCCGTGTCGAACAGCCCGACGCCCAGCCCTTCGTGGCGGCTCACGCCCATGTAGCGCAAACTCGCGTCCTCGTACCGGCGGAAGCATTGCATCCACCGGGGCGGGCGGCGGCAAGGGTGTAGAATTCCGCACATGGCCCGACGCCATAGTACTTGGCCTCTGCACGGTGTCGAGCGGCCGATTCGCCGTCAAAGCCATCGGGTTGAGCGCGACGGCGATGATTCACCCAGAGCGGCTGCGCACGTGACCTTGCAAGTGCGGCCATTGTCGCACGGTCTTCAAGGTCATGTTGTGACCGCCCCGACCGTTTCACCGTACCCCAGAGCGACCTGCATACGCCTCACACCCCTCACCGCTACTTCTGCGGCTGAACGAGCGTGTTCTGGTCACTCCCACATACTGCCATACGATGACCGCATCGGGCTATGTCCTCCTCCGCCCTAGGTTGCCCCACATCCGCGGACACTCTTTATTCCGCTCCTCCGGACTTGCGGTTCTCACCCGCCACAGAGATGCGCCGTTTGTCATGGACGAACGGGCTGGCCGCGGTTAGAGTTGGGGTAAAAAAGTGGAGAGGGTCAGCGTTTGGCGGCGGGACCAACTGTTCTCCCTGCAGGCCCTTTCGGTGAAACGATGCGATTCGTCGACCTGTTCGCTGGATTGGGTGGTTTCCACGTCGCAATGAGCGAACTCGGCCACCAGTGCGTGTTCGCCTGCGAGATCGACGAAACACTTCGGACCCTCTACTCGGCGAACTTCGACATGAGTGCGCTAGGTGACATCCGGGAGATCGCCCCGAAGAACATCCCGGCCCACGATATCCTCTGCGCGGGCTTCCCGTGTCAGCCGTTCTCCAAAGCTGGCGACCAGCAGGGCCTCGACTGTCCGCGGTGGGGTGGCCTCTTCGAGAACGTGCTTGCCATCCTGCGGCACCGCCAGCCTATGTTCGCGATTCTTGAGAACGTCCCGAACCTCGTAAGGCATGACGGCGGGAAGACCTGGGACGGAATGAAGGGGAGCCTCGAAGCGCTCGGCTACTCAGTCCAAGACCGTCGATACTCCCCCCACCAGTTCGGCATCCCACAGATTCGAGATCGGATATACATCGTGGCGAGCCTGGAAGGTCTCGACGGTTTCAAGTGGCCGGAGCCCGGGAAGGCCAGCGAACCGGACATCCGGAAACTGCTGTCGCGGCGTCCGTCGGGGGCGCGGCAACTCAGCAACCGGGTGACCGAATGTCTCGACGTCTGGCAGGACTTCATCCGGCGATTCCCAAAGAAGGACGACTTGCCGACGCACCCCGTCTGGTCGATGGAGTTCGGCGCTACGTACCCATACGAGACCGAGACCCCGCACTCGGTCGGGCTGCGGTCGCTGACACAATATCGGGGTAGTCACGGGGCGTCGCTCCGCGACCTCGCGCCGGCTGAACGGCTGGGCGGGCTTCCGTCACACGCGCGGAGCGCGGAGTTGACGTTCCCCGATTGGAAGGTGGCGTTCATCAGAAAGAACCGAGCCCTCTACGCGGCCCATAAGAAGTGGATCGACCGGTGGATGCCGTCTGTCCTGAAGTTTCCCTCGAGCCTCCAGAAGCTTGAGTGGAACTGTAAAGGCGGCGAGCGAGACATCTGGCAGTATGTGATCCAGTTCCGTGCGTCGGGTGTTCGGGTGAAGCGGCCGAACAACTCCCCGTCGCTCGTCGCGATGACCACGACACAGGTGCCGATCATCGCGTGGGAGCGGCGATATATGACGCCAGTAGAATGCGCGAGGCTCCAATGCCTCGCCTCTCTGAAACATCTGCCAACCGCGGAGACGAGGGCCTTTAAGGCGCTTGGGAACGCTGTGAATGTCGAGGTCGTAAAGAAGATAGCCGCAGCACTGTGCTCATCGGCCGTCCCACCGCGTCATTCTCTGCGGCCGGTGATGATCAGTTCGGCCGCGAGAACTACCAAGCTTTGCTGACCAAGAAACTCCGACCGGTCCGTGGTTTCAGAACCCAAGGAGGCCGCAATGGACGATATGCCGATTATTCTTACGGAGCCCCCGGAGAATTTGTTCCTTGACCCCAACAACCCCCGCCTGGGCCGGCACAATATCGTCAAGGGTCTCACTCAGGACGAAATCCTTGCCCTTATGAAGGATTGGATGCTGGAGGAGTTGGCCGTCTCGTTTCTCGAGAGCGGGTTCTGGCCACAAGAAGCTCTGATCGTGGTGAAGGAGCCAGTCCCCGGGAAGAAAGGGGCGGTACTTGTCGTGGTCGAGGGGAACCGCCGACTCGCCGCCTTGAAGATGCTCCTTAAGATTCGCGCCAAGGAAAAAGGCGTTTCGGACCGGTGGACTGATCTGGTAGGCGGGTACAACACCGCGGCTTTCAACCGGCTCAAACACATCCCCTACATCCTTAAAGAGTCTCGCAAGGAGGTTCGCGCCTACCTCGGATACCGTCACGTCACCGGCATAAAGGAGTGGAACCCGGCAGAGAAGGCAGAGTATATCGCGCAGCTCATTGAGGAGGAGAAGCTCACCTACGAACAGGTCCGGAAGCGAATCGGGAGCAAGCTGCCGACCGTCCGGCAGAACTACATCTCCTACCGTCTTCTGCTCCAGATGGAGGGAGAGTCGGACGAGATCGATGTCTCTCGCGTTGAGGAGCGGTTTAGCGTCCTCTATCTCTCACTCCGCACGAACGGCGTCCGGACGTACCTCGACATCAATATGGAGGCCGACCCGAAGACGGCCAAGAAGCCCGTCCCTTCGACGAAACTGAAGCAACTTGAGAATTTCGCGAAGTGGCTGTTCGGCGCGGAGGACGTTGAACCGATCGTGTCGGACTCGCGGCAGGTCGATGAGTTCGGCCGGATTCTTGAGAACGAGACTGCCGTCGAGTACCTGGAGCGGAACGACAGTCCGTCGTTTTCCGTCGCCCGCCGCATGGCCGGCGTCGGCGAGTCCGACGTATCGAGCCACGTCGAGCGGGCGGCCGATGAGGTCGGCGAAGCCCTGAAGGCCGCCCACCAGTACAAGACATCAAAGCGGCTTCAGACAGCGGTGAAGCGGTTCGGTGCCGACGCCCTCCAGCTCCTCGGCGTCTTCCCACAGATCAAGAAGGATCTCTTGAAAGACGACGCGGAGGATGATTGATCATGCTCACCCCGCCCAGCAAGGGGTTCGCTGCGCACATCTCGGTCAACGTCCATAACGTGCAACTCGACGCGATGGCCGAGTGGCTCGAGGGCTGCATCACCTTCATCGACACGGAAGTCACGAAAATCGACGTGAAGGACATGCTGCTCGACGAGGGCTACTACCGCGATCAGGACTTCGCGCACGAACGCATCGACGAGGTGTGGAAGGAACTCCGCCGTCGGCTCAGGTGTCTCGGCCCCGTCGCGACGTACAGTGTTGATTCAAAGCGGCTTTCGCGGAAGATCGACTGGACAAACAGTCCCGCTTATTCGTTCTGCCTGATGCTCGCGATGCAGGCCGCGTACCGTCCCAGCTTCACAACCATGTTCGGCTCGGACTACACTGAGCAAGGGCGGATATTCGAGGAACTCACGACCGAGGCCCTTCGACTCATCGGATTTCAGCCCCACTCGACGGGATGGTCGCACGTCGCGAGCAACTCGGTGCTCGATAAGGTCGCGGCGGTCGGGAAGCACGTCGGTGAGCCGCACCGCCCTTCAGCGGTTGGGACGTGGACAGCGAAACGAGCGAAGGACTGCGGTCTCGATGTCGTGTGCCACCTGCCGTTTCAGGACGGTTGGCCGGGCCGACCGCTCTACTTCGTCCAGTGTGCGAGCGGAGAGGATTGGGAGGACAAGTGCCACACGCCCAACATCCAGCAATGGACGAAGTTGCTTGAACTCGCGACCGAGCCAACCCGCGGGATCTCGCACCCGTTTGTCCTGCTCGAGGACGAATTCAGGCGGACGGCGAACTTTGACCTGCTCTCGCTCGTCCTTGACCGCCACCGGGTCAGCCGCCCTGGGCCGATCACCATGTCCGACTGGACCTCGCCCACGCTTAAGACGGCAATTAACGCCTGGATCAAGAAGCGGCTCCCGGCCCTCGAAGAGAACAAGTCGTGACGGCGGTGTCTCTAACTCCAATCAATTAAACGAATTGAGCCGGGAGGACATGGAGCCTCCCATTTTCCGCCAGCGCCCGTAACATCCGGGCCGGATCGCCGCCGCCGGCCAGATCGTCAACTACAGCGGGTTCACCCTCACGGCCCTCGCACCAAAGCCGCAATGGCCTTCACCCTGTCCCTGAAGCGGACGGCCTTTGTTGGCGTCCGTCGGGTTCCCGCCGGATGATCTCGGCGGCGGTGAGGCCGCGGGTGTCGAGGCCGATGGGCATGACCCGGCGCCGATCTCCACCGCCCCGGTTGTCTCTTCCCGCTTGAGGTGGTTCCATTTCCAGCCGCACGTAGATCGCCGGGTTGACCAGCTTGGCGTTAATGCCAGCCTCGGAGAAGGGCTTGGGGCGTATTTTTCACGACTGGCGAATCGCCGGTAATTGCCGATCCACAATCTGAAAAGAGAACGGTTTCGGCGGATGCCATCACAACCGGATAGTCTTCAGCCCATCTCGTCGCTATCCCGAACCCGACGGATTGCCAAGATTTCGCCAAATGGGTCGCGCGCAATGGCAGGCGATTTGGCAGACCTTCACAATTCGACCGCAAACGGGCGATTGATCTGGCAAATCACTTGAAAATGATGGCCGCGGCCGGGATGACACAGTCCATGCGCTATACCGGGTCCATTCCCGCGTCTGTGAACGCCGTCGCCCGGTCCATGCACGTCCCGCAGACGCCGCACGGCTTCTCCCCGCCCTCGTAGCAACTCCACGTCAGATGAAACGGCACGCCCAACGCGGCCCCGCGTTTCACAATGTCGCCTTTGCCCCATGTGGCGAACGGGGCCAACACCCGCAGCGGGCGCCAGTCGCAGACGGCGGCGGCCCGGTCCATCGCCTCGGCGAAGGCGGGTTGGCAATCGGGGTACGGCGTGTACGCGCCGCCGTGGGCGCCGAAGGCGACGCCGTCAAACGTCAAGCTCGCGGCCCACGCCAGCCCGACGGACAGCAAGACCATGTTGCGGTTCGGCACAGTCGTGAGCTTCATCCCCGCTTCCGAATACGCCCCCGCCGGGACCGGCACGCCCGCGTCCGAGAGACTATTGCGGCCGAAGAATGCAGTCAACGTGGTCAGATCGACGACCCGCCGTTCGACGCCGAGAAGTTGAGCAATCGCTTCAGCGGCTTGGTTTTCGCGGGCGCCGTGCCGCTGGCCGTAGTCGGCGGAGAGGGCCTTCACCGCGTGCCCCTCGGCCCGCAGGTGGTACAGCAGCGTCGTGGAGTCCAGCCCGCCGGAGAAGGCGACGACGTATTTCATGGGGCGGCCCGTCCGGGGTTCGACTCCCGCCAATTCTATCCGGCCCGCTATCATCACCTCCAAGCCACGCCCCGGAAAAGAGACCCCATGCCGCGCGACGCGTACCTCGACATCGACGCCCTGCTCCAGCCGATCATGGGGGATTCGCCGGCCGGGCAGCCGGCGTCCGTGGTGCTGCGGCAACAACTCGACCTGGCCCGCAAGGAAGACCCGTTCGACCCGACGGTGCTGGCCGACTGGAATGGCGTCCGCAAGTTGGCCGAGGACGCCCTGCGGAGTTCCGGGAAGGACTTGCTGATCGCCACGCGCCTGGCCGAAGCCGTCACCCGCCTGCACGGCTTCGGCGGCCTGCGGGACGGCCTCGTGCTGCTGCGGCGACTGTGGGACGAGTGGTGGGACACGCTGCACCCGCTCGTGGAGTCGCCGGACGACATGGACCTGCGCACCGGCCCGCTGAACTGGATGAACGACGCCACGCGGGCCGCCCGCTTCCCGGCCGCCCTCGGCAAGCTGCCGATGGTCCGCGTGAAGAAGGTCGCGTACCACCTGCACGACTGGCAGAACGCCGCCACCGCCGCCCAGATCGCCGCCGAGGCCGCCAAGCGCGACGACTTGGACGCGGCTCACTTCCGCCAGACCTACGCGGACCTGCTGGACGCCGAGCGCGAGTTGCGCGCCCTCGCCCAAGCCGTGGACGCGAAGATCCCGCAAGCCGACCTCAGCCTGCTGGCCGGCGGTTCGACGTTGGGCGCCGCCCTCGCCGAGTGCAAGACCGCGATGGAGGGGATCGCCAAGAAGCTGAACGTCGCGCTGACGGACGAACCGGCCCCGGCCCCCGCCACCGCCCCGGCAACTTCCGCCGGCGGCCCGGCCGCGGTTACTCACGCCGCGCCGGTGGGCTCGACGCGGGACGCCCTGTACCACCAACTGAGCCACATCGCGGACGCCTTGCAAGCCCTGGAGCCGCACAGCCCGATCCCGCTGATGATCCGCCGCGCGGTCAAACTCGGCGGCCTCTCCTTCCCCGACCTGATGCGGGAAATGATCAAGGAGACCCGGGCGCACGAGGAGTTGGGCCAGTTGCTCGGGATCGAGAAGAGCTAAGCGAGGCGGGCCGCGAATACTTGGTGTTCCGGGGAGGCCTTGCCGGCGTCCACGACATCGGCGAGGCGATCACCGTCGCGGGCGACCATCGCGTCCGCGTCAAGCCACAAGCCGGGGTAGGCGCGGGAGCGGATAAGGCCGGCATCGTCCGTCGGCAACGCCTCATACGCCCCGTCCACGAGCGCCCACCAGTCGATCTCGTCGTCTTCGACACGCCAGAGCAAGTATTCGCTGACGCCAATCCGCTCGTACAAGTCCCGCTTCTCCCCCGCGTCCAGCCGGCCGGAACTGGCGGCGATTTCCACGACCAATTCCGGGGCGCCCCGCCGGTAATCCTGGGCGTCTTCCCACGACCGGCCGCCGTACTCCGGGAGAAGGACCAGCATGGCGTCCGGTTCGACTTCGTTCTCCCCGTCCACTCGGAGCGTCCCGTTGCCGTGGACCGCGACGCCCGGCACGCGACGGGCGTATTGGCCGAGCCATGTCATCACAATCCCCTGCGGCCCGCTGTGGTGTGCCGACCGGATCGGCGAAGCCATGTGAACCACTCCATTAACCAGGTTGACGTGTCGGATTTGCGGCATGGCCGCGTACCGCCGGTGGAACTCGTCGGCCGTCAGCCGGTCGCCCTCGCGCAGCGGCGGGATGTCCAAGTCCGATTCGAGGTCCGCGGTCGTGTTCGCGCTCATCGTCGTCTCCTGCGGTGCGCCCCCATCATACTTGTTGGCGGCCGGTCTCGCCAATCCCACGTCACTTGATCGCCGGCAGGCCCTTCTTGCCGCCGAATTGCGCTTGGAAGGCGAAGAACTGTTCCACCAGCGAGGCCGGGCCGAGGCCGGAGGGGCCGTCGATCCGCAGCAGGGACTTCTCCACGCGGACCTTGCCGGCGAAGCCGGCGACCGTCACCTCGCAGTACGAGGCGTCCCCGCCGACGCGGATCTTCACGCCGGCCGGCTTGTTGTCCTCGACGCGGTCCACGAGTTCCTCGATGTCGATCAACTGGTCGAAGTGGAACTCCAAGGTCTCCAGCGCGTCCGGGAACACCTTGCGCAAGGCGGGCTTGTTCAGCAGGTCGGCCTTGGCGAACTGGGACAGTTCCCGCCGCCACGAAAACATCGTCGGGTCGGCCGCGTCGAGCGTGACACTGACGGCGTAGTCGAAGGCCGGCGTGCGGATGAAGCCGAAGCCGTCCGGCTCCAGCACGCACTCCAAGTCTTTGCGCTTGAACCCGAGGTCTTCGCGGATGGCGTTAAACTTCTCGTCGAGGTCGGCCTGGATGTCCGGGAAGGCGAGGCGGTGCAGCCACTTCTGGGCCGACGGCGTGTTGGCGTCCGGCAGGCGGTAGTTCTTCTGGTAGCCGGACAAGTCCTTGATCTTGGCCGACCGCTCGCCGCGGAACACCAGCCGCTTGAGTTGCTTCAAACTCAGCTTGGCCTTCGGCTTCACCGGCGCGGCGACGGCGACCGGAAACCCGACCTCCGCTTGGCCGAGCAGCGCCGGCGTCTGCGGGGCCGGCTCCGTAATGTGCTTGCGGACGACGCGGGGCAGTTCGGCGACCAGCCATGCGTTCACGTCCGCGGCCGAGAGGCGTTGCTCCGGGGCCGGCGGGCCGTTGCCGCGCAGGATGTCGCCAAGAGTCTGAAGCCATAGCCGGCGGCGGTTGGCCGCGTGGGACACCTCGCCGGGGGCGTGGGAGCGCAGGCAGACCATCTTCTCGGCGTCGGCCAGCCCGTCGTCGTCCCCGAACTCGGGCACGTCGATCAGCCAACGGACTTCCACGCCGGCCCGGTCCACGGACTGGACCCAGTCCGAGAGTTGGACGGCCGTGGCCTCGCGGTCATCTTCCAATGTGTCGGCCGTCGCCAGGAAGGTCTGCCCGTCCACGACGAAACTCGGCCCGCACCACGCGACCCAGAGGTCGTCCCCGGCGGCCACGGTCTTCAGGAGTTTCCGCAGCCGGGACTCGACGGCCGACTTGGTGGCGGCCGGCCCCGTCAGCACGATTTGCAGGGCCTTGGCCACGCCGACGAGCGCCAACGTGTCGGCCAAGTGGCCGGCCTCCGCGGCGGCGTGCGGCCACTTGGGGAAGCCGTCCACGTCGTCGACGCCGACCAGAATCGCGTGCGCCTGTGCCACAATGCCCCTCGCTCGGTCCGCGGCCGTGTGCTAAACCATCCATTGTCACCGGGGGGGCCGGGGGTACAAGGTTCGTTGGGGGAATTCGGCGATGCGGGCGGTTTCATTTCTGATTGCTTCCCCATACCCGGGGTTCGCAAAGCCTCACCCGCGGGCTACACTCCGGCGCCCCCTCCGGGGCTAAAACCAGACCTTTGGTATTCAGCCCCGGAGGGGGCGCCGGAGTGTAGCCCGCGGGTGAGGCTTTGCGAACCCCGGGAATTTCCGCGAGGATTCACCATGCGGGCCATCGACGTCATCCGGGCGAAGCGGGACGGCCAAATCCTGTCCCCCGAAGCAATCCAAGCCTTCGTCTCGGCGGCCGCGTCGGGCGGGTGGCCGGACTACCAACTCGCCGCCCTGCTGATGGCCATTTGGCTGCGGGGGATGACCCCGGAGGAGACGGCCGCCCTCACGCGATGCATGGCCGACACCGGCAAGCGGTTCCGCTGGGACGACGTGCCCGGCCCCAAGGTCGATAAGCACAGCACCGGCGGCGTGGGGGACAAGACCTCACTGATTCTCGCCCCGCTCGCGGCCTGTTGCGGCGTGGTGGTGCCGATGATGTCCGGCCGCGGCCTCGGGCACAGCGGCGGCACGCTGGACAAGCTTGATTCCATCCCCGGCTTCCGCGTCGGCCTGTCCGAAGACGAGCTTCGCACGGCGCTGAAGACCGTCGGCGTCGGCATGATCGGCCAGACCGCGGCCGTCGCCCCGGCCGACCGGACGCTGTACGCCCTGCGCGACGTGACCGGCACCGTGGAGAGCATCCCGCTCATCACGGCTTCCATCCTGAGCAAGAAACTCGCCGAGGGAATCGACGCCCTGGTGATGGACGTGAAAGTCGGCTCCGGGGCGTTCATGAAAACCCTGCCCGAGGCCCGCCAATTGGCGAAGTCCATCGTCAGTGTGGGGACCGCCAACGGCGTGCGGACGGAGGCCCTCATCACGCGGATGGACGCCCCGCTCGGCCTGATGGTCGGCAACGCGCTGGAAGTGCGCGAGTGCATCGACGCCCTCCGCGGCGACGGCCCGGACGACATCACTTCTCTCTCCATCGCCCTCGCGGCCAAGATGGTCGCCATGGGGACCGGCGTGACCATGCCGGCCGCGTTCGCCCAAGTGGAAGCGGCGCTGGCGTCCGGCCGGGGGTTGGAGAAGTTCCGACAGATCATCGCGTTCCAAGGCGGCGACCCGCGCGTGATCGACGACCCACGGTTATTGCCGCAGGCCCCGCGCCAAGTCGTGGTGACGGCCAAGCGGCCCGGCATCGTCCACGGGCTGGACGCCTACAAGATCGGTGTCGGCGCGACGCAACTCGGCGCCGGCCGGGCCACGGCGACGGACGCCGTGGACCACGCCGTGGGCGTGCGCGTGGTGGCCCCCATCGGCACGGCCGTCAAGGAAGGCGACGGCATTTTGGAAGTGCATTACCGCGGCGGCGACACGCTGAGGGACGCGCTGCCGCTGTTGGAGGAGGCCGTCGAAATCGCCGACGGGGCGGCGCTGGCGGACGGGTGGCTGGTGGAAGAGGTGACGTAACCTCGGGCCGTCATGGGGCCTTCGGCGGCGTGTTATTCGGCCGGACGACGCGGAGCAGTTGCCCGGCGAGGGCGGGAACGCCGGAAACGGCGGCGTGGACGCGGGCCGCCAAGGCGGCCATGTCGGGGTCGCGGGAACAGACGACGATCCCGGCGTGCCTAAACCGCGTTCAGCGAGAGACCCGGCGTTTTTCCTCGACCGCCGGGTCGCGTTCAAACTTGGGCCACAACCGGGCCACACGGGCGACGGGGTCGCGGTTGATCCGGGC
>JAYTTY010000249.1:0-1943 GCA_043744795.1 Zavarzinella sp. | reverse complement strand
ATTTGATCTTCCGCCGGCGATCGCGGCCGGTGGACCTGGGCACGTTGCGCTTCCTGAAACTCGCCGTTCGTCGGGACACGGGTCGCCGGCGCTTGAAGCGCTGGCTGCTGCTCGCACTGCGAATCGGGTGCGTCGCCCTTCTGGTGCTGCTGTTCGCCCGCCCGTATCGGGCCGAGTCGATCGGCGGCGGAGACGCCGGGCTCACCGTCGTGCTGATCGATCGGTCGGCGAGCATGGACCGCAAGCGCGACGGCGAGCGGCTAATCGAGCGTGCGGTTCGGCAGTTGCCCGCGGTCGTCACGGGTATCCCGTCCCGATCGCGAGTGGAGGTGGCCTGGTTCGACACGAAGGTGGAACCGATCGAGTCGTCGGCGGATGGCCGCATGTCGCTGGCCAACCTGAAGCCGCCGGAGAGTCTGACGGGCGGGACGGACTTCGCCGCCGCGCTCACGTGGGCCGGATCCCGGTGTGAGGCCGCCCGAGGCGGTGGCCCACTCGCCGTACACGTGATCACCGACCTGCAGCGGACCGGATTCGGCAGCCTCGACACCTTCGCCTTCCCGAAGGACGTGCCCGTACACGTTTGGGATGTCGGCCCGGCGCTGTCCGGCAACGTCGCCGTGATCGAAGTCCGCCCCGCGAACCTGATGGTTCGAGCCGAACTTCCGACGACCGTGCAGGCGACGATTCTGAATTCTCGGACCGAGTCTTTGGATCAGCGACCGTTGAGCCTGCGCCTCGCCAACAAGGGGAAGGTGATCGCGCTTCCCGGCGTGGCCTCCGCGGCTCCCGGCGCGTCGACGACTGTTAGCTTCGAAACGCCGCCACTGGCTCCCGGGCTCTGGCAAGGAACCGTGTCCGTTGCCGGCCAAGACGGATTGTCGGTGGACGATACGCGGCACGTGGCGCTCTTCGCCGCCGCGAAGCCGCGCGTGCTTCTCCTGGACGGTGCCGCTCGGGATGTTGCGGCCTTGGGCGAAGCCTACTTCCTGGAAGCGGCGCTGCGGTTGGCCCCGCCCGGCGAAACCGCACCGGACGCCCCCTTCCGGTTGATCGTGTTTCCCTATGGCGCGGACGCACGGCTACCCGACCTGCGCGACGTGGACGTGCTGGTGGCGGCCAACGTCGCGGGGTTCCCCGCTAGCGATGCTGCCCGGGTGCGGGCGTTCCTCGACCGCGGCGGGTCCGGGGTCGTCTTCGGGGGCGGCAATGTCGGGCCGGGGAGCGCGGCGAGCTACGCGAATGCCGGGCTGTCGCTCGGTGAAGTGACCGGCACGCACACGGCCCGCGACGTGCCGTTCCGCATCGCCGAGTTCGCCGCCGATCACCCCATGCTGGCTCCGTTCGCCGACCCGCAGCACGGCGACCTGCACCGCATGACATTCTCGGGTTGTACGCGAATCGCACCCGCGGAACGCGTGAGAGTTCTCGCCAAGTTCAACGACGGCACGCCGATTCTGTTGGAACGCAAGACCGGAGCATCGCGAGTGATTTGGTGTGCGGCATCCGTGGGCCGCGAGCACGGCGAGTGGAGCCGCAGTCGGCTCTTCCTGCCGCTCGTGCATCAACTCGTCCGCGGCGCGGCGGGCCTCACGGGGACGGGGCCGGTTCGCGAAATGCCCGCGGCGGGCGAGGCACCTGGCGTGCGGCAGATCGGCGACGGATGGGAAGTCCGCAACCTGGAACCGCAGGAGTCGGATTTGGAAGCGTGTTCGTCCGAAGAATTCGCCCGACGCCTCGGCATCACGCTGGCATCGAATTCCACTGTGCCCGAGTCATCCGGGGCAGAAGGCGAGGGAACGGACGGTCAGGAACTCAAGCCTGGGGAACTGTGGCCCTGGGTGTGGTTGATGCTGGTGATGTGTTGGTTGGCGGAAGGCCTGCTTGCCAACCGCACGGTCGCCTAAAACAGAAACCCGGTTTCTGCTTGGGAAACCGGATGC